>JBDTQW010000099.1:0-9815 GCA_039931975.1 Chloroflexota bacterium | reverse complement strand
ACGCGACCGTCATCGCCGACCTGTCGCGCGGCGTCATCGAGGCGCTCGGCGTGGACCGCGTCCACGTTGTCGGCGGTTCGATCGGTGACCTCTGGGCGCTCCGCATGGCCCAACGCTATCCGTCCCGGGTCGGCCGGGTAGTCCTGCTTGGGGGTGGCCCGGTGGTCGCCGAGGTCGAGCTTCCGAAGATCATCAGGATCATCGCCTCGCCGATCGGTGCGGTCATGGTCCGTGTGCCCGACAACGCCGCCAGGTTGCGCTCGATCCTGGAAGGCAACGGCCACGGCGCGAGCCTCGCCGACGGTCGGATCCCGGACGAGTTCATCGCGTGGGCCCTGGCGTCGAGTCGCGAGATCGGGCCGATGCGGGCAGAGCGCGCGATGGTCCGCTCGATCGTCAGCTGGCGGTCGGGCTGGCGACCGGGCCTGACCGTGGGCTCAGCTGAGCTGGGTCGGATCGAGCAGCCGACCCTGATGGTCTACGGCACGGCGGATCCGGTGGGCACCGTCGAGGTATGGCAGCGCGTGCTCGAAGCGTTGCCGCATGGGACCTTGAAGCTCATCGACGGCGCCGGCCACGTACCCTGGTTCGACGAGCCCGGCGAGGTCGGCGGCCAGGTCAGGGCCTTCCTGGCCGGTTAGCCTCGCCCTGACGAGGCCAGTTGACAGCCGGACGGAGGGGCCGATGAGCGAGGGCGGACTGCCGAAGTCGGTCCAGACCGTGGTGGTCGGGGGCGGCCAGGCAGGCCTGGCGATCAGCTCGTTGCTCCGCCAGGCGGGGCGGGAGCACGTGGTCCTCGATCGTCGCGTCCGCGTCGGAGGCGGCTGGCAGGACCGCTGGGACGAATTCCGCCTCGTGAGCCCGAACTGGGGTGCCGCACTGCCGGGATTCGCGTATGACGGCCCCGATCCCGACGCGTTCATGACCCGCGATGAGATCGTCGCCCGGATCGCCCGCTATGCCGAGATCATCGACGCGCCGGTTGAGCTCGGGACTGCGGTGCTCCGACTGACCGGCTCCGATCAACCCGGCGGCGGCTTCCATCTCGAAACCGATCGCGGCACGGTGATTGCCGGTCAGGTCATCGTTGCGACGGGCGGCTACCACGTCCCGAGGATCCCGGCGGTCTCCGCCGATCTTCCCGAACGGATCGTCCAGCTCCACTCGCACGCCTATCGGAACGAGACTGCGTTGCCACCGGGTGGAGTGCTCGTCGTCGGCTCCGGCCAGTCCGGCGTCCAGATCGCCGAGGAGCTCCACGGTCGGGGTCGCCAGGTCATCCTGGCCGTCGGACGCTGTGGGCGCCTGCCCCGGCGCTATCGCGGTCGTGACATCTTCGAGTGGCTGAAGCAGGTGGTGACGCGCGGAGCGGACTACGGCCTGTCGCTGCCGACGGTCGCGACGCTGCCGGATCCGCGACTGCGATTTGCTGCTGTCCCGCATCTATCCGGGCACGACGGCGGACACGAAACCAACCTGCGCCAGTTCGCTGCCGACGGGATTCGGCTGGCCGGTCACGTCGACGCCGCGGACGGCGAACGGGTCCGCTGCGCACCCGGCCTGTCGAGCAGCCTGGCATTCGCCGACGCGTTCTTTGGGGAACGGCTCCAACCGGTCATCGACACGTTCATCGCGCAGGCCGGGATCGACGCTCCGCCGGACGACCGCGAACCGTTCGACTTCGAGCCACCGGAGGTCCTCGATCTCGACCTCGAGGCCGAGGGTGTCTCCACGGTGATCTGGACGAGTGGCTACCGGCTCGACTTTGGCTGGATCGACCTGCCGATCTTCGACGAACAGGGAGCGCCCTGCCACAGCCGGGGCATCAGCGAGGTCCCCGGCCTGTCCTTCCTCGGCCTGCCGTGGCTGCACGACCAGGCGTCGGCGACGCTGTACGGCGTGAGCCGCGATGCGGCCTACCTCGCCGACCGGTGGTGATCGCGGGGACCGTCAGCCCGGCACGTTGCTGACGAAGCCACCACGCGCCAGGTAGTCCCGGAGCGCCCGACTCGCCGCGCTCTTGTTGCCGCAGACCACCGACCGCGCGTCGTCCCACTGCGACCGGACCGAGCCGGTACTCCGCCCGAGCCGGCGGGCGATCGAGCGGGACTCGATCATCGTCGGAGCCTTGGCGCGATCCGGCGGATAGGCCTGGAACAGGACGTCGTACTCATCGTCGCGCCAGAACACCTTCATGCGACCTGGCCGCTCCCTGCGGGCTCGCGGCCGATCATGACCGTAAAGCCGCCGGTCTCGTTTGGCTCGAGGACGAACCGCAGTCCGGCCTCCTGGGCACGGGCCACGCCCACGCCGGCGACCGCCTCGGGCCGGCGCAGGCCGGAGATGCGGACCCGTCGGGCAACGCCGCCGGACACCAGGCCGATCGCTGCGACGATCTCCTGGAGGTCCGATTCGTTCGGATCAGGAGCGCTGGCGCCCGGGAACCGGGTGACGTCCGTGATGGCCATGTCTCAAACGTACGCTCGGGGCCCAAGAGGCCGACCGGTCCCAGGTGACCGTCGGCGCTCAACGCCGCCTCAATTCGGCGAGTGATCGTCCTCCGGGTCGCGGATCCGATAGCCGACTCCGGGCTCGGCGACGATCAGGTCGCGGGCTCGGCCGGAAGGGTCGGCGGCGGCCAGCTTGCGCCGCAGCCGGCTGATGTAGACATGGAGGTAGTGGCCCTCGTCGGAGTAGGCATCGCCCCACACCGCCCGCAGCAGGCGGCCCCTGGTGAGCAACCGACCCGGCTGGCCGAGCATGACCTTGAGCAGCTCGTACTCGCGCGGGGTCAGGTCGACGGGCAGGCCGGCGACGCTGACCGCATGACGTCCGACGTCGAGCACGACCGGCCCAAGCGAAACGATCCCAGTCGGGTCGGCCGCGGGTCCGCCGGCCCGGCGGAGCACGGCGGCGATCCGCGCCCGAAGCTCGGCCATACCGAACGGCTTCGTCACGTAATCGTCCGCGCCGGCCTCGAGGGCGGCCACCTTGTCCTTCTCCTCGGCCCGCGCCGACAGGATCAGGATCGGCGTGGTGGCATCGCGCCGGACTCGACGGACCACGGTCAGGCCGTCGCGGTCCGGCAGTCCCAGGTCGAGCACGATCAGGTCGGGGCGAGCCGCCTCCCAGCGTCGTAACGCGTCCGCGACCGAGCCCGCCTCGACGACGCGGTGGCCGTGTGCCTCGAGGTTGGTCGTGACCGCCTTGCGCGTCGGTTCGTCATCCTCCACGAACAGGAGATGGGCACCGCCCCCGGCCCGCTCGCCGGTCATGGCCCGGGGCGGTCTGCCGTCGCCGGCTCGGTCCGTTGGGCGGAGGCGGCTCGGGCTTGGGCTTCGGCCTCGACGCCGGGCCCGGCCTGCGCATCGAGCGGCGGCGCCGGCGCGGCCGGCAGGACCATCCGCACCGCGAGGCCGCCGAGCCCGCTGGTCTCCGCGCGAACGCTGCCCTTCATCGCCTCGACCATCCCCAGGACGACGCTCAAGCCGATCCCCAGCCCGCGCCGCGAGCCCTCGCCGCGGCGACCCACGCGATAGAACTTGTCGAAGAGGTGGGCCTCCGCACCGGACGGGACGCCCGGCCCGCCGTCCTCGACGACGAGCTCGACTGCGCCGGGGTCGATCGAACGGGCGACGACCCGGATCGGCGCCGGTGCCGGCGCGTAGCGGACGGCGTTCTCGAGCAGGTTGGTCACGACCTGGTCGAGCAGGACCGCGTCGACGCGGACCGGCGGCAGGTCGTCCGGGATGGCGACCTCGATCGGTCGTCCGCCGGCGATCGGCCGGACGCGCTCGACGACCGGTTCGACGATCGTGGCCAGATCGAACACCTCGAGGTCCGGGTGAAGGCTGTCGCCCTCGATCTGGCTCAGGTCGAGGACGCTCGTGACCAGGCGATCGAGCCGCTCGGCCTCGGCGTCGATGCCGGTCGCCGTCGCACGTCGCTCCTCAGCGGTCCAGGTCACGGCCGGATCGATGAGGCTGCCGGCGGCCGCCCGGATGCTGGCCAGCGGCGTGCGCAGGTCGTGCGAGACCGAATCCAGAAGAGCCGATTTCGCCGCTTCACCGCGCCTCGCGACCTCGGCCTCGGTGGCCTCGGCGGCGAGCTGCTCACGGCGCATGGCCTGGCCGATCTGGTCGGCGGCGAGCGCCAACAGGCGGGTCTCCTCACGGGCCGGATCCCCGGCGGTCCTGGCGCGGCTGGCCCAGACTGAGCCCCGAACCGTGCCGTCGGCCTCCATCCGGACACGGAACAGCGCAACCGACCGCGCCACGCTGGGGTCCTGACCCGCCGGCCGCTCGTTCGCCGGGACGTGCGAGCGGACCCAGCGACTGGGCTCGTCGCCCGGCGTCCGGACCAGGGTGGATACCGTGAGCGCAGCCGGCGCAGGTGTGCCGGCCTCGGTGTCGGCGATCGTCCGCTCCCGGGTGCCGGCGACCCGACCGATCCAGACCCGGTCCATCACCGCATCCCGAGCCAGCCGCTCGACGATGGCCGGTGCCGAGTCCTCCAGGCTAGTCGTCGACAGCAGACGGCTGACCGCGAACAGGGCCTGGGCCTCGCGGGCGAGCCTGCTTGCCTCGTCGGCCCGGCGGGCGCCCAGTGAGGCCAGCCGCCCGACCGCCAGGGCGACGACGAGGAGCAGGACCAGGTCGAGCCACTCGCGCGGGTCCGAGACCGCGAGGTTCAGGCGTGGGTCCGTGAAGAGCAGGTCGTAGACCAGGAAGGCGCCGACGCCTGTCAGCAGCGCCGGCAGCGTGCCGTAGCGGGCGGCGACGGCCACGACGGCGACGAGGAAGACGGGCGATGCGTCGAGGAGGCCGACCGGGGGACCTTCGAGGATGGCGATCGCCAGGGTCCCGGCGGCAAGGGCCACGATCGACGCCAGCCCGATCTCGATGACCCGGCGTCGATCGACCCGGTGCGGGATCCGGCCGGCAAGTTGGGCAAGCATCACGGCCGGATGCTAGACCCTTTTCGGTCCCGGTCACCGAGGGTGGCGGCGGCCGGGAATCAAGAAGCGCCCCATCCGGGCGGATGGAGCGCTTCGTTCGTTTGCGCGACGGGTCGGCCGATCAGGCGGCGTGGACCCGGCCGGCGCGCGGCCCCTTGGGGCTTGCCTCGATCTCGAACTCGACCCGCTCCCCGCCGACAAGGCGGTCGAAGTCCATCGATGAGTCGAGGGCGCCGCGATGGAAGAAGTAGTCCTTCTCGTCATCGGCGGTGATGAAGCCAAAGCCGCGATCGGCGATGACCTTCTTGATGGTTCCGGTGGCCACGGTGACCCTCCGTCTCTTCCCGAACAAGAACAGCAGTCGCACGGCCCGTTCGAGAAGGGAATCGACCACGCGTAGCGCCGCCCACACAGCAGGGCGTGGCCTAAGGATAGCACTTTCGCTCGATCTCGACCCCCGGGAGTGCCGGCGAATCGGCCTCCCCGGATGGTTCCCGCAAGCACCACTATGCAAAAGCTGCGCGTTGCCAGAATCGTGGGTCAGAAGTACTATCGCGACCCCGTCTGAGGATAGCCCGAATGTACCAGCCCAGCGTCTCGGCCGAACCCGAAGCAGCCTCCGCCGCGTCGTCCGACGCTCGTGTCGACGAGGCCGTCGCGAACCAGGCCGACGAGGCCGGCGCGACTCAGGCGAGCGAGCCCGTCACGACCGGATCCGGCGAGGCCGCCGAGGCCGCCGCCCATCCGTTCCGCGACGAGCTCGCGCGGGCGATGCAGGCCGCGGCCCAGCGCGAGCGCGTGCGGATCGAGGCCCGGATCGAAGACGACGCCAACAGCCACGTCGCCAAGGTGCGCGTGCGCGCCGCGGTCGAGGGCGAGGAGCTCAAGCGCCTGGCCGAGGACGACGTCGTCCGGATCCGAGCCTGGTGCAAGGCGGAAGTCGAGCGCATCCGGGCCGAGGCAGACATCCAGGTGGGCGAGCGCCGCGACCGGCTCGAGGAGCAGATGGGCCAGCACGCATCGATCATCGACGGGGAGATCGATCGCGTCGCCGAGGCCGTCGAAGGCTATCGCCACGAGCTCGAGGTGTTCTTCGTCGGCCTGTCCGCGGTCGCCGACCCGAGCGAGATCGCTCGCCTGGCCGACGCCGTTCCCGGGCCGCCTGACTTTGAGCTGATCCGGGCGATCGCCCGCGCCGACGCCGTCGGTCGCCTGTTCGATCTCGAGGCAGCGTCAGTCTCCCAGCCGCCGACTGCGGTCGAGGCCGAGGCCGCGACCGACGAGGACGTCGCGCTCTCCGAGGCGTCACCGATCGAGACGGCCGCCGAGCCCGAGCTCGTCGCGGTCATGGATCCGGCGCTGGCACCGGCCGACGCGCCGGTCGCCGAGGCCGCCCCGGTCGCCGAGGCCGCCCCGGTCGCCGAGGCCGCCCCGATCGCCGAGGCCGCCCCGATCGCCCAGGCCGCCCCGGTCGCCGAGGCCCAGCCGAACGCGAGCAGCGAGGCCGGCTCCCCTACCGAGCCGATCGCCGAACAGGAGCTCGTAGGGGTGATGGATCCGGCGCTGGCGCCGGCCGCCGAGACCTCGTCCGCCGAGACCACCACGGAGCCCGCACTTGCCGCCGAGGCGACGCCGCCCGCGGAGCCGGTCGGAGTCATGGATCCCGCGCTGGCCGAGAAGGCCGAGGCCGAAGCGGCAGCCGATGCGGCCGGCTCCCCCGAGCTCGTCACTGCCGGTGTGGCAGCCTCGGAACCCGCGGAGACCGCGGTCTCGGAGCCCAACGCCGCGACCCGGTTCCTGCGCAGCCTCACCGCCTGGGGTTCGTCCGACCACGGGAACAACGGCAACAAGTAAGCCGCCGACCCGCGCGGCGGCTCGACGACGACGATCTCATCGGCACGATCCGCGACTGAACGCGCGCTGCGCAGCTCGATCAAGCTTTCTTGACGACTGACTCCGGCTCTGCCGCGGCCAGATCGGCCAGCGCCTGCCCGAGCTGGAGGAAGCGCTCTCGACCGAGGCGCCGCGCGGCATCGGCCTCGACCTCGGTGACCGCCCGGCGGGCCTGGGCGACGAGGATCAACCCCTTCCCGGTCGGCAGCACGATCCTGGCACGCCGATCGCCGGTGTCCGGCTGGCGCTCGACGTAGCCGAGGGCCTCGAGGTCGGCCACCAGCTCACCCATCGACTGCCTGGTCATGCCCGCCCGGCGGGCGAGCTCCGTGCTACGCGCTCCGTCCCGCCCGAGGTCCAGCAGGACGACCAGGTGGCCCGACCGGATGTCGTCGTAGCCGAGCCGGTTGAGCCGGCGCTCGACGGCACTGTCCATCGCCTTCGCGAGCAGGGACAGCTGCCTGGCGAAATCCAACCGCCGTGTCGTCCGGCCGCTCACCCCGGGACCCTCCAGCTGGCCTGACACTCCGCGATCCGAACGTGGATCGGTCAGGTTACCTTACTGGATCCGCGGCCGTCGGGAAACCCGGCGCTAGGTCGTGCCGAGGCTCACGTCGGGCTGCCCCCGATCGGCGTCGGTCGCGGCGAAGAAGCCCCGCGCCCGCCAGCCGAACAGGCCGGCCAGGAGGATCGCGGGCACCTGCCCGATCCGGGTGTTGAACCGGTAGACCTGGTCGTTGTAGAGCTCGCGACGGTCGGCGATGACTCCCTCGAGGCGCTCGATCTCCGCCTGCAGCGACCCGACGTTGCCCTGCGACCTGAGGGCGGGGTAGCTCTCCACGACCGCGAGGAGGGAACGGACGGCCCGGCTGGTCTCGGCCGAGAGCGCACCCTGCTCCGGCACCGGAAGCGCGGGGTCGTAGGCGTTGCGCAGTCGGGTGACCTCTTCGAGGACGTCGGCCTCGAAGGTCATGACATCGCGCACGGCAGCGACGAGGTTGGGCAGCTCGTCGTGGCGCTGCTTGAGGGCGACGTCGATGTTCGCCCAGGCCTTGTCGATCCGCTGGCCGAGCGCGACCACGTCGTTGTAGGTGGCCACGATCAGGAACGCGACGATCACGACGACGACGAGGACGGCGAACGCGGCCGCCGCGGTGAACGGCATCAGAGGATGACCGCGCCGCTGAGCAGGCTGGCGAGGGCGACGGCCGACACGATCGCCAGGATCGCTCCGAGCAACCCGACCAGGAAGCGGCCCTCCTCGCGGGCCACCACCGCGCCGAGCGCGCCGAGCGACACGAGCAGGCCCACGTCCGGTACGGCGGCAACGATCAGCGTCTCCGGCTTGATGTCGAAGGTTCGCTCGAACCGATCGGCTTCGACCACGGTCGCTACCGGAAGGGGACTGGCCGCGGCATCGAGCTCGGGGGCTCGCACCGGCCGGCCGATCCCGAAGCCGGGGATCGCGGCGTTGCCCCAGGCCTCGGCAGGGTCGCTCTCGAGGTGGCCGGCGGCGCGCGCCTCGGCCAGGTCCGCGGCGACCTCGGGGTCCCCGATGGCGCCGCTGCCGTCGAGTCCATCGCCGGCCGCGGCATCGGCGCCGGCCGGGTCGGGCAGCTGGTCGAACGGCTGGACCATCCCGACGATGGTGACCAGGTCTCCCGGCTCGATCCGGGCCTCGTGGTACTCGCGCTGACCACCGAGGCCGAGGCCGCCGCCGTGGCCGTCGAGCAGCCCGTCGACCGAGTCGGGATCGTCCGACGGGTGGTGGACCGTGAGCAGCGCGGCGATCTGTGCCTCTCGGTCGAGGACGCCGGGCTGGATCGCACCGCCCGCCCTCGGGCGCAAACCGACGGGCTCGTCGCCGAGCAGCCCGGTCGAGCCGTCGAAGGAGCTGGGCACGAGCCAATGGGCGCCGCGCGGGAAGACCCGGACGTTGCCGCTCGAGTCGCGGACCCGGAAGCCGACCGCCCGCTCCTCGTCGAGGATCGTCCGCTCGGACCGACCCGCCGACTCGCTCACCCGGGTCCTGTAGTAGACGCAGTCGCGGCTCTGGAGCGGCGAGGTCAGGAGGAGCTCGGCCGGCTCGACCACGCCGCTGATCCGCACCTCGCCCACGGCGATCGCGCTGATCGTCGAGGTCGCCGTGTCACCGATCCGGGCGGCGCGACGCTGGCCGGCCATCCCCTTGAGGAGGAGGCCCAACCCAAAGGCGATCCCGAGGATCGATCCGACCATGAGCGGGCTGAAGGAGGCAGGCATTCCGGCGGCCATCCTAGGCAGCGATGGGTCCGGCCGTCGCTGACCCGAAGGTCCGGCTGGGTCGCCGCGCCCCGGCCTCGATCAGTCGACCGGGCGCCCGCCGGAGCCGGGGCGGATCGAGCCGACCAGCAGGGCGACCCCGACGCCGACCAGGACGAGCGGCCAGAGGCCTCCCAGGTCGACCTGCGGGACGACGGCCCGAAGCAGGAGATAGCCGCCGACGAGCACCAGGACGATTCCCGCGATGACCGCCCCGCCGCCGCTTCCTCGGTTGCCGCGCGGCCGATACTGTGCCCCGGCGGGACCGGGCCACAGGGGGGCTCCGACCGGAGGCGTCGGGGCGGCCGCCGGCGGGGGAGCGGTCGACCCGCTCGGCGAGTCCGCCGCATCCGGCCCGTCCCAAGCTGCCCATTGATCGCGGCCGATCGACGCCTCGGGCACCACCACGGCCATCGCAATGTACAGCAGCAGGAAGAGCCCGCCGGTCGCAAACACGAGGACGACCCAGAGCACCCTCACCAGCGAGGGGTCGAGGTCGAAGCGCTCGGCCAGGCCGCCGCACACTCCGGCCACCATCCGCTCGTCGCGCGATCGGTAGAGGCGCTCGTTCAACCGCAGCCTCCCTCGGGATCAAGCTTGATCGACCCGGCGTTGGCCGATAGCGACAGGTGGATCTGGACCGACGCGAGGCCAGGCGTGGTCC
>JBDTQW010000098.1:0-9839 GCA_039931975.1 Chloroflexota bacterium | reverse complement strand
TCATTTGTAATCAGCCTGCCCGGCGAGCTTGGGGGCCCGGCTCCCTCCGGGCCGTTCGTCGCTTGTCGAGGTTGGCGATCCTTCGACGCACGCGGACGACGAGATCTTCCCCAGGTCGATACGTGATTTCATCCTCACCCAGCGCGTAGCCGCGCCGCATCCTATGCCGGCAGGCCAAGTGGGTCGACCGAGTGCCCTTCCCCCCCGGGGAGACGGTCCCACATGGTGTGCAAGCCCCTCGCCGCGGGGAAAGACCAGATGGCGAGGGGCTTCATCACGTCCCGGCCGCGGATGCCCACCAGGTCAGGCGCGTGATTTCATCCTTACGTACCGCGCTGGCGGAAGGCCATCCTCTGGCGGCAGCCCCTCGCCTTGGGGCACAACCAGCTGGCGAGGGGCTTCATCGCGCCCGCCGCCGGACGCGTCCCGCCTGTCCAGCTGAGGCGGCCCCGTGACCTTCCCCGGGCGGTAGCATGCCTCGCGAACGACAGGCCGAGTCCGCACGTGGTCGACGAGTCGGCGTGGCACCGCGAAAGGAGCCGGGAGTGGCGAGGGGCGGACTTCGAGCCAGGTCGCGGGCCGCCCTGGTCTCGGGCGCGACCCTGGCCGCGTTCCGGGTGCCCGGCTACCCCGCGTTGTGGCTCGCCGGGACGTTGTCGGCTTCCGCCTCGACGGCCAGTCTCGTCGCGATCGGCTGGACCGCGCTCCAGGTCTCGGATTCGGCGCTGAGCGTGGGGGCCATGCTCGCCGCGCGCTTCTTGCCGTCCCTGATCCTGGGCATCCCGCTGGGCGGCCTGGTCGACCGCCATGACCGACGGCGGACCCTGGTCGTGGTCGGGCTGGTCACGGTCGTGCCACTGGTCGCCGGGGCAGCGCTCGCCGGCGCGAACCAGCTCGGCCTCGCTGTCCTGCTCGGGCTGAGCCTGGTGCTCGGCATCCTGAGCACGGTTTGGGGCACGGCGGCCCAGTCGTATGCGTTCGACCTCGCGGGCGCGGAGGGTGCGACCAATGCGATCGCCCTGGGACACCTCGGCGCGTTCCTGCTCGGGACCGTGGGCTCCGTTGCCGGCGGCCTGGCCCTGGAGCACTACGGCGTCGGGAGCGCTCTCATGCTCGCGGCAGCGCTGAGTGCTGCGGCCAGCATCGGTCTGGCCGTCAGCCGAGGGCACGCCGGACGTCCGCGCACCGAGCCGCCAACCATCCCGAGCTTCGCCCGATCGGTCACGCTCATCACGCGTAATCGAGTCGTGGCTGTGATCGCCCTGGTCGTGATCGTCGCCGAGGTGTTCGGGTTCTCCAGCATGACCGTCTTCCCCACGTTCGCTCGCGACGTGCTCCACTCGGACGCGACCGGCCTCGGGGCGCTCTCGGCGGCCAGGAATCTGGGAGCGGTCGCTGGCTTGGTCCTGCTCGCTCGGCTCGGGTTCCGCGGCCGAGGCGGCAGGCTGCTCCTCCTGGTGACCCTGGGGTTCGGCCTCGGACTCATCGGCTTCGCCGTGAGCACGTCGTTCGCGCTCTCGTTCGTCCTGCTCCTCGCCGTCGGTGCCTCGGCGGCAGGGCTGGACACGCTGGCCCAATCGCTCATCCAGCAGAGCGTCGACGACGCCGAACGTGGCTCTGCGATGGGGATCTGGTTCTTCGCGATCGGGTTCGGTCCGCTTGGCTACCTGGGCATCGGCGCGGCGGCCAACGCCATCGGGGCCCCGACCGCCCTCGCGATCAGCGGTGCCCTGCTCGTCCTGCTGGCGGTGGCCCTGTCGGGCGTTCGTACGATCCGGCGGATCGCCTGATCAGGAAACAGAAGACCGGCTGCGACGATCGCAGCCGGTCTGTCGGTTCGAACGACAAAAGGTCAGCCGACGGGGCCGCCGCCTTCGCCGCCACCACCGCCGTCGCACTCGACCCAGAAGGTCTTGTGCTTGACGTTTTGATCGTTGCGACCCTGCCAGGACAGCGTGTAGTGGCCGATCGGGAGGCCGAGCTCACCGGTCTGGGACTCGCCGTTGTCACCGGTCGTGTACCTGCCCGCCAGGCCTGAGCTATCGCGACGCGTGGGCGCCTGCGGGTCGATCCACCAATCGCCGGTCTGGGCATCTGCGAAGAAGAAGTGCAGGTGGAACGTGCAAACGTGCGGCTCGTTCTTGATGACCGGCTCGCTATCCGTCGCGCCATCGTGGACCTTGACGGTCCCATTGTTCCCGTTGCCGGCCAGGGCGACCGTCGACGAGAGGCTGACGAGAACGAAACCGAGGATCAGTGCGCGACCCAGCCGGGCCGAACGAAGGACGGAGAGACCTGCCATTGAGAACCTCATGCCACGGGGGTTGAGTCCGAAGACCGGCGCTTGAGCCCCAGGACATGTGTACCAGTCGGGCTCCCGCGGTTCCATTGATTCGGTTCGCAGGCGCACCGCCGATCGCCATCCGTCCGGGGTCGCGCCGGTACTTGTGGCGGCGTTCCGTTGGCTCGGGTGCAGACCTGCTACGTCCGATGGCCCTGAGGGCGCTCTGCTGGACCGCGGGGCGGAAAAGGTCAGCGATCGACCGACACGCCCGACAGCCGACGGACATCGTCGCCGCCGCTGTCCGTGCGGGCCATTCGCTCGAGCGTGGCGAGGTGCTCGAAGTCGTGGTCGTAGGCCAGCCGAAGCAGGCCGCCGACATCGAGGAGCCCGTATGTCTCGTGGGTACCGGTACGCGACCAGCCGGCCTCGTCCAGCCCCGCGACTCGACGGAGCGTGATCGCCCGGCATGCCCCGAAGCGGACAAGGGCATCTTCGAGGGTCGCGCCGTCCGGGGCGTCCGCCGTGCCCGGCTCGACCCAGCTCCACCGAGGGTGATCCTCGCCTTCGAGGTCGTCGAGCCGAGCCTGGAAGACCTCGGTCTCGACGGCGACCAGGTGGAGAACGACCTGTTGCGCCGACCATTCACCCGGCGCCGGGTCGCCCGCCCGTTCGGCGGCTCGGGCCGCCGCCTCGATCCGACCTCGCGCCGCGGCGAAGCGGCCGACCAGCTCGGCGCGGCGAAGCGCCGCCCCGGGACTCACGGGCGCCGGCCGTCGAGAGTCTCGAGATAGCGTAGCCGCCAGCCCTCGGTCGCCTCGACCGCGTTGAAGGTGTACAGGTGGATCCCGTGGATGCCGGCGGCCGGGTCGGCCATCAGCGGCGCCAGTGACTCGAGCAGGCCGGTCGGCCGATAGAACCCGCCGGATCGGATCAGCCGGGCGATGAACCGGGCGTTCTTGGCAACGAACCGGCGACTGTCCGCGACGCCGATCCGGGTCGCGATCGTCAGCAGCCTGTGCGGCTCGGCCACGCCGGGCACTCCGATGACCGCGGGCAGGCCAAGACCCTCCGCACGACGGGCGCGCAGCCAGGTCTCGATAGCCGCGGGATCGAAGCACATCTGGGTGGTCATGTAGTCGACGAGTGTGGCCTTCGCGGTGAGCGCGTCCAGGAGCGTGGCGTCCGGGATCGTCGGATGACCCTGGGGATAGCACGGCACGCCGATCTCGCGCAGGTGATGCCCGAGGTCGGCCATCGCCCGGATCAGCGACAGGCCGTCGCGATAGTCGCCTGGATCCTCGGCGTCGCCAGCGACCACGAACGCCCGATCCACCCCGCCGTCGGCCATCCGCCGGAGAAGCTCGGCGAGGTGGGCGCGGTCGCGGATCATGTGCGCCGACAGGTGCGGTATGACGACGTACCCGCGCTCGCTCAGGCGCACGCTCAGATCGATCGTGGCGTCCATGCCCCTGTTCGGCGAGGCGGTCACCGTGACGCGGGCACCGGGCGGCAGGAAGGCCGCCTGGTCGATCGCGTTCTTGAGCGGGACCAGCTCGAACTTCGGGGACGCGAGCACCGCCCGGAGGGCGGACCTGGCCGTCGGCGCGAGGCGGGTCGGCCGGCGCAAGGGGAGGGACAACGCGCTGATCACACGAAGGCGTCCGGCATCGACGCCTTCTTGCGGATGATGTACTCGAGCAGGGCCTCGTCGACCCCCTGGTCGAGCTCGGGTTCCTGGTACTCGGCGAGCATCCGCTTCCAGATGGCATTGGCCCGCTGGGCGGCGTCGAGGCTGCCGTCCTCCTGCCACTGCTCGAAGCTGTTGTTGTCGGCGACTTCGGAGCGATAGAAGGCGGTCTCGAAGTTGGCCAGCGTATGGGCACTGCCGAGGTAATGGGTGCCCGGCTCGTTCTGGCGGATCGCGTCGAGCGCCTGGCCGTTCTCGGAAAGGTCGATGCCCTGGGCGAAGACCTGCATCATCCCGCACTGGTCGGCGTCGAGGATGAACTTCTCGTAGCCGACGGCCAGCCCACCCTCGAGCCAGCCGGCTGCATGGAGCACGAAGTTGACCCCCGCCAGGACGGTCGGCTGGAGCGTGGCCGCGGACTCGTAGGCGGCCTGGGCATCGGCGACCTTCGAGGCGCACAGGCTGCCGCCGGAACGGAAGGGAACGCCGAGGCGCCGGGCCAGGGCGGCCATCGCATACAGGACGAGGGCCGGCTCCGGGGTGCCGAACGTCGGCGCTCCTGACTGCATCGACATGGAGCTTGCGAACGAGCCCAGGACGACCGGCGCGCCCGGCCGGACCAGCTGGACGAAGGTCATCCCCGCGAGGGCCTCGGCCAGGGTCTGGGCGCACACCCCGGCAGCGGTCACCGGGGCCATCGCCCCGGCCAGGATGAACGGGGTCAGGAGGGTCGCCTGGTTTGCCTCGGCGTAGGCCCGCGCAGCGCCGAGCATGATCGAGTCCCAGACCAGCGGCGAGTTGGCGTTGATCAGGCTGAGGACGACGGCGTGATCCTCCAGGTAGCCGTCGCCGAACAGGATCCGGGCCATGTCGACCGTGTCGCGGGCCCGCTCGGGCGCGGTGACCGAGCCCATGAACGGCTTGTCCGAGTAGCGCATGTGGGCGTAGACCATGTCCAGGTGGCGCTTGTTGACCGGGACGTCGACCGGCTCGCAGACCGTCCCCCCGCTGTGGTGCATGTGCGGGCTCAGGTAGGCCAGCTTGACGAGGTTGCGGAAGTCTTCGATCGTCCCGTAGCGGCGGCCGTTGTCCAGGTCGCGCACGAACGGCGAGCCGTAGTTCGGGGCGAAGACCGTCGCCATGCCGCCGATCTGGACGTCGTTGACGTGGTTGCGCGCGTACTGGGTGAAGATCGGCGGTGCGCTGGCCTGGACGATCGTGCGGCACATCCCCCGCGGAAAGCGGACTCGCTCGCCCTGGACGTCGGCGCCGCCGCCGGCCAGCAGCCTGAGGGCGTCCTCGTCGCCGCGGAAGACGACCCCAACCTCCTCGAGGATCGTGTCGGCGTTGTGCTCGATGATCGAAAGGCCCTCCTCGTCGAGGACCTCGAAGGGCTGGAGTCGCCGGGTCAGGAACGGGGTCCGCTCGATCTGGTTGTGGAGGCGTGCCGCCTGGCGTCCGGCTCGCCCGCCGCTCCGTCGTCGAGGGCTATCGTCGCTCATCGGTCCTCCTCTGCGGCCGCCGCCACGACCGCGCGTCGCCGGCGTCGGGCTCCGCGTTCGTCGGGCGAGCCGGTGCGGCCCGGTCGGGCGGCCGGCAGCTCCACCACTCGCTCCAGGTTCGGGAAGCGCGCCGTCTTGTGGGGGAACGCCAGTGCCGCGACGAAGTGCTCCTGGAAGCGTGGCTCGACGGCCGTCTCGATCTTCTCCACGCGGCGCACGACGGCTTCGATCTCGGTCCTGGCTGCGCCCGACAACAGGGCGATCAGCGCTCCCGTCCCGGCGGCATTGCCGGCCGACTTGACGTGCTCCAGGTCGCAGTCGGGGATGAGCCCCAGGATCATCGCGTGGGTCGTATCGATCTGGCTGCCGAAGGCTCCGGCCAGGCGGACCTCCTCGACCGAGTCGACCCCGGCGTGGTCCATGAGGAGGCGCACGCCGGCATACAGGGCGGCCTTGGCAAGCTGGATGGCCCGAACGTCGGTCTGGGTGATGACGATCCGCGGCTGACCCTCGTGGAGGACGTACGAGAAGGTCCGCCCGTCGGGCACGATCCGCGACGTCCGCGCGGCTAGATCGCCATCCACGATCCCATCGGTCGTGATGACCCCGGCCAGGAACAGCTCGGCGATGACCTCGACGATGCCCGACCCGCAGATCCCGCTGATCCCCAGCTCGGCGGCAGCGTTGCTGAAGCCGGGCTCGTCCGACCAGAGCTCGGAACCGATGATCTTGAATCGTGGCTCGAGCGTGGCCCGATCGATCCGGACCCGCTCGATGGCGCCTGGTGCGGCCCGCTGGCCGCCACTGATCTGGGCGCCCTCGAAGGCCGGCCCGGTCGGACTCGAGGCGGCGAGCAGGCGATGCCGGTCGCCCAGGACGATCTCGGCATTCGTCCCGACATCCACGACGAGGCGGATGCCGTCGGCCAGGTGCGGTGTCTCAGCCAGGATGACGCCGGCGGTATCCGCGCCGACGTGGCCGGCGATGCAGGGCAGGACGTACACCCGGGCGCCCGGATGCGCCTTGATCCCGAGCTCCGCGGCGCTCGTTCGGACCGACCGGTCGGTGGCCAGGGCGAACGGCGCCGATCCGAGGGGGATCGGGTCGATCCCGAGCAGGAGGTGGTGCATGATCGGGTTGCCCACCACGGCCAGCTCGAGGATCTCGCGGGGCTCGACGCCCGCCTGAGTCGCCAGCCCGGCAACCAGCTTGGCCAGCGCGCCACGCACGGTCCGGGTCATCTCGCCGGCGCCCTCGGGATGCATCATCGCGTAGGACACGCGGCTCATGAGGTCCTCGCCGAACCGGATCTGCGGGTTCATCTCCCCGGCCGAGGCGAGCACGGCCCCATCCGACAGGTCGGTCAGGTGGCCGGCGATCGTCGTCGAGCCGACATCGATCGCGACGCCGTAGGCCCGGTCGTGCAGGCCCGGCCAGACGGCGGTCAGCCAGCGGCGGTCGTGGACGGCGACGGTCACCCGATAGTCACCGGCGGCGAGGGCCGGCTGGAGTGCCCGGACGACGTGCAGATCCGCCTCGAGCCCGGTGAGGCCCCACTCGGCTTCGAGGGCCTCCATCAGCCGGCCGAGGTCGCCCGTCGGCGAGGCAAGCTCGGGTGGAGTGACCTCGACGTAGTGCAGCCGGACGACCGGGTCGATCTCGAAGTCGCGCACGTCGATGCCCTTGCGCACGACCTGGCGGTGGACCTGGCTCTCCGGCGGGACGTCGATGACGGCGTCGCCGAGCAACTCCGCGGTGCAGCTCAGCCGCCGGTCCGCGGCGAGGCCGCTGACCCGCCGGTACTCGGCCTCGATCTCGGCGGAGGCGGACAGGTGATCGGGCAGGGAGACGATGCCGAGCTTGGGGAACTCGCCCACTCCCTGGCTGACCTGGCAGCGGCCGCAGATCCCGCGCCCCCCGCAGACCGAGTCGATGTCGACCCCGAGCGAGCGGGCCGCGTCGAGCACGGTCGTCCCCTCCGGGAAGCGGCCCCGCCGGCCCGACGGGGTGAAGACGACCAGGGCGTCGGCGGACTCGCTCACCGGCGTCCGCTCAGCCGGCGACCGAGGCTTCGACGGGCCCCGGGCCGCGCCGGCGGGTGTTGACCCGGCGGCCCTGCTCGCCCTCGAGCGGTGCCGTCCGGAACGCGCGGATCCAGCGGCCGCATTCCGGATCGTTGCCCATCAGGACGTCGGCGGCCATGACCGACTGCCGCACGCCATCGGCGATCGGGTTGGTGATCGCCGAGGTCAGGCCGCTGGCGATGGCCATGGCAAGGTAGCCGCCGTTGATCCCCTCGCGGTTGGGCAGGCCGAAGCTCACGTTCGACGCGCCACAGGTGCTGTTCACCTTGAGCTCGTCGCGCAGGCGCCCGAGGATGTGGAAGACCTGGCGGCCGGCAAAGCGCATCGCCCCGATCGGCATGAGCAGCGGGTCGACCACGATGTCCTCGCGCAGGATGCCATGGTCGGCGGCACGCTCGACGATGTGCTTGGCGACGGCGAAGCGCACGTCGGGATCCTCGGAGATCCCGGTCTCGTCGTTGGAGATCGCGACGACCGCCGCTCCGTACTTCTTGACCAGCGGCAGGACCTGCTCGAGGCGCTCGTCCTCGCCGGTCACCGAGTTGACCAGGGCCTTGCCCTGGTACACGGCCAGCCCGGCCTCGAGGGCGGCCACGATCGACGAGTCGATCGACAACGGGACCTCGGTCAGCGACTGCACGAGCTGGATCGTCCGGGCAAGGATCGCCGGCTCATCGGCCAGCGGGATCCCGGCGTTGACGTCGAGCATGTGCGCACCCGCCTCGACCTGGGCGATGACGTCGCGCTCGACCCGGCTGAAGTCGCCGTTCTTCATCTCCTCGGCGAGCAGTTTCCGACCGGTCGGGTTGATCCTCTCGCCGATGATCACGAACGGCTGGTCGAGGCCGATGACCACCTCGCGGCTGGCCGAGCTGACGACCGTCCGGGTCATCGCTCGGCCTCGGACGCCGCAGCTCCGCCGGCTACGATCAAGACGGCCAGCTGGTGCCTGCCGTAGGCGGCCTCGAGCCGAGCCGCCTCGGCGTTGGCCTCGCTCTCGAGGTCGTCGCTGCAGGGACGCTGCGTCTTGCGCCAGTCGGCGATGTAATCGTCCATGGCTCGCCGGCCGGCCTTGACCGCCGCCTTGTCGATGGCGACCTGGAAGCGCGGATGGAGCACGACCTTGCTGGCCCGGCGGCCGTCCTTGGCGACGACCTGGGCGGGGATGTCGCGCCACCAGATCACGGTGAGGGCCGCGCTCATCAGGCGGCACCGGCGAGTGTCGCCAGGGTCGTGCCGAGCTCGCCCACCCCGGTCGCGCGTCGTTCGAAGTCGAGTCCCAATCGGTCGGCCGCGGCGCGGGCGCGCTCGGTCAGGTCGGGGTCGTCGGTCTGGGCGAGGTAGACCAGCCGCCGATAGTTCCCGAAGTACACCGGCAGGAGCTCCGGGTGGCGATCGATGCCAAGGCCGGTGATCACTAGCGATCCGAAATGGCGGGCCAGGAAGTCGGTCAGGAAGAACGTCGCGGGGTCGTCATCGGTCAACCGGGCGAACGCCTCGCGTCCGGCGTAGACCTCGTAACAATGGGCGCCGGCCAGCCGCTCCACGCCCTCGGCCTCGATGACCTTGTCGAGCAGGCCGCCAGTGCCGCAGTCGGCATAGGCCACGAAGATGTTCGCGTAGCTGGCGCGAGCGGCCCGGATCTTGCGCTGGACGGCGGCTGGGATCAGCGCCGGTCGGTTGTGGAGCTTGGCCGGCAGGCAAGTCACGTCGAGGTGCTCGAAGCCCGGCCGTCGGGCGACCTCCAACAGCTCCCGCGCGAGCGCCCCGCACCCGATCACCAAGACCCGTGGCCCATGAGATGACACCCTCAACTCGTGCATGGTCACTTACTCACCGAGGTCCAAGGCGGAGCTCCGCGACGCCATCGGCCCGAGGTCTCCGAGGCCGAGCTCCGCCGAGGCCGTCGGCCCGAGGTGGACAGTGGCACGGCGCTGGTCGATGAGCCGGCGGGCGGTCTCGGCCGCGACACCGGCGTCGCGACAATAGGCGTCGGCTCCGACGGCCACGCCGAACTCCTCGTTGAGTGGGGCCCCGCCGACGAGCACGATGTAGTCGTCGCGGATGCCCCGCTGCTTGAGCGTGTCGATGACGACCTTCATGTAGGGCATCGTCGTCGTGAGCAGGGCCGACATCCCGAGGATGTCGGGCTTGTGCTGCTCGAGCGCGGCGATGAACTTGTCGGCGTCGGTGTTGATCCCCAGGTCGACCACTTCGAAGCCGGCGCCCTCGAGCATCATCCCGACGAGGTTCTTGCCGATGTCGTGGATGTCGCCCTTGAC
>JBDTQW010000097.1:0-9894 GCA_039931975.1 Chloroflexota bacterium | reverse complement strand
GAGATCGGCGAGCAGCGGAACTACTCGGACGACGTCGCCAAGACGATCGACGAGGAGGTCCGAGCGATCATCGACCGTGCCTACGAGCGGGCGATGGACACCCTCACCGTCCATCGGGCGCGGCTCGAGGCACTGGCCGAGAAGCTAGTCGCCGAGGAGACCGTGGACGGGCCCGATTTCGAAGCCCTGTTCAGCGATCTTCCACCGAAGGAGAACACCCACGGCATCAGCCCCGGCATCGTCGCCCCGGGGGTGACCGATCCGGGCCCGACGCCGACCCCGGCGCCCAACCCGGCCTGACCCGGCGAACAACGGGACGGACGAGCCGATGCGGCTCGTCCGTTTCGATTCCCGGCAGGGCCCGCCGTCTTGGCCGCCCGACCGGCTACGATCGGACTCACCGTTGACCCGGCACTGACCCCTGGAGGACCCGTGGCCGTCACCAAGACCGACACCGAAACTCATCTCGAGGCGAATCGCGAGGCCCGCCTGGCCAGCTTCCTCGACTTCCTCCGGATCCCCAGCATTTCCGCCGACCCGGCCTACGCCGCCGACTGCCGGCGAGCCGCCGACTGGCTGGTCGACCGCCTCCGGTCGATCGGGCTCCGGCACGTCGAGGCCTCGGAGACCGGCGGCCATCCGATCGTGTATGCCGACTGGCTCGACGCGGAGGGCGCCCCGACCGTGGTCGTGTACGGCCACTACGACGTGCAGCCGACCGACCCGCTCGGGGAGTGGAGTTCGCCGCCATTCGAACCAGTGGTCGTCGGCGAGCGGGTCCTGGCCCGGGGTGCCAGCGACGACAAGAGCAACATCACGATCTTCATCCAGGCCGTCGAGGCGCTCCTGGCGACCCGGGGCCGGCTGGCGATCAACGTTCGTTTCGTCTTCGAGGGCGAGGAGGAGTCCGGATCCGTCCACCTCAAGCCCTGGCTCGTGGCCAACCGCGACCGGCTGACCGGAGACGTTGCCGTCATCAGCGACGTCGGATTCTTCGAGGGCAATCTCCCGGCGCTGACGATCAGCCTGCGCGGCCTGATGTACGCCCAGATCGACGTGGTGGGCCCGTTCCAGGACGTCCACTCGGGGGTCTACGGCGGAGCCGTGGCAAATCCGGCCAACGCGCTGGCGGGCATCATCGCCGCCCTCAAGGGCCCCGACGGCCGGATCCGCGTACCGGGCTTCTACGATGACGTCGTCCCCCTCGACGAGGCCGACCGAGCCGCGTACGCGGCCCTGCCGTTCGATGATGAGCCGTATCGCGCCGCGCTCGCCGTGCCCGAGCTGGTCGGCGAGGCGGGCTACTCGACGCTCGAGCGGAAGAGCGGTCGGCCGACCCTGGACGTGAACGGGATCTGGGGCGGCTACCAGGGCGAGGGGGCCAAGACGATCATCCCCGGCCGTGCCAGCGCCAAGCTCAGCAGCCGGCTGGTACCCGACCAGGATCCGGGCCGGATCTTCGAGCTGCTGCGAACATACGTCGAGGAGATCGCGCCTCCGGGCGTTCGGGTCACCGTCCAGGATCTCGGCGGCGGGCATCCGGTCCGCGCCTCGATCGATCACTGGGCCGTTGTCGCCGCCGGCC
Source organism: Chloroflexota bacterium (assembly GCA_039931975.1). Taxonomy (GTDB): domain Bacteria; phylum Chloroflexota; class Limnocylindria; order Limnocylindrales; family CSP1-4; genus Chersky-267. Next base: position 8,309 of record JBDTQW010000097.1, on the reverse strand, counting down.
GTGCGCTCGAGGCGACCTTCGGGCGGGCCCCGGTGTTCGTCCGTGAAGGCGGCTCGATCCCATTCGTGGCCACCTTCGAGCAGGTCCTCGGCCTGCCGGTCGTGCTCCTCGGGTTCACGCCCCCGAACGGCAACTTCCATGCACCGAACGAGTGGATGGACCTGGCCAATTTCGAGGGCGGGATCCGCACCGTGATCAACTACTTCGACGAGCTGGCGGCTTCGGCGCCATAGGCCTATTGGGTGGGGGTTATGTGAGGAATGGTCCGCTGATTCGGCCCGGAGCCGCTGCTAGAGTGCCGAGACAGGCACCACCTAGAGGACCACGAATCGATGACCACCGAGGCAGCCGAACCGACCGCCCCCCCTGCGCCGAAGGGGACCTGGCGACTCGACACCCCCAACGGCAGCATGACCCCGCGCTCGGCGCTCGATGTGCTGGTCGACCTCAACGACAAGGTGACAACCGGCAAGATCGGTGAGTACCAGCCGGTCCCGCTGGGGTTCACCCCGATGGACAAGACCATCGGCACCGGCCTGCGAGCCGGCGAGCTGATGCTCATCGGTGGGGCCCAGGGCACGGGCAAGACCACGATGGCCCTCCAGATGGCGCGCAACATCGCCTCCGGCGGCCAGGCCAACGTCCTGTACATCTGCTTCGAGCACGAAGAGCAGTACCTCCTCAACCGGCTCATCGCCATGGAATCGGCGCTGGCCCACCTGCCTCACAAGACCGGCGCGATCAAGATCCAGGACGTCCGCAAGGAGATCCTCGGATCGTGGGTCGCCGACGGCCAGGGCGCTGCCCAACTGACCAACAATCCGCGCCTGCGGCCGTCGCTCGACCGGATCGCCCGCTACGGCCAGAGCCTGTTCCTGGTCCGGGGCACGCAGACCGCCAGCACCGTCGACAACATCCGCAAGCTCGTGCAGCAGCATCGCGAGCTGTCAGGCGACCGGCGCCTCGTGGTCGTCGTCGACTACATGCAGAAGGTGCCGGTCTTTCCCGAGCCGCCGACCGAGTCGGAGAAGGTGACCTACGTGGTCAACGGGCTCAAGGACGTGGCCCTGTCCGAGGATGTCCCGATGATCGCCATCGTCGCGGCCGACAAGGAAGGGCTCAAGGCCGCTCGCCTGCGCAACCACCACCTGCGAGGCTCGTCGGCGATCAACTACGAGGCCGACATCATCCTGATCCTCAACGAGAAGTACCAGATCGTGGCCAAGGTGAACATCGAGTTCAACCCGTACCAGGCCCAGCGCTTCCGCGATTGGGTGGTCGTCTCGGTCGAGAAGAACCGTGGCGGCCAGGACAACGTCGACATCGAGTTCGAGAAGCATTTCGAGTTCTCCTGCTTCGACCCGAACGGCCGAACGGTTCAGGAAAAGCTCATCGAGGAACGCCTCTACAACGACTGATCGGCTGCCGGGTCGGACCGACCGGCGGGGTCCGACAAACCGTCAGCGATGTCCGTTGTCGGTCCGGACCGCCCGTCAGCCAGCGCCGAAGCCAGCGCCTTGGTCCCGAGTCGACGTTCGATGTCCGCGAGGGTCCGCACGTAGACCCGGTCCTCCACCCGATCCCAGCGCCCACCGGTCTCGTCGAGGAGTCGACCCGCCCGGCCGAGCAGTCGCGCCGCCCCAAGGTGGTCACCCTGTGCCGCGGCGACTGCTGCGAGTCCGACCAGGTCCGTCGCCTCGACCTCGATGAAGCCCAGCCGTTGAGCCAGCCGTAGGCTGTCGAGGAAGTCCGCCCGGGCATCGATCGGGCTGTGCTGCTCGAGCTTCGCCAGGGCCAGGTTCTCGAGGAAGAACGCCTCGCTCCGCCGGTCGCCGCGTAGGCGCGCGAGCGCCAGCGCCTCACCGAACAGTGGGACCGCCTGGTCGAGGTCCTCCGCATCCAGGGCCATGTAGCCAAGGTTGCTGAGCGCCATCGACAGTGCCCACCCGTCCCCGGCTCGACGAGCAAACTCGGCGCTCTCCTCCGTGTAACGGCGGAACTCGGCGATGTCGTGGATAACGGTGGCAATCAGGCCAAGGACCCAAAGCGACCGGGCGATCCCACTCAGGTCGCCGGATCGGCGGCGGATCGCCAGGCTCTCCTGGGCGGGTCCGATCGCCGACCGGTCGTCAAGCTGACGCATGGCAAGGTGGGCCGATCCCTCGAGGGCCCTGGCTCGAAGGCGATCGTCCTGCGGCCGTGGATCCGCGAGCGCCTGGTCGAGCCAACGCCGTCCCTCAGTCCAGTGTCCCCGGACCCACCAGAAGGTGGCGCTCGCTCCGGCCAGGCGGAGCCTGACATCGCCCCAACTCGATCGCGAGACGGGTCTTCCCGGAACCGCCCGGCCCGGTCAGGGTCAGCAGGCGGGCACCGGCGTCCAGGCGTACGCCGGCCTCCGCCAGCTCGCGCACCCGACCGACAAATGAGCTGGCCGGATGCGGAAGGTTGTTGGCGGAGATCGTGCGGAGCGTCGGGAAGTCGCGCTTGCCCAGCTGGTACACGACAACCGGATCGGCGACGTCCTTGAGTCGATGCTCGCCGAGATCGACGAGCACCTCGGGGTCGTCGAGCAGGTCGCGCGTCGCGGGTGACACGAGTACCTGGCCCCCGTGGGCGGCCGACGCGATGCGAGCCGCGACGTGGACCACCTCACCGACATAGCCGTCGTCAGTCACGAGCGGCGTGCCCGTGTGGATCCCGACCCGGACCTGGATCGGCCCCTCGCCGAGGCCAGTCGTCAGCTCGCCGGCCGCCCGGATCGCCTCGGGAGCGCTCGGGAACGCCACGAGGAAGGCGTCACCCTGGGTATCGACCTCGATACCGCCATGAACGCGACACGCTTCCCGCACGATCCGCCTGTGGTCCGCCAGCGCCTGAGCATAGTCGACGGCACCCACCTTCTGGAGCAGTCGGGTCGATCCCTCCACGTCGGTGACGAGGAACGTGACGGTGCCCCTCGGGAGATCGGTTCGCACGGGCGGACTATGGCGCTCCGAGAGCCGTCCGTGAAGACGCCTCGAAATATGCGGGTCATCGTGCCATCGCTCGCCGGACGACCCATCGGTGAGGCGCTATCGTTCGGGGCATGGCCGAGTCGTCGCCCCAGGCGCTACCGAGCTTTCCCGAGCTGGTCGAGATCGTGGTCGAGATCCCGCGCGGCAGCCGCAACAAGTACGAGTACGACGAGGGCGCCGGTGTCTTTCGACTTGATCGTGTCCTGAGCTCGGCCGTCTTCTACAACTTTGACTACGGATTCATCGAAGGAACCCGGGCGGATGACGGAGACCACACCGACGCGCTGCTGATCATCGACGAGCCGACGTTCACCGGGGTCCACGTCAATGCCCGCCCGATCGGCGTCCTCGAGATGCGCGACGAGAAGGGCGCCGACTACAAGATCCTGTGCGTCGCCCTGGGCGACCCCAACCAGGCCCACATCGATCGGCTCGACCAGATGCGGCCTCATCGACTCGTGGAGATCGAGCACTTCTTCGACACGTACAAGATGCTCGAGGACAAGTCGGTCGAGGTCCTTGGCTGGCGAGACCGGGACCGGGCGCTCGAGATCCTGCGGACCGACCGGACCGCTTGGGAACGGGAGTCCGCATCGACAACGACCGCGGGCTGATGGGTCGGCGGGGCGACCCGTTCGCCGGGATCCCCGGTCGCCGGATCTTCGTGGCGGTGCCGGTCTCCTCGGAGGCCCGTGAGGCGATCGAGGCCGTCGTCGCCACCGTCCGGAGTGCGGCCGAGCCGGGCCAGCGCGAGGTCCGTTGGGTACGCCTCGACGGCCTCCACGTGACGCTGCGGTTCATCGGCCCGACGCTCGAGCCAGGCATCCCCGAGGCGCTTGCCGCGGTGCGCGCTGCCGCCGCGACGACCGCCCCGTTCGAAGCCGGCATCTCGGGCGCTGGTGCCTTCCCGGGGCCGGACCGGCCTCGCGCGCTATGGCTGGGGATCGGCCCCGGCGCCGAGGAGCTTGCGGCCCTGACGCGAGCGGTCGACCGCGAGCTGGCTGGCCGCGGCTGGCCAGCCGCGGAGCGGCCATTCCGCCCCCACCTCACCCTGGCCCGGTCCGACGGGATCGCCTCCGGTGCCCGGACGGCTGAGCGACTGGTTGCCGCATCGGCCGGCCTCGACATCGCCTGGCCCGTGGACCGGCTGATCCTGTTCGAGAGCGTGACCGGCGGGGGACCGGCCCGCTATGTGCCGATCGACGAAGCGCCGTTGGAGGGAGCGCCCGGCGCGCTGAGCGCTGGCGCCGGACCGCACTCTGCTAGCATCAGCCTCCCCGAACGCCACCGGTCCGGGTAGCGGCAAGCGCTCGCCCCTTCATCCCCGGAAGGAGCCCGCTATCGACGATGCCATCGGCCAGCGCGTCCGCGCGGTGCTGGCTCTGGGGATCGTGAACCTGCTGCTGGCTGCCGCGGCGGCCCTCATCACGAGCTTGTCGCCGCTCCGCTGACGCCTGCTTGCGGACGCGGCGTGAGCGGGCGTAGGCTGTCCCTCCCTCGTGCGTCGGCCGGGGTCTGCAGGGAGGCGTGACCGTGGCCGACTCGAGCTCGCGACGAACGAAGTTCATCCTCGACGAGGACCAGATCCCGCAGGCCTGGTACAACATCGCGGCCGACCTGCCCGTTCCGCCTGAGCCCGTCCTTCATCCGGGGACCATGCAGCCGATCGGCCCCGCCGATCTCGCCCCGCTCTTCCCGATGGCGCTCATCGCCCAGATCGTGAGCACCGATCGCGAGATCGAGATCCCCGAGCCAGTGCGCGATGCCTATCGCCTCTATCGACCGAGTCCGCTATACCGCGCCCACCGGCTCGAGGAGGCGCTCGATACGCCGGCGCACATCTACTACAAGTACGAGGGCGGCAGCCCGTCGGGCAGCCACAAACCCAACACGGCGCTCGCCCAGGCCTATTACAACAAGGCCGAGGGCGTGACCCGGCTGGCGACGGAGACCGGCGCCGGTCAGTGGGGGAGCGCGCTGGCCTTCGCCGGCGCCGTCTTCGGGCTCGAGGTCAAGGTCTTCATGGTCCGGGCAAGCTACGACCAGAAGCCGTACCGGCGGATCCTGATGGAGACGTATGGCGCGGAGGTCGTCCCCAGCCCCAGCTTCGACACCGAGTACGGCCGCAAGGTCCTGTCGGAGACCCCCGATCACCCCGGCTCGCTGGGCCTCGCGATCAGCGAGGCGATCGAAGACACCGTCACCCATCCGGGGACCAAATACTCGCTGGGATCGGTCTTCGATTTCGTCCTGCTGCACCAGACCGTGATCGGCCAGGAGACGATCCTCCAGATGGAGATGGCCGGCGAGGAACCGGACGTGATCATCGGCTGCGCGGGCGGCGGATCGAACTTCGCCGGGCTGTCGTTCCCGTGGCTCGGGCGCTCGTTCCGAGACGGCGCGAAGTACCGGGTGATCGCCGTGGAGCCGGAGGCGGCCCCGAGCCTGACCCGCGGGGTCTACACCTACGACTTCGGCGATACCGCCCGGATGACGCCGCTGGTCAAGATGCACACCCTGGGCCACGACTTCGTTCCGGAGCCGATCCACGCCGGAGGGCTGCGCTACCACGGGATGGCGCCGCTCGTGTCGCTCCTCAAGGAACACGACTTCATCGAGGCGCGCAGCGTCCACCAGCGGGCGAGCTTCGAGTCAGGCGTGCAGTTTGCCCGGGCCGAGGGCATCCTGCCCGCGCCGGAGCCGACACATGCCATCAACGTGGCGATCGAGGAGGCCGTCCAGGCCAAGGTCGACGGACGGACCAAGGTCATCCTGTTCAACCTGTGCGGCCACGGTCACTTCGACCTGAGCGCATACGAGCGTTACCTGAGCGGAGAGCTGGAGGACTATGAGTATCCGCTCGAGAAGGTCCAGGCGGCGCTCGCAGCGCTGCCGAGGGTCTGACCATCGGCGATCGCAACGTGGGGGTGCACCGGGAACATGCCTAGGCTCGCCTGCTGGTCCTGCGGCCGGCAGATCTACACGGTCTCGCCGATCGAGTCCCTGTTCGCCGAAGAGCGCCGCTGTCCGCGGTGTGGGGCGTATCTGAATGCGGAGCGGCGCGAGGCGGAGCGGCGCAACCGTCTGCGGCGGCTCAACCCGTTCGACGAGCCTGGGCCGCCCCAGCCCGCTGAGGAGCGCCGCGACGATGATCGACGCGCCGGGCAACGACGGTCGGGTGGCGCGTCGAGCGCGCGCAGTACGCCACGCGGGCGCACCGAGAGCGGCTGGGTCGACTGACCACCGGCAATAGGGCCGGTCCTTGGCCGACGAACGGGCCGCGGGGCCCGCGCTGGGGACGGCCCCGACCCAACCTGCGATGATCGGCCGCGTGCGGATCGCGATCGTCGGATTCGGGCTCATCGGGGGGTCCATCGCCCGCGCACTGCGTCGTCCCGAGGTCGCGCGGCTCGTTCCCGAAGACCTCCAACTGGCAGCCTGGAGCCACCGGCCTGAAGGCCCTCGTGCGGCACTCGCGTCCGGGATCGTCGACCAGGCGCCGCCGGACCTGGCTGGGGCCGTCGAGGGCGCCGACCTGGTCGTGATCGCGGCACCGCCGCTGGCCTCGATCGATCTCCTCCGCGAGCTGGCCGGTCCGTACCGGAGCCGCCTGCCGTCGGCCGCCGTGGTGACCGACGTGGCCAGCACGAAGCGAGCGATCGTCGAGGCAGCCGATCGGCTCGACCTGCGGTTCGTCGGTGGGCACCCGATGGCCGGCCAGGAGGCGAGCGGGTACGCGGCCTCCGTTGCAGACCTGTTCCTCGACCGGCCGTGGGTCGTGTGCCCGGGCGGATCGGCTCATGCGGCGGACGTTGCCCTGGTCGAGGGTCTAGCCCGGTGGTGTGGCGCCCGGCCGCTCCGCCTCGATCCGGCCATCCATGATGCGGCCGCGGCGGCGATCAGCCACGTGCCCCTTATCGTTGCGTCGGCCTTGGTCGAGGCGCTGGCCGAGGGGCCCGCCTGGCCCAGGGCGTCGGTGCTGGCCGCCAGCGGCTGGCGGGACATGACCCGGCTCGCCCGGGGGGACCCCACGATGGGTGGCGGGATCGCGGTGACCAATGCGGCGGAGATCGCCGCGGGATTGCGCCGGGTCCGGAAGGTCCTCGACGAGTGGATCGCCACGCTCGATGCACCGGAGCCCGAGCTCGAGGCGATCCTCGACCGATTGGCCGAGGCCCGCCGCCGCCTGGAGGCGCCTTGACGGTCGAGCAGGCCACTGAGCTGGTGTACGTGGTCCCGCGCGAGATCGTCATCCCAAGCCCGGACGATGGCTGGCTCGGGATCCGGACGGCCGCCGCGGACGCCGTGCTGGGGGCGATCGACGGGGCGGGCCGGTTCGCGCCACGGCCGGTCATGGAGAGCAACCCCGCGTTCAAGCAGATCATCCCGTATCTGGTCCTTCGCGATGGCGCCCGCTGGTTCCTGATGCAGCGAACCCGAGGCGGCGCCGATCGGCGTCTCCATGACCTGTGGTCGATCGGCGTGGGTGGCCATCTCAATCCGGGCGATGCAGACATCGCCGGCGGCCTCGCCCGTGAGTGGCGCGAGGAGCTCCAGGCCGACTTCGCCCCCGACTACCGATTCCTCGGCCTGCTCAACGACGACACCACCGATGTCGGCCGGGTCCATCTCGGGGTGGTCTTCCTGGCCGAGGCGGACGGACGTCCCGTGACCGTCCGCGAGACCCACAAGCTGCGCGGCGGGTTCGCTTCATCCGACGAGGTCCGGGCCGTTCAGGACCGCCTGGAGACCTGGAGCCGGATCGTGTTCGACCTGCTGGACGAGGCGCGACCCGGTCCCTGACCCCCTACCACGGTCCCATGTCCGGGTCGCCGCCCGCTGTGCCTATAATCCGCTCGGGCGGGGTGCTGCCCCGCACCACCACCCAGCAGGGGAGCGCATGGCGGCCAAGATCCTCGTCGTCGACGACGACCCGAATGTCCAGCGGGTACTGACCTACACGCTCAAGCAGGAAGGCTACGAGGTCCTCGTCGCCAACGACGGTGCCGAGGGCTTCAAGCTGTGGAGCACCGAGGAGCCGTCGCTCATCCTCCTCGACGTGATGCTGCCCAAACTGGACGGTTATCAGGTCGCCGCCAAGATCCGGGAAGAGGAAACCTCCGCCCACGTCCCGATCATCATGCTCACCGCCGAGCGCGAGATCGAGCAGCGGGTCCGCGGCCTGCGGGCCGGCGCCGACGATTACCTGATCAAGCCGTTCCACCCGGCCGAGCTGCTGGCCCGGATGAAGAGCCTGCTCGCCCGGTTCGCGCCCCGTGATGGCCTGGTCGGACG
>JBDTQW010000096.1:0-10002 GCA_039931975.1 Chloroflexota bacterium | reverse complement strand
GAGAGCGGCACCATCAACCACTCGGACACCTCTCCGCGCGAGAGGATAGCAGAGGAGGCCGCTGGCGCCTCCTCGGTCGATGGTCCGGGTCAGGGCCTGGACGGACCGGGTAGAAGGGCTGCGACGCCCTCGAGAAGCTCCTCGGCCTCAGCCCGACGGATGCCGCTGACGACCTGGAGACGGCGATCGAGACCATCGTGCTGGGCGAGCTGGAGGACGCTGCCCGCGGCTCCGTCGACGCGATTCGGCGCGGCGTATACGAGCTCCGTGACGTCGCTGACCAGCAGCGCCCCGACACACATCGCGCACGGCTCCTGGGTGGCGAAAACCGTCGCGTCACCGAGCTGGGCCGTCCCCAACCGGCGGGCCGCTTCGCGCAGGGCGACGACGACGGCGTGGGCCGTCGGGTCATTGGTCTGGCGAACCCGGTCATGGGCACGGGCGACCATCGCGTCGTTGACCACCGCGACGGCCGCGCTGGGCTTCTCGCCGCGCTCGGCCGCCAGGCGGGCTTCGGCGAGGGCCTCGCCCATGAACAGCTCGTAGTTCATGGCTCGATCATACAGGCCACCCTCCGGATGACGGACCGGCTAGGATTCGCGCGGGAGGACGAGCGTCGCAGCAGGAGAGCGCAGATGGCCCGCAGGATCGGCGTCCTCACCGGAGGCGGCGACGTCCCCGGCCTTAACTCGGTGATCAAGAGCGTCGTCTATCGATCGACCGAGCTTGGCTACGACGTCGTCGGCATCCGGCGTGGCTGGGAGGGCCTGACCCACATGCGGACCGGGCCGGAGCTCGATCCGGAGTACCTGCGACACCTCGATCGGATCAACACGCGGACGATCGACCGGACCGGTGGGACCTGGCTCCACACCTCGCGAACGAACCCCCGCAAGATGCGGGCGAACAAGTTGCCGCCGTGGCTGACCCCGGAGCAGTCGGTCCGCTACGCCGTGGGGGAGGACCTATACGACCTGACCCCGCTTGTGCTCGACCACATCGCCTCGCTCGGCCTCGACGACCTCGTCGCGATCGGCGGCGACGACACGCTCAGCTTCGCCGAGGCGCTCTCCGCGAACGGCGTCGCGGTGGTGGCGATCCCCAAGACGATGGACAACGACGTCCAGGGCACCGAGTACTGCATCGGCTTCTCGTCGGCGATCACCCGAGCGAAGGAGCTCATCAACCGCCAGCGGACCACCCTCGGATCGCACGAGCGGATCGGCGTGTTCCGGATCTTCGGTCGCGATGCCGGGTTCTCCGCGCTATTCACCGCGTACGTCACGTCGGCCCGCTGCCTCATCCCGGAGGCGCCGTTCGACCTCGAGCGGCTCACCTCCATCCTGGCCGAGGATCACCGACTCAACCCGAGCCACTACGCGTTCGTCATCGCCGCCGAGGGCGCGATGTGGGAGGGCGGCTCACTGGCCGAGTACGGCGAGGCGGACGCCTACGGGCACCGCCACAAGGTGAACGTCGGCGAGGCCCTCGCGGGCCAGATCCGGAGTCGGACCGGGATCGAGTCGGTCTCGAGCGAGCTGACGTACGACCTCCGCAGCGGCGAGGCGGACTCGCTCGACCAGATGGTGGCGATGACGTTCGCGAACGTCGCGATGGATCTCATCGCCGACGGCCAGCACGGTCGGATGGTGGCCATCCGCGACGGCCACTACGCCCACACCACGATGCCCGACCCGCTCCTGGGACCGCGCAAGGTCGACGTCGATCGGCTGTACGACCTCGACCGCTTCCGCCCGACGTACTCGGGCAAGCTCGGCGAGCCACTGCTCCTGCTCGGGACGCCGTCGCTGACCCTCGCCTGATCCAGGCACGGGTTCGCCCGATCAGTCGGCCAGGCCCGACCGGCTGCGGATCGCGCGCGCGACCGCGGAGACATCCTCGTCGGCATGGCCGCCGTCGACGAGGGCCTCCTCGATGTCGGCACACAGGCGGGTGACCGGCAGGTCCGCGCCCAGCTCGTCGGCCAGGCCGAGTCCGATCCGCAGGTCCTTGAGGTGCAGTGCGACCTTGAAGCCGAGCGGGTACTCGTTGGCCAGCATCCGCCCGCTCCGGTTGGCCAGGACCCAGCTCTGGGCGGCTCCCCCACTGAGTGCGCCCACGACCTGCTCGACGTCGAGGCCGGCCTTGACCGCGAGGACGATGCCTTCGGCGACCCCGAGATAGGTCCCGGCAAGGATCACCTGGTTGACTGCCTTGACCGCTTGCCCCGCCCCGATCGGGCCGACGTGAGTGATCGTCCGGCCGAGGCGGGCCAGGATCGTTCGGGCGCGTTCGACATCGGCCGGCGCGCCGCCGACGAAGATGGTCAGCGTCGCCTGCTGGGCGCCCTCCGAGCCGCCCGAGACGGGGGCGTCGACCATGGCCGCCCCGCGTTCGGCCAGACGAGCCGCGAAGCCACGGGTCGCGGCCGGGGCGATGGTCGAGCAGTCGATCACGAGCGCGCCGGGACGGAGGCCCTGCGCCACGCCGCCGGGCCCGAACAGGACCGACTCGACGTCTGCCGAGTCTGAGACGCAGACGACGACGACGTCGCTGGCCGCGGCGAGCGAGGCGGGGTCGGCCGCTTCGGTCGCCCCGAGCTCGACCAGCGCACTGGCCTTGCCGGGCGTCCGGTTCCAGACCGTGAGCGGATGGCCGGCCCGTGCCAGGTGCCCGGCCATCGCGGCGCCCATCGTCCCCAACCCAACGAATCCGATCGGCTCCAGCGCCACGTCGCCCTCACTTCCACTGCTCGAGGTCGGGTGCCGACCGTTGACCGCCCGGAAACGAACGGTTGACCCACCAAACCGAGTCTGCGCTCATGGTCGCATCGACGCTGACCGGAGAGCGCGGTCGACGGGCTGTCCCAGGGGGACTCCCGGCGCGGACCGCACTCGGCGGCGGGCGGAGCGGACACGCTGGCCGGGTCGGACTGGCGGCCGGCCCAGCTTTCCGCTCGGCATCCGCCCTGGCTGGCGGCGCGGCGATCTTCTGGGACGTGCTGGGGAGTCGTCCCACGGCCTGGCGACGGAAATCCTTTCGTGGCTGCATCGACTTGTTCCGGACCCACCTGGAGTCGATCGGCAGCCTCGACATGCTGGCCGAATCGTTCGCGCGCGAGGCGGTGCTGCCGGTCGAGCTCGACGAGGAATGGCCGGAGATCGGCGATCGGTTGCTGGCGTCACCGCTGCTCGCGGCCTACGTCATTCGCTGGCTCGAGCTGCGCGACGACGACTACCTTGAACCCTGGCGCGGGATGGTCGACTAGGCAGTCGGAGGCCGGGGGATCTCGGGGTCGCCCGGGCTCGTATTCGAGTCGCTTTCGCTCACGGGCGGTTGGTCACTGCTCGCGGTCAGGTCGTCGCTGCTTGCGCCCGCGAGGTCAGCCTCGGAGTCGGTGACCGCCGGCTGGAGTGGCCGGCCAGGATCGAGGCGTGACCGATCGTAGAGCACGATCCCGGCGGCACCCGTGATGAGGGCGAGGACGAGCACGACGATGCCGGATCCGATGTCCCCGCTCGGGGCGGGAGGCGCCTGGCCGAGGCTCGGGCTGGGCGTCGGGCTCGGGGCGGCAGCGGCGGCCAGCGCCACCACGACCTGCACGTCCGAAATGGGGTTGCCGCGGGAGATGACCGGGACACCCGCCTGGTTCTGCCAGGTCCAATCCGGGTCGACGATCTGAGCACCGACGAGGTAGTCAGTGGCCGGGTCGATCCCACTCAGCGCGAAGGGAATCGAGAAGGGCACGGGGATCGACCCGACCGTCGGCAGCAGGTCCATCCCCAGCGACTGCCCGGTCGGCGGGTCGGTCAGGACGGCCACGGCGTAGGCGGCCTCAGTCGGGGTTATGTCCGCCCCGGTGAGGCTGCCGGTGACCTCGCCCTTGACCAGGTCGGGCCGGTACGAGAGGACGAGCTCGATCCGGGCGGCCGACCCGGTCTTCGGGATAACGACGGTACCCCGTCCCGTGGCCCAGGCGTGGGCACCATCGACGATCTCGGCCTGGACGCTGTACGTGGCGTTTGGATCGATCAGCGTGGCGTCGTAGACGAGGCGAAAGGCCACCGGTCTCGAATCCGGGGCGCGGACAATCTGGGACGCGACGATCGGGTTCTGGTCGGGCTCCGCGGAACCCTGGACGAGGACCACGGCCGCGACCGCGTCCGCCGACAGCGGGTGGGGCTCCGGGTAGCCGAGAGTGCCGGTGATCAGCCCAGTCCCGGGCGGGATGGACGCCGCGCCCGTCGGACCTTCCGAGGATGAAGGCCTGGAGGTCGAGGTCGCCGTGGGGGTCGGTGTCGGTGTCGTAGCCGGGCTCGGGACGAGGCTTGGCGGGGGGCTCGGAACCGTGGCCGACCCGCTCGGCAGCGGCACGGACGAGGTCGGCCCGGTCGAGCCCGAGGGAGCCGCTCCGGAGCCCGAGGGCGCCGCTCCCGAGGGAGCGCCCGATGGCGCGGTCGATGGCGCGGTCGTGCCGGGGGCGGGCAAAGCGACCGAAAGCGATGCCGGCGCGGAGGGCAGCGGCACGGCGACCCTTGGCTGCGCCCGCCCGCGGATGATCGCAACGACCCCGGTCCTGTTCTCCCAGATCCGTCCGCCATCCACGACGGCGGCCTTGACGAGGTAGGTCGCCCAAGGGTCGATGACCGTGGGATCGAACCCGATCGAGAACGCGATCGGGGCGGGACCGGGTACCACCGACACCTGGCGGTTGACGACCGTGCCGGTCTCCTTCTTGATGAGGCTGGCGACCGCCACGACCTTCGAGCTGAGCGTGGTGAGGCCTGTCGCCGTGATCGTCCCGACGATCGTGGCTGCTGGCTCGGGCGACAGGGGCAGGATCGCGTCGACGCCGGACGTTGGCCCGCCGGTCAGGACCGCGATCCCCTGCGGGTTCTGCCACGACCTCGGGCCGTCGATCAGGGCGGCGAACAGGGCATACGGGTGCTTGGGGTCGATGCGCCGGATGTCGAAGGGGACCGAGAACGGCAACGGGACCTCGCCGAGCCCGTCGATCCGCTGCTGGCCGACCGTCACGCCGGCGGCGGCCCCCCCGACGATGTCGACGAGGCTCACGACCGCCACTGCGTTACCGCTGAGGGCGATCTTCTCGCGGAAGGTGAGCGTCCCGCTGATGTGGCCGGTCGCGCCCGCGAGGGGTTGCGCGCCGGTGGCCAGGAGCAGGATGGCCACGAGGACCGCGGCGGCGGATCGACGAGCGGCGGCATTCCGCTGTGACACGGTCAGCGACCGTATAACCAGTCGGTGAATCCGAAGTTCTTGCCCGGGGTCGACGGCGCCGGCCCGCGAAAGTGCGTCCCGTAGCGGCGATCCACCAGCCAGGGCAGCCACGAATCATCGCCCTCCGCGGGGTAATGGTCGACCCGGTACAGCCAGGTGACGGCGCGGAGGAGCGCCTTGTCACCCCAATCCCAGGCGGAATAACCGGCGCGGGTCAGGATCTCGGCCTCGAGCGTGGCCCCCTGAAGCGCCTCCCAGACGTAGTTCTCCTTGGGTGGCGGCCAGCGAAAGCCGCCCGCGCGACGCTGATCGTCGGGCAGCACGCCGTCGATCGAATGGCCGGCCCGTTGACAGCCGACCGGGTTGATCCCGACGGGTGCTGCCTGGTCGCACTGCCAGGACCGGTTGCCCCAGCTGAAATCGGCGTACGCCGTCCGGTCGCCAAGCCAACCTCGAAAGACCGTGGCCGTCCGGTCGAGCTCGACCGCGTCGCCGAGGTAGAACGCGACCGCGGCTCGGGCGGCACCGGCGTGGGTGCCCCAGTTATTGGGCCGATCCTCCTGGGTCGAGCGCAGGCTGGCTCCGTCGAGCTCCGCGCCCAACAGGCCCGTGAGCCAGGGACGGAAGACGTCCCGATCGAAGGCCGGATCCAGGCGGACCAGGTCGATGAGGTCGGCGGCGATGACATAGCCCGCCAGATTGCGGGCAAGGGCGAGCGAGCGACCTCCGCGCTCGGTCCCGATCGCCGCCCGGATCATCCCCAGCGCTTCCCTGCGCATGCCCGCCGACTGGCTCCGGGCGTAGACCAGGGCCTTGGCCAGCGCGACCAGGTCGGCATCGTCCGTCTGGTCCGAGATGTCGGGGCGGGCGGACCGGCCGGCCCAGTCCCTGAGCGCGCGCCAGGCCGCACCAGACGTGGGCCGGGCACGAAGCTCGGCGGTGGTGGCGACGAGGTGGGGACCGTCGAATGTCGGCAGTGGCGGGATCGAGCTCGACGGGCTCGGGGCCGGCGTGGGCGACTCGAGCGGTGTCGGGCTGGCCGTGGGCGGCTCCGTTTCGGTGCCACCGACCGGCGACGGAACGGCAGCTGTCGGGCTTGGTGAGGGACTGGCTCGAGGGCCAAAGAGCCCGGCCGAGCTGGCGAGGACCGCCACGATGAGCCCGAGCCCGACGAGGCTCGCCCCGATCGCCACCGGGCCGACGCGGCGGGTCCGGGACGGCGGAGCGGACGGTTCGGCGCCGGGGGGCATGGGCGGGATGGTAACCCGCGGCCCGGACTGTGCCGTGGCGGGTCAGCACGGCGAGCATCCGGAAGAGCTGTGGCGCGCCCGGCGGGACTCGAACCCACGACCTTCAGGTCCGCAACCTGACGCTCTATCCGCTGAGCTACGGGCGCACGCGATGGTCCGTCGGAGACCTGGCGGAGAGGGAGGGATTCGAACCCTCGATGCAGGTTGCCCCACATGGCGGTTTAGCAAACCGCTGCACTAGACCTCTATGCGACCTCTCCCGGACCGGGCGGAATCCTACCATGAGGCCTCGGCCGCACCGCCGATCCACGTTGACACGCGCCCGCCCGCTCGACTAGCCTCACCGAACGCATGGACCGCTACTTCTACTTTCGCACCCCGGCATGATCGTTCCCGGAGCCTAGGCCCGGGGGCACGGGTCGTGCCGGGGAAAGCAGAGGTCACGACCTCTGCTTTTTTGTTTGTCCCCGCTCGACCCGCCACTGACAGGAAGGACCCGCACGGATGTTCGTGGTGATGGCCATCGCCGCCACCGAAGACGAGATCAATGGCGTGAAGAGCCACATCCTGGGTGAGGGCTTGACCCCGTACGACCACCTGGGCACCGAGCGCGTCGTGATCGCGGTCGTGGGCGAGATCGGGCCGCGCAAGCCGGTCCTGATGAGCCGCCTCGAGGCCCTGCCCGGGGTCGAGACGGTCACCGCGATCAGCCGGCCGTTCAAGCTCACCTCGCGCGAGTTCCATCCCGAGGACACGGTCATCCGGGTGCTCGAGGCCACGATCGGCGATGGGTCATTGACCGTGATGGCCGGGCCCTGCTCGATCGAGAGCCGGGAGCAGCTCATGGAGACCGTCGACGGCGTGGCTGCCGGCGGAGCGACGATCATCCGCGGCGGGGCGTTCAAGCCGCGGACCAGCCCGTACTCCTTCCAGGGCCTGGGCGTCGAGGCGCTCCGCTATCTCGCCGAGGCCCGGGAACGGACCGGCTTGCCGGTCATAACCGAGGTGATGGAGCCGAACCAGGTCGACATCGTCGCCGAGTACGCCGACATCCTCCAGGTCGGCACCCGCAACATGCAGAACTACTCGCTCTTGACGGCAGTCGGTCGAATCGCCCGGCCGGTCATGCTCAAGCGCGGCTACGGCGCCACCATCGAAGAATGGCTGATGTCGGCCGAGTACATCGTCAGTTCGGGCAATCCCAACGTGATCCTGTGCGAGCGCGGCATCCGGACGTTCGAGACGTACACCCGCAACACGCTCGACCTGGCGGCCATCCCGCTCCTCCACCATCTGACCCACCTGCCGGTGATCGTTGATCCGAGCCACGCAACCGGCAAGCGTTGGCTGATCAAGCCGATGTCGCTGGCGGCGGTGGCCGCCGGTGCCGACGGGGTGATGGTCGAGGTCCACCCACGACCCGATGAGGCGCTGTCCGACGGCGAACAGTCGATCACCCTCGCGCAATTCGACGAGCTGATGACCGCGCTCCGGCCGATCCACGCCCAGGTCCGCGATCTGCACGGCGACCCGGTCCTCTCCGGGGCGGCGTTGAAGGTCGGCGGCGCGAGCAAGCATTGAGCGGCAGGCCGGCCGTCGCCGAGGACGTCGAAGCCGAGGGGACCGGGCCGGCGGTCGTCGAGCCAGCGTCCAGGCTGCGCGGCGAGCCTGGGCTGCCCGGCGACAAGTCGATCAGCCATCGCGCCCTGCTCCTGGCCGCCCTGGCCGAGGGCGAGAGCACGATCGAGGACGCCGGCGACGGCGAGGACGTCCGGACGACGGCCACGCTGATCGAGCGGCTCGGGGCCATGGTCGAGCGGATCGCCGGCGATGGCCGCACGATCTCGTACCGGGTCGTGTCACCGGGCATCGACGGACTGCGTGAAGCGGATGGCGTGCTCGACTGCCGGAACTCGGGGACGACCCTGCGCCTGACGGCCGGCGTGCTGGCCGGGATGCCGGCGACGCATGTCCTCGATGGCGATCGCTCATTGCGGCGGCGCCCGGTGGCTCGTATCATCGAGCCTCTGCGCTCGATGGGCGCGGTGCTCCATGCGCGCCGGAATGATTCCCTACCGCCACTGACCGTGGTCGGTCGTACCCCGCTTCGGGCGATCGACGTTTCGACCGTCGTCCCCAGCGCCCAGGTGAAGTCGGCGATCCTGCTCGCGGGTCTGCGGGCTGACGGCCGGACCACGGTCCGTGAAGCGATCGCGACGCGCGATCACACCGAGCGGATGCTTCGGGCGCGCGGAGTTCCGGTGACCCGCGAGGAGAATGAAGGCGTAGCCGGAGTTGCCTGGAGTGTCGAGGGAGGGACAGGGGTGCAAGCGATCACCGAACGGGTCCCGGCGGACGTGTCCGCTGCTGCCTTCTGGTTGGTCGCCGGGGCGATCCACCCCGACGCGGAGCTGACCCTGCGCCGGGTCGGCACCAATCCGACGCGACGAGCGATCATCGAGCTACTCCGTCGGATGGGCGCCCGGATCGACGAGGTCGCCCTGAACGGGTCGGGCGAGAGCGGCGACGACGGCATCGGCGAGCCCGTCGCGGACCTGGTCGTGCGCTCGAGCGCGCTCGAGGCGATCGACGTCTCGCCCCAGGAGGTCGCGGCAGCAATCGACGAGATCCCGGTCCTGTGCCTGGCCGCGAGTCAGGCTCGCGGCCGGACCACGATCCGCGGCGCCGGCGAGCTGCGGCACAAGGAGTCGGACCGGATCGCGGGCATCGTCGCGGGCCTGACCGCGCTCGGGGCCCGAGTGAGCGTCGAGGGCGACGACCTGATGATCGACGGCGCGACCCCGCTGACGGGCGCGCCGGTCGGCAGCCTCGACGACCACCGCCTCGCCATGACCTTCGCCGTGGCCGGCCTCATCGCCCGGGGTCGGACCACGATCGATGCGCCGAGCAGCGCGTCGATCTCCTACCCGGGCTTCTTCGGCGAACTCGCGAGGGTACGGGTATGACCAGGCGCGTCGTCCTCATCGGCCATCCGGTCGCTCACTCGCTGTCCGGCGCGATGCAGCAGGCCGCGTTCGACGAGCGCGGCATCGATGCCGCCTATGAGCTCTGGGATCGCCCGCCCATGGAGCTTGCCGGCGCGATCGGCGAGATCCGCGGCGACGACTTCCTGGGTGCCAACGTGACGATCCCGCACAAGGAGAAGGTCGTCCCGCTGGTCGACCGGCTGACCGAGGAGGCCCACGCCACTGGCGCAGTCAACACGATCACACGCGAGGGCAAGCGACTGATCGGCCACAACACCGACGTGCCCGGATTCCGGATCGCGCTCGATCGGCTGGTCGGCAAGCAGAAGATGCCCCGCCAGGCGGTCGTGCTCGGAGCTGGCGGCGGCGCGCGGGCGGTCGTCTTCGGGCTGATCACCGAGGGGTTCACGAGGATCATCGTGTTCAATCGCCACCTCCACCGGGCGGAGGCACTGGTCAAGCACTTCTCCCGGAGCGCCGCGCACATGGAGCTCAAGGCGATGCCCTGGCACGAGTCGATCATC
>JBDTQW010000095.1:0-10177 GCA_039931975.1 Chloroflexota bacterium | reverse complement strand
AGCTGGGCCGTGTCGTTCCAGGGGAAGCTCGTCCCGTCGTTGCCGTGGTAGACGTAGCGTTCGTCGCCGGTCAGGCGGTCGAAGCGCTTGAACACGACCGCAGCGTCGGTCGCGTCGTAGTAATGGTCCTCGAGGACGATGCCGACCCGTTCGTCGGATGACAGGTCCGGCCCATTGAAGGTGTACCCCGGGAACGGGCTGTCCGGCAGCGACAGGAACCGCTCGGGATGCTGGATGACCCAGCGCGAGTCGATGCCCATGTGGTTGGGGACCATGTCGCTGGCCAAGCGCATGCCACGGGCGGTGGCCCGATCGCGCAGGCTGGCCAGGGCGGCCGATCCGCCCAGGTCCGCGGCGATGACGTAGTCGTCGAGCGAGTAGGCGGAGGCGACGGCCTCTGGGTCCCCGCGCAGGCGCTTGATCCGCTCCGATGCGGTCGAGCGCTCCCACAGGCCGATGAGCCACAGCCCGGTGATGCCCCAGTGAGCAAGCCGATCGAGCTCCTCGTCGGGGACCGCGTCGAGGGTCCGGATGTCGCGACCGAAGCGCCGCGACAGCTGGTCCAGCCAAACGTACGTGCTCTTGGCGATGAGCACCAGGCTCGGCATCCAGTCCCGGTCCTCGCTGAACCGCTCTTCCTCGCCGGGGTCGTAGCGGTAGACCTCGGCCGGACCACCCGCGCCGGCGTCGTGGGCGGCGAACCAGGCGCGATCGGCAGCCAGGCGCTCCTCGGCCAGCACATCGAGCGCGACCAGGAGCCGGTCGAGCAGATCCTCGAGGACGCCGCCGAACAGCCCGGCCCAGTTGCTTCGGATCCAGCGCAGCTGATCGGCCAGCGACCCCGGGGCGGCCGCGGCCGGCTGGCGCAGGAGCTCGACCAGGGACCGCCCTTCGGGGCCGAATCCGGGACGACCGGCGAAGAAGCCTTCAAGTGCGTCGGCCACGGCGACCAGGGACCGGCCCTCCCGGACCGCCTTGAGGTCGACCAGCTCGCGGAACGGATCGACGGCGCTGTTCTCATCGAGACTTGCGAGCAGCAGGAGCTGGGCGATGGCGCTGGGCCGATCGGGTGTCTCGGGCACGGTCAGCCGGGCCGGGAACTCCCGCACGAAGGCGCCCACGGCGGTCCGGATCGGCCGGTTGCCCAGCCGCTCGCGGAGCCAGGCGTCGGCCGCGACGAGGGCTTCGGGGTCGGCATCGGCCCGGTAGCGATCGACCAGCCGACCCATGATCGCCACGAGGATCCCGGCGGCATGGAGCTGGCCCGCGGTCAGCGGCGGCTCTCCCTCGGCGGCCGCGGTTTCGACGGACCCCGACGCACGGACGGCGTTGACCCGGGCGGCGATGGTCCGAGCCGTGGCCAGGTCGGCCGCCAGGGTCAGGTCGGCCAGGCTGTACCGCATTCGAGCCAGCCGGGCCAGCCGGAAGTCGTCGGCGGTGGACCGGCCGCGGACCACGGTCAGCCCGTGGTGCCGGTTCCGGCCCCGACCGCGGCGCGGTCGGCCTGGGCGTGCTCGATCGCCCGGCGCAGCAGCTCGAGCCCCGAGGGATCGAATTCGTACAGCCACTCGCGGACGCGATCCGGGTGGCTGAACCGCTCATCGAGGCCCAGGGCCAGGGCCTCGCGCGACAGCAGGATGAGGTCGGCAGCCGCGTCGACCTGGACGATCGACTCCGCGTCGTCGATCGTCGCCGAGACGATGTCCACCCCGGTCGTGCCCGACAGGCGGAGGGTTTCCGCGATGTTGTCGGTCCCGACCGACGACGCGCACACCAGCCCGACCCGCGCGCCCGGCGGCAGGGCCGCGATCTCATGGACGAGGTCCATGTAGCCGGGCCCGACGATCATGGCCACGACCGGCACCCGACCCGCCGAGTAGGCCTGGGCCTCGTCGGCATGGAACGTGGTCGTCGCGATGAGGTCGTAGTGGAAGCGCTCGAGGCGCTCGGTGATCTCGTCCAGGAGCGTGCCCTCGGCCTCGATCACGCCCGGGAATGCCTCCACGATCCGGTCCGCGTCGTAGCAGGCATCGGCCTTGGTGCACTCGGCGAACAGGATCCGTACGAGCGGTCCTGGCCGCTTCCGTTCCGTGGCCGCGGCGAAGGTGGCTGCGGCGACCTCATCGGCGGTGAAGCCGGCCACGGCACCACGCCGGAGCATCTCGGCCACGATCCCGTCGAGGGCCTCCGCGCCGCGACGCTGGGGCGGCCGATCGGCCACGTGGGTCCCCGCGCCGTGGCGGCTGGTCACGTAGCCCGCGTCGGCCAGGCGCTTGTAGACGGCGCGGATAGTGTTGGGGTTGACTCGCAGAGCGGCACCGAGCTCGCGGACCGGAGCGAGCCGCGCCCCAGCAAGGAGGCGGCCCGAATCGATCTGGTAGGCGATCTGCCAGTAGATCTGGGTCGAGATCGGGACGTCCGAATCACGCTCGACATCGAGCTCGCCGCCGGCCCGCGGGATGGGGCTGGGCGCCGGGATCGCCTCGTCGTCGATGGGGACTTTCGGGGTACTTGACATAGTCTGGTAGTCCAACTAGGATCGGATTTGGCCTAGTGCACTATAGCAACCACAGGGGACAAGCCATGGCGATCATCCTTCTCGTCGCTCCGCTCGTCATCCTCGCACTTCTCGGCCTGGCCGCGCAGCGCTGGGGTGTCGACTCTCGCGACGTTTCGACCGACCCGCGTCGACCGCGCCAACCGATCGGGCTGCAAGTCCGCTAGTTCCCGCTTCTTCGTTCGCCCCGCTCGGGGCCGATCTACATCTCCCAGGGGCAGACGTGCCGCGCGCAGGCGGCACCTCTGCCCTTTCCGTTTGGTCGAGACCCGGCAGCGAGGCGGCTAAGGGCCGCGGTGCACCTTGGGCCGACGAGCTAGCGAGCGTCAGGTGTCACGTTCTTCCTTGGCCGGCTGGCTCCGAAGGCCGACGGGTCGAGCACCTCGGCGGGCGGCTCGAGGTACCGCCGGAGGATCCGCTTGGTGGCCCACGTCGCGGCCAAGCCTAGCGGGAGATAGCGCCCGGGCAGGAACAGGACGCCCGCGCTCGCGAGTTCCCGGGTGGCCGGGTGTCGGGCGGCGCTGCGAAGCAGGTCCCGGGCATTCGCAGGATCTCTAAGGTCACGCAGCAGGGCGGCTCGATCCGTGGTCGCTCGCCGAGCGAGATCGCGGAGGGTGTCCGATTGGGCAGCCGCGACGATCACGCCCCGCGTCTCAGGAAGCGTTGCGAGGCGGATGACGCGAGCAAGCCTGATCACCGAAGGCATCGAGAGGGTTCCACAAACGGATCTGGAGCTCGATCCTACCGCGGTGCCGCTGCGGATGGCCTCGAGCCCGTGGTCTGGACCGTTGCACTTACCTCGCGTCAGTCGCCCCTGGCGAGCTCTTCGGCGGTTCGATCGCGGGTCGTGCTCACGGCGTTGCGGACCCACACCCTGCGCGACTCGCCTGGAGCGAGGTCGAGTGGCCAGACGAAGAGTAGGGCGCTGCCCTGGTAGATCCGCTCGAAGCCGTGCTCGGAATTGGAGATCGTCTCGATCGGCGACCACCAGGCATCCGCCGCGGGCTCGACCGAAGTAGCCAGCTCGAGGCCGATGTAGGCGTTGCCGCTCGCGATCGAGCCGACCGCGGCCCGCTGGCCGGTCGAGTCGTGACTCAACATCTCATCGCCGGTCCGGTAGTAGGCCGCCGGGTTGCCGCCGCCGCCGAGCATCGTCAGTGCCCATTCCAGGCCCAGGTCGAAGCGCACCGGCCCGGCTGACCGGTTCTCCACGGTCACCTCGAGGTCGAGCGTGGGGCCGCTTCGGTCGCCGCTGAACGCAAACCGTTTGACGACACGGACGACGCCCGACGAGTCCGCGAGCCTCACCTCCCGGGCGAGGACCACGGTGTCGGCCCCGATCGACTCGACGGCATATGCGCCGTCGACAGCGTCGCCGAGTTCGATGGCGGCGCCATCGGCGAACGTTCCCGGCGTGGTGCCGGGGGCGAGCAGGTGGACCAGCCCCGACCGGCGCTCGTAGGCGTCGTAGCGCAGCAGCGCGGCGAGGCCCGGCTCCCGGCTTCGGACGATCTCGTGGATCGTGGCGGCGACCTCGATGGCGTGCTCGTCCTTGGTGGCGTGCTCGCCCGATGACGCGTCCGCGCCCGGCACGCCGTCGCCCGGACCATCCTCCAACGCGCTCGCGAGCAGCCGGGCGTGATACGCCTCGGGCCGGCGGCGCATGACCGCGGTGAGCGCGTGCCGGACCGCCCGGATGTCCCACGTCCCGAGCCCGCCGCCCTCGGCCGGATCGATGACTGCCACCTGCCTGGCGGTGGTGATCAGGATCTCGTCGGTCCCGTCGAGGTCCGTGTCGACGCGGGCGATCCGGTCGGCAGTCGTCCCGGTCAGCCGGGCGGTCCGGTCGGCCAGGTCCTCGGCGGCGATCAGGTGCTCGTGGGTCGCCAGGCGCATGTGCGAGATGTAGATGCCACCGAACACGCCGTGCCAGTAGCAGTCGTTCGACTGGCCCTGGTGGAGGTGCTCCCGGGCCAGGTCCGCGTATCTGCCGGGTGGCATCGCGTCGACCATCGCCGAGACCCGCAGCATCTGCTTGTGAAGATCGTTGATCTCCCGGTACTTCACCTGGAAGTTGCGCCAGAACCCGCCCTGGAGCCAGCGCGCCCAGGGAGCGCCTTCCGCTTCGGCGGCCTTCACCGCGGCCTCGAAGACCAGGCCCTGGTCGGCAGGCAGCGCCCATTCGCCCATCTCGAAATACGACGAGGTCGGGAGGTAGATCCGGCCGATCGGTCGATGCCCGGCGAGCCAATCGGACGGCGTGACCGTGACGATGGCGGCGCTCGCCTGGATCGCGCTGAAGAACCGGTCGACCCAGCCGTCGACGCCCCAGCAGTGCTTGGACGTGTCCGGCCAGCCGCCGAACTTCTCCCCGTCGTCGCCCATGAACCCCAGCCGATCGCCGGCCGGGGTGGCGTTCGACTCGAGATAGCCGACGATGTCCTCGACCGGCCCGAACGGGATCCCGTAGCGCAGCTTCCGGTCCGACCCGAAAACGGTCAGCAGGCGGCCCTGGTCCTCGGTGGTGTACGGCCCCCAGAGCGCGTCCTCGTCGACCGCGGCCGCCCGGAAGTGGTTGTCGTCGACGATCGTCCAGGCGTACCCGGCGTCGACGATCGAGGTCGGCAGATCCGGCTCCCAGACGCGCTCGGCCAGCCAGGCGCCGCTCGGCTGACGCCCGCCGATCCGCTCGATCTCGACGGCCATCCGGCGCAGCTGGTCGATCCGATCGCGCTCCGGGAGGGAAGCCAGGACGGGCTCGAAGTAGCCCCCGCCAAGAAGCTCCACCTGATCGCGCCCGACAAGCGCGCCGAGTCGTTCGAGAAACTCCGGTCGCTCGGCGCGGATCCAGTCGAGAAGCGGACCCGTGTAGTGGAGCCCGACCCGGATCCCGGGATGTCGCTCGAGCGCGGCGAGCGTCGGGAGGTACGCCCGCTCGAAGGTGTCGGCGATCACCCACCCGAAGTTGCCCACCGGCTGATGGTTGTGGAGGACCAGGGCGAGTGAGATCCTATCAGTCACCGTACGAAGAGTACGGGGCGACCGCATCGTCCTGTGCTTCGACCGGGTATCGTCGGTTGCGATGCCGACCCAAAGGCGCCCGATGCGCGTCGACACTCCCGAATGGGTCCGCGACGCCGTCTTCTACCAGATCTTCCCGGATCGCTTCGCGCGGAGCGCGCGGATGACGCCCATCGGTCCGTACGAGGCGTGGGACGCGCCGCCGACGACCGACGGGATCAAGGGCGGCGATCTCTATGGCGTCGTCGACCGACTGGGTGAGCTGGCCGAGCTCGGCATCAACGCGCTCTACCTCACCCCGGTCTTCAGCTCGGCCTCGAATCACCGCTACCACGCCTACGACTACCTGGCGGTCGACCCGATCCTGGGCGGCGACGCGGCGCTGCGCGAGCTCCTCGACCAAGCCCACGAGCGCGGGATGCGGGTCATCCTCGACGGCGTGTTCAACCACTGCGGACGCGGTTTCTGGCCGTTCCATCACGTCCTCGAACTGGGCGCAGACTCGCCCTACCGGGACTGGTTCTATCTCGACCCGGCGGTCCGCGAGGGCACGGTCAAGCTGAACGCCTATCCCGATCGGGGCGGGATCTCGGGTGGCACCGGCCTCGGGTATCGCGCGTGGTGGGGACTCCCTGCGCTGCCCAAGCTCAATACCGACAACCCCGCGACGCGCGAGTACCTGCTCGGGGTGGGCGAGCACTGGCTGCGCTTCGGGATCGACGGCTGGCGCCTGGATGTGCCCGCCGAGATCGACGATCGCGCCTTCTGGGCCGAGTTCCGCAGGCGCTGCAGGGCGGTGAACCCGGAGGCATACCTGGTCGGCGAGATCTGGGACCAGGCGCCCGAGTGGGTCGAGGGCGATCGGTTCGACGCGCTCATGAACTATCCGCTCGGAACGGCGATCCTGGGGTTCGTCGGGGGCGACCATCTCGACCTGACCGTGATCGCCCACCACGATTCATATCGACGGATGATCCAGCGCCTCGACGGCCCAGGGTTCGCCCGACGGCTCGAGTCGCTGATGACCGCCTACGACCCCGCAGTCGTGGCGGTCCAGCTCAATCTGATCGGCAGCCACGACACGCCCCGGGCGCTGACCGTGCTCGGCGCCGACCGCGCCGCGCTCGGCCTGGCGATCATCCTCCTGGCGACGCTGCCCGGCGCGCCGTGCATCTACTACGGCGACGAGATCGCCATGGCCGGCGACCACGATCCGGACAACCGGCGGGCCTACCCGGTCGATCCGACCGCGGGCGACCAGTCGATGCGAGCCCTCGTCCGAGCCGTCATGACGGCGCGCCACGACCACGCGGCCCTGCGCCGCGGCTCGCTCGTGGTGCTCTCCGCGGCCGGCGGCGCGCTAGCTTACCTGCTCGAGGCCGACGGCCAACGAGCGATCGTCGCGATCAACGCGGGACCCGCCCCGGCCGCCCTGGCGGTCCCGAGAGCCGATGACCGGTCCTACCGCCAGCTCGAGCTGCCCGGCATGGCGACCGGCTCATGGGTCGAGGGAACGATCGCGTTACCGCCCCAGGGCGCCGTCGTCCTCGTCGGGGCCTGACCCGCGAGCAGGCTCAGCCGGCCTCGGTGACGATCGGCTCGCGTTTCGGGGTCTTTGGCGGGGCGACCGCGACCCCGGCGGCCGGGAGGTACAGCTGCTCGGTGTACTCGCGCAGCATCCGGGTGGTCGAGAACCGCCAGATCGCCGTGCCGATGGCGTTGCGCATGATGTCCGTCCAGCCGTGCGGGATGCCTCGAGCGTCGCGGGTGTAATAGCGCGGCAGCACCTCGTCCTCGAGGATGCGGTACAGGTTCTGGGCATCGGCCCAGTCCTGGGCGCCCTCGTCGGGGTTCACGTCGCGGCCGCCGATGGTCCAGCCGTTGTCGCCGGTCCAGCCCTCGTCCCACCAGCCGTCGAGGACCGATACGTTGACGACGCCGTTCTGGGCCGCTTTCATGCCCGATGTCCCGCTGGCCTCGAGCGGGCGGCGCGGGTTGTTCAGCCAGACATCGACCCCGTGGACCAGGAACCGGGCGACCCGCATGTCGTAGTCCTCGACGATGAACACCCGGCCGCGCAGCTCCGGAGAGCGCGATCGGCTGAAGATCTCCTGGATCACCCGCTGGCCCGGCCGGTCGGCGGGATGGGCCTTGCCCGCGAACACGACCTGGACGGGCCGGTCCGCATCCCACAGCAGCTTGGCCAGCCGGCTCATGTCGCTGAACAGGAGGGCGGCGCGCTTGTAGGTCGCGAAGCGGCGAGCGAAGCCGATCGTCAGGATCGCAGGGTCGAGCGCCGTCTCGAGCTCCTCGAGCACGGACGGGGCCTCGCCATGGCGGGCGAACTGGTTGCGCAGCCGGCCCCGCGCGAAGATCGCGAGCTCGACCTTCTGGCGTTGATGCGCGGCCCACAGCTCGGCATCAGGCAGGCGTGACATGCGCTCCCAGAAGCGTCGTCGCTCGCTCTGCGGGTCGAGGTCGTCCAGGTCGGCCCCGAGGTGGCGGCCGTAGAGCTCGGTCATCGCCCGGCCGACCCACGATGGGGCGTGGACGCCATTGGTGATGGCCAGGATCGGCCGGTCGATCACGCCCTGCCAGGTCGCATTGGCCGTCTCGGCGTGGAGCCGGCTGACCGCGTTCGCGCCGTTCGTCAGGCGCAGCGAGAACGCGGTCATGTCGAACGCGCCCGTGTCGCCGTCGACGCCCAGGCCGAGCTGGAGGATCCGGTCGCTATCGAGGCCACCGGTATCCGGCCGGGCGTCGCCGTCGAGGAGCGGCCCCGCCACGCGCCGGACCAGGTCCACGTCGAACCGCTCATTCCCAGCGGAGACCGGCGTGTGGATCGTGAACACGCTCGTCCTACGGACCCGCTCGAGCGCCTGGTCGAGGGTCGCTCCGGTGGTCACCAGCTCGCGAGCCCGCTCGGCCAGGAGGAACGCGGAGTGGCCCTCGTTGAGGTGCCAGACCGATGGTCCGAGGCCGAGGGCGCGGATGGCGCGCACGCCGCCGACCCCGAGGACGAGCTCTTGATGGAGGCGCATCTCGCGGCCGCGGACGTAGAGGATGTTGGTGATCGGCCGATCCGAGCCGGCGTTGTCCGGCAGGTCGGTATCGAGGAGGAGGACAGGCACCCGACCGACCTGGGCCACCCACACCGCGACGTTCAGGTCGCGACCGTGCAGCGGGACCGTGACGTGCAGGGCGTCGCCGTTGGCATCCGAGGCCCGGAGCAAGGGCAGGCGATTGAGGTCGTAGTCGGGGTAGGCGTGTTCCTGGTGTCCGTCGGCGTCGATCGTCTGGCGGAAGTAGCCCTTGCGGTAGAGCAGCCCGACGCCGACGAACGGGAGGGCCATGTCGCTGGCCGACTTCATGTGGTCGCCGGCCAGGACGCCCAACCCGCCGGAGTAGATCCCCAGCGACTCGTGGAAGCCGTACTCGGCGCAGAAGTAGGCGATCGGGCCGTGCAGGACGTTGCGGTATTCGCGGTGGAACCAGTGGTCCGCCCCGTTGTCCATGTACGCGTCGAGCTCGGCCAGGATCGACTGGTACTCCGCGACCAGGTCGGGGTTGTCGAGCACCTCCGCCCAGCGGACGGGTCCCTCGAGCAGCGGGATCGGGTTGCGGTAACGGGCCCAGGCGGCGCCGTCGAGGCGGCTGAATAGGACGCGGGCCGCCGGGTGCCAGGTCCACCACAGGTTGTAGGCAAGCCGACGCAGGCCTTCGAGCTGGGGTGGGATCCTGAACGGGACGCCGGGCAGCGTCGGGACTTGGACCAGGGACTCCATTGCGGGGCATCATACCGGCCGCGCCCGGTACCATCTGACGATGCGCGTCGCGTTCATCGCCGCCGAATGCGAGCCGTGGGCCAAGACCGGCGGCCTCGGCGACGTCGTCGACGCGCTGGCCCGGGCGCTCGGACGGATCCCGGCAGGGCCGGAGGCGCCGGTCGACGTGTTCCTGCCGCGGTACCGGGCGATGACCCTGCCCGACGGCAAGCATCCCAGCCGACGGCTGCGGGTGCCCGACCCGATGTCGCCCAACGGCGCGACCGAAGTGACCGTGGTGGACGTGGTCAGCCACGGCTATCGTCTCCGGCTGGTGGACCATCCGCCCGCCTTCGACCGGGCTGGCTACTACGGCGAGCCGGGCGGCGACGATTACCCCGACAACGCCTGGCGGTTTGGCCTGTTCGACCGCGCGGCGCTCGAGACGCTGCGCGCCGACGGCCGGCCGATCGACCTCATCCATCTGCACGATTGGCACGCGGCCCCCGCGGCGATCCTGCGCGACCGGTTCTACGCCGACGATCCGGTGATCGGTCCCGCTGCCGCGCTGATCACCCTGCACAACTTGGCCTATCACGGCTGGGTCCCACGTGATCGCCTCCGCGAGCTCGGCCTGGCTCTCGGCGATCCGGTCGTGGCCCCCGACGCAGTCGGGATCGACCTGCTGTGGGCCGGCATCGAACGATCCGAGCTGGCCAACACGGTCAGCCCCGGCTATGCGGCCGAAGCACTCACCCCCGAGTACGGGATGGGCCTCCATGACACGCTCGCTCACAAGGCCCGCCAGCTGACCTTCGATGGGACGCCGCGGTTC
>JBDTQW010000094.1:0-10333 GCA_039931975.1 Chloroflexota bacterium | reverse complement strand
AGCTTGACCACCCGGCCCAGGCCGGCGTCGTAGGGGCTGGTGGTCGGATCGAGCTCGTTGCCGTAGAGCGGCATCCCGGCCTCGAGGCGGAGCGTGTCGCGCGCCCCGAGCCCGACCGGGGCGAGGCCGGCCGCCTGACCCGCCGCGAACAGGGCATCCCAGACCTCGGCGGCGTGCTTCGTCTCGACGAACAGCTCGAAGCCGTCCTCGCCGGTGTAGCCGGTCCGGGCCACCAGACCGTTGACTCCGGCCGCCTGGCCTTCGGCGATGGCGTAGTACCGCAGTGCCTCCAGGTCCACGTCGGTCAGTGGCGCGAGGATCTCGCGGGCCTTCGGGCCCTGCACGGCGATGAGCGCCGTGGCCAGCGAGCGATCGTCGAGGATCGCCCGATAGCCCGCGAGTCGCTCGACCAGGAGGTCGCTGACGAGCTGGGCGTTGGACGCGTTGGCCACGACCAGGAAGCGTTCCTCCGCGAGGCGATAGACGATCAGGTCGTCGAGGACGCCGCCGTCGGGGGCGCAGATCATCGAATAGTGGGCCCGCCCGACCTTGAGGGCCGGAGGATCGGACACCAGCGCGCGGGCGAGTGCCGCGCCTGCCTGCGGACCTTCCACGAACAGCTCGCCCATATGCGACAGGTCGAACAGCCCCGCCCGCTCACGGACCGCACGGTGCTCCTCGAGGATGCCCGCGTACTGGACCGGCATCAGCCAGCCGGCGAAGTCGATGAGGCGTGCTCCGAGGGCACGGTGACGCTCGATCAGGGGCGTGGTGCGGATCGTGCTGTCGGCGACCTCGGCCACGACTCAGGCGTCCGTTCCGACGCCGGTCGGGCCACCGCCGTCGGCGCTGGCGCCATCGACCAGATCGGCGGCCCGCTCGACGAGGGCGCGCTCCGAATCGAAGGTCAGCACCCCACCGGCATCGGCAAGATCGAACCAGCGGACCTCGTCGAACTCATGATCGTGTCCGGCCAGATCGCCCCCGGTCGGCTCCATGAGGAAGTAGAAGACGGTCTTGTGGATCCTGGCCCCGCGCTGCGAGAAGTCGTAGCTGATGGAGTCGATCGGCCCCATGATTCGGACCTCCAGGCCGGTCTCCTCCGTGACCTCGCGCAGGGCGGTCTCCTCGGTGGTCTCGCCCGGATGGGGCGTGCCCTTGGGGAGGGTCCAGGTCCTGGGGTCCTTGCGCCGTCCCGCGATGAACTGCGGTATCCCGCTCGCGAACCGGACGACGATGCCGCCGGCGGAGGTCGCCGTCTTCTGCTTCAGGCCAGCCACGGCGCCGAGGCGGCGCTCGAGCGACCCTCACGCGCGGGTCCACTGGGACGCGACCAACGCATCGATACCGCCGGCCGGATCCGGCCGCTCGTCGAGCGGCGCGGACGTGCCAGCTGGAGCGACCGCCACCGAGCCCGGAGCTGGAGCAGCGCCGGGAGCTCCGGCCGCCGGAGCACGGTCGCCGAGGGCGGGATCGCCCGGAACGCAGCGGTGCTGCGGAGGCCCAGCCGACGCTCGCTCGCGCGCGACGGAGCGCACACGAAACGCGCCGCCGGGCGGGCCGCGTACTTGGCGGCGATCGAGTGCTGCATGTCGCTCATCGTACCCTGTCAGGAAGTGTTTGCAAGGGCGGTCCGGAGGCGTCCGGAAACGTCCGGTGTCAGCGCGCCACGCTCCTCGGCCAGGGCGATCTCCCGGAGGGCCGCCGCGCGATAGAGAGGCAGCACATCCGGGGCGTGCGCGGCCAGCGCAGCGAGGTGCGCCTCGAGGGTCCCGACGTCGCCGCGGGTCAGGGGCCCGGTCAGGGCCGCTCTGATCCCGAGGGCCTTCGCATTGCCCAGGGTCTGCTCGATCAGCGGCCCGTAGATGGCCAGGCTGCCGGCCTCGTCCAGGCCGGCGACCCGGCCGAGCTCGGCGATCGCGTCGAGCAGGGCCACGAACCCTCCCGCCGCCAGGACCGCGGCCGCGTGGTAGGCGGCCTTGGTGCCGGGTGCCAGCCGGACTGCGCGGGCTCCGATTGCCGTGGCCATGTCGGCAAGCAAGGCGACAAGCTGGTCGTCGCCCTCGACCGCGATGGTCGCCCCGTTGAGCGCCTCGACCGCCCGGTCGGTGTCGGCGAAGGCGACCAACGGATGGAAGCTGCCGACCTGGGTCCCGGCCGCCATGGCCGGCTGCAGGACCTCCGCTCCAAGCGCGCCGCTAGTGTGGATGAGCGCCTGCCCGCTGAACAGCCGGATGCCCCGGGCGACCGACTCGATGGCGTCGTCGGGGACGGCCAGGATGATCAGCTCGACCTCGTCGACCAATGGCGTGACTTCCTCGAACGCGCGCGTGCCTCCGACCAGGGCCTTGAAGCGCTCCCGGCGCTCGGGGTCGCGGCTGGCGACCGCCTGGATCGGCCAGCCGGCCCGGGTCAGGGCCAGCCCGAGCGCCGAGCCGACGGCTCCGGCGCCGACGATGCCGATCAGCGGTGGCTCGCCCGGCGCCGAATGCTGGTGCGGGTGAGCGTGGTCGTGCGCGGTGCTGTCGCCGTGGTCGTGACCACGGGATGTGTCGGGATCGAGGTCGATCCCGGCGTCGCGCAGGGCGGCCAGCTTGTCCCGGTCGACGTCCCCTCCCCGGCCGCGTTCCCGCCAGGCCCTCATCGTTCGGGGTACGCTTCCATGCGACGATTCTAGCCACCCCAGCGAAGGAAGATCCGTGCCGGCCCCCGATCCGTTCGGCGCCCGAGCCAGCCTCGGCCCAGGGCTCCCCGACCTGTACCGCCTGAGCGCCCTCGAGTCGCTCGGCGTGGACCTCGGCCGGATCCCGATCACGGTCAAGATCCTGCTCGAGAACGCCCTGCGCCATGCCGGCGACGGGGTCGTCGAGCGGAGCGATGTCGAGACTCTCGCCGGCTGGCGGCCGGGCGCGGCGGCCGAGACCGAGGCCGAGATCCCGTTCATGCCCGCCCGGGTCATCCTCCAGGATTTCACCGGTGTGCCGGCGGTGGTCGACCTGGCCGCGATGCGCGACGCCATGGCCGATCTCGGCGGCGACCCCGCCCGGGTGAACCCGCTGGTCCCGGCCGACCTGGTCATCGACCACTCGGTCCAGGTCGACGCGTTCGGGACGCCGGCCGCCTTCGCGTTCAACGTCGAGCGCGAGTACGAGCGCAACGGCGAGCGCTACGCCCTCCTGCGCTGGGCCCAGACGGCGTTCCGCGACCTGCGGGTGGTGCCGCCCGGGACCGGGATCGTCCACCAGGTCAACCTCGAATTCCTGGCTACGGTCGTGGCCACCCGGGCCGACGGCGATGGTGAGGTCGCGTTTCCCGACACCCTGGTCGGGACCGACTCGCATACCACCATGATCAATGGGCTCGGCGTCCTGGGCTACGGCGTCGGCGGGATCGAGGCCGAGGCGGTCCTGCTGGGGCAACCGCTCTACCAGCCGATGCCCCGGGTCGTGGGCGTTCGGCTCCACGGCGAGCTGCCCAAGGGCTCGACCGCGACCGACCTCGTCCTCGTGGTGACCGAGCTGCTGCGCGGGTTCGGGGTGGTCGGCGCCTTCGTCGAATTCGCGGGAGACGGCCTGGCCGGGTTGTCTCTCGCAGACCGGGCGACGATCGCCAACATGAGCCCCGAGTTCGGCGCCACCTCCACGCTCTTCCCGATCGACGAGGAGACGCTCAGCTATCTGCGCCTGACCGGGCGGGCGGCCGAGCGGATCGATCTGGTCGAGCGGTACGCCCGGGCCCAGGGGCTGTGGCGCGAGCCTGGTGCCTCGCCCGACTTCGACGACCTGCTCGAGCTGGACCTGGGCACCGTGGTCCCGTCGGTGGCCGGGCCACGCCGGCCCCAGGACCGGGTCCCGCTCGACGAGCTCCGGGCCAACTTCCGGTCGGCGTTCCCTCCGCCCGGCGCGGCCGGTGGCCCGGGTGACCGCCCGATCGCCGATCGAGTGGCGCCGACCCCGGAGGCCGCGGGCGTGGAGGGGGCATCGGCCGACTCCTTCCCTGCCTCCGATCCGCCCTCGTTCGTGGCCGCCGAGGCGACCGCCGACCGAGCAGCGCCCGATCCGCCGGACGATCCGCCAGGGAATCCCAGGTCCAACCCGGCTGATCCCTCACGCGAGGAGCTGGCCTACCCCGCGGTCGCAATCGAGGGCGATGGCGGGCGGACGATCCGCACGGGAGCCGTGGCGATCGCCGCGATCACCTCGTGCACCAACACGTCGAACCCGACCGTGATGGTCGGCGCCGGGTTGCTCGCCCGGAACGCCGTCGCCCGCGGGCTGTCGGTCGGGCCAACGGTCAAGACCTCGCTCGCCCCCGGCTCGAAGGCGGTCACCGGCTATCTCACGACGGCCGGGCTGATGGACCCGCTCGAGCGGCTCGGGTTCGCCCTGGCCGGCTACGGCTGCACGACCTGCATCGGCAACTCGGGCCCGCTCGACGAGCCGATCGCCAAGGCGATCGAGGCCAACGACCTGGCCGTCGTCGCCGTGCTCTCGGGCAACCGCAACTTCGAAGGCAGGATCCATCCCCTGGCGAGGGCGAGCTACCTTGCCTCGCCGCCGCTCGTCGTCGCCTTCGCGCTGGCCGGTCGGGTCGACATCGACCTGACGAGCGAGCCGCTCGGGATCGGCGACGACGGCCGGCCGGTCTTCCTGGCCGACATCTGGCCGAGCTCGGACGAGATCCGGTCGGTCATCGGCTCGTCGATCTCGCCGGACCTCTTCCGGAAGACCTACGCCACGGTCTACGAGGGCGACGATCGCTGGCGGGCCCTGCCGATCCCCGCCGGCGACCGGTTCGCCTGGGATCCGGCGTCGACCTACATCGCCCGGCCGCCGTTCTTCGAGGGGCTCGAGCCCCAGCCCCGGCCGATCACCGACGTCGCCGGCGCCCGGGTGCTGGCCGTCCTTGGCGACTCGGTGACGACCGACCACATATCGCCAGCCGGCTCGATCGCCCCGTCGTCGCCGGCCGGCCAGTGGCTCCAGACCCACGGGGTCGGCCCGCTCGAGTTCAACTCGTACGGCGCGCGACGGGGTCAGCACGAGGTGATGGTCCGGGGCACCTTCGCCAACATCCGGCTGCGCAACGGGTTGGTGCCCGACCGCGAAGGGCCCTATACCGTCCACCTTCCCGGCGGCGAGGAGACCTTCATCTACGACGCCGCTCAGCGCTACGTCACGGAGGGCGTGCCCCTGCTGGTCCTGGCCGGCCGCGAGTACGGCTCCGGGTCGTCACGGGACTGGGCGGCCAAGGGCACGGCGCTGCTCGGCGTGAGGGCCGTCATCGCCGAAAGCTTCGAACGGATCCACCGCTCGAACCTCGTCGGGATGGGCGTCCTGCCGCTCCAGTACCTGCCCGGCGAGACTGCCACCTCGCTCGGCCTGACCGGGCGCGAGACGTATGACATCGGCGGGCTCGCGGAGGGCCTCGTGCCCCGCGCCCGGCTGACGGTCACGGCCCAGTCCGACGATGGCACCGAGCGGCACTTCGGGGTGATCGCCCGCCTCGACGGCCCGATCGAGCTCGACTACTACCGGCACGGCGGGATCCTGCCGGCGGTTCTGCGCCGGCTGGCGGCTGCCGGAACGGCCTGATCGACCAGTCGCGGTCCGAGCCCGGCGCGCACCCATCGTGCAGGCCGGCGCAGCCACCCCTGCCATTCGGCCCCCCAATTCGTGCGGACCGAGGACCCACAAGGGTCCGCCTGTCACATTGCGCTACGTGGGTCCGGTCGACCACGCTGCTACTGAAGAAATGGCAAAGCAGTAGAGAGCGAGGATTGAGCAGATGATCAGTCGTTTGAAGGGCCTCGGCGTCGTCCTGGTGATTATCGGGATCGCCTTCGCCGCCGGCGGCGGCTACGCATTCCTGAAGACCCAGGAGGGAGCGCGATCGCTCCAGGCGTTCAGCGCGGCGCAGAACGTCAACCTCAGCTACAACAGCGACGGCCAGCTTGTCGACGGCGGCAAGACCGAAGGCGCTCAGGCGATCATGGGCCTGCTGACCAGCGACTGGGGCTATCCCGTCGTGGCGTCCGACCTCAACCCGAACGACCCGCTTGTCAACACGGCCAGCGAGTACATGTACCAGATGGCGACGGTCGCGTACCACACACTCAATGGAACGCAGACGATCGTTCTCGACAAGGACGTCACGGCCGCCGACGGTACGGTCTACGCGGCCGGCACCTATGAGTTCGCGGTCGCTGGCCGCTACTGGGCCGACTTCAATCGGGCCAATCCGATCGAGGCTGCGGCACGGGCACAGGCCTGGACCGGTGTGGCACACGCGCTGATCGCCGAGCTCGGCATCGGCACCGTCACCGCCTCGACCCTCCAGATGGGTCTCGGCCTGGCAGCTCTGTTCGGCGCCCTCGGTGGCACCTTCGTCCTGATGGGCATCGGCCTCGTCTGGGCGACCCGCCCGGAGACCGCCAAGGTCCCGGTCCTGCGGCCGGCGCTCAACCCCGCCTGACCGAAGACCCTCACGGTCGGACGACCCGGCAACGTCTCAGAACCAGAAACAGGGCCCCGCGGGCCCTGTTTCTGTTTGGGTCGGGATGGTGGGCGATACTGGATTCGAACCAGTGACCTCGCGGATGTGAACCGCGCGCTCTAACCGACTGAGCCAATCGCCCCGGAGTGCCATCGGGCATCGCACCCGAGCCAGCCAATCATAGCCCGAGGCCCGGCCAGCGGGCAAGGATCGCGGCCCGCCGGACGTCCGCGACGGCCACGGTCTTGCGCCGGGACCTGAACCCGGCGGCGATCCGGACGGACGACGGCCGAACGCCGAGCTCCGCAGCCAACAGCGCGACGAGCGCACGGTTGGCGGCATCGTCGATCGGTGGCGCGGCAACCCGTACCCGCAGCACTCCGTCCTCCCCCGCCCCATCGACCCGGTCGACGCCGCCGCGCGGGGTCAGCCGGACGAAGAAGCGGATCTCGGCCTCGGTCACTGGGCGTCGGGCGCTGGCTCCGGCCGGGCGGCGAACAGGGCGCGACCGACCCGGACGATGGTCGCTCCCTCCTCGACCGCAACCCGGTAGTCGTCGGTCATGCCCATCGACAGCTCGGGGCCGAGGCTCGGAGCGCCGACCCGCAGCTCGCCCGACAGCTCCCGCAGCCGGCGGAAGGTCGGTCGGGCCGCCTCGGGGTCCTCGGCCAGCCGACCGATGGTCATCAGCCCGTCGAGCCGCAGCGCTTCGAGACTCCCGAGCGACGCAACGGCCGCGGCCAGATCGTTGGTTCGAAAGCCGGCCTTGGCCGGGTCGTCATCGACGTTGACCTGGAGTAGAACGGCCAGCCGAAGATGGACGGGCACGGGTCCGCGCGGCTCGAGGCCGCGGTCCTCGCGGACGACCCGATCGAGCCGCGCCGCAAGCTCGATGGAGTCGACCGACTCGATCATCTCGAATGTCTGGACAGCGCGCCGCGCCTTATTCGACTGGAGCGGCCCGATGAGGTGCCAGCTGGCGCCGGGGACCGCGTCGATCTTGACCTCCGCCTCCCGGACACGATTCTCGCCGAGCGTGGTCAGACCCGCCGCGACCGCGGCCCGGATCCGCTCGGGTGGAACGGTCTTCGTGACGGCGACCAGGCGGACCGACGTCGGGTCGCGACCGGCCGTTGCACAGGCCTGGGCGATCCGCTCGAGGACGACGGCCCGAGCTTGGGCGAACGTGGCGACCTCAGTCGGGTCGGGCGCCGGCTGGTGCAGGGAGCCCGATCCGGCGCCGCCGTTCACCGGCGGACGGCTACTTCGCGCGGCGGAGGAAGCTCGGGATCTCGAGGTCGTCGGGGTCGATCTGGGCGCGCTGGACGGGAGCCGGCGTGGCGCCGACGGTCCGGTCTGACCTGACCGCGGCCGCGCCCTGGTCGGTCCCGTCACTGGCCACGGCCTGGCGCTGTCGGTCGAGCTCCTCGAGGAAGTCGCGCGAGGTCGGTCGGGCCACCGGCTGTGCGTCCCAGGCCGACGCCGCCTGGCGAGCGCTGTCGCGCTTACGACCGGCATCGAAGCCGGTGGCGATGACGGTGATCTGGACCTCGTCGCCGAGGCGCTCGTTGAAGCTCGTTCCAAAGATAATGTTGGCCTCGGGATCGGCGGCGGCACGGATCTCCTCGGCCGCCTCGGTCACCTCGAACAGGGACAGGTTCGACGAGCCCGTGATGTTGAACAGGATCCCCTGCGCGCCCGAGATGTTGATCTCCAGGAGCGGGCTGGCGATCGCCTGGCGGGCGGCCTCGATGGCGCGGTTCTCACCGGACGCTCGGCCGATGCCCATCAGCGCCGAGCCGGCGTCCTTCATGATCGTCCGAACGTCCGCGAAGTCGAGGTTGATCAGGCCCGGGACGGTGATTATGTCGCTGATCCCCTGGACGCCTTGGCGAAGAACGTCGTCGACCACCCGGAAGGCATCGACGATCGAGGTGTTCTTCTGGACCACGTCCTTGAGCCGATCGTTGGGGATGGTGATCAACGTGTCCACGTTGGCCCTGAGCTCGTCGGCTGCCTTCTCCGCGACGAGCTTGCGTCGGTTGCCCTCGAACGAGAAGGGCTTGGTCACGACCCCGATGGTGAGCGCTCCCGCCTCCTTGGCGATCTGGGCAACGACGGGTGCGGCGCCCGACCCCGTGCCGCCTCCGAGCCCGGCGGTGATGAACACCATGTCCGAATCGCGCAGCGCTTCGGCGACCTTCTCCGAGTCCTCCTCGGCGGCCCGCTGACCGATCGACGCGTCACCACCGGCCCCAAGGCCGCGGGTGATCTTGTCGCCGACCCGGATCTTGTGCGGGGCATCCGACTGGAGAAGCGCCTGCGCATCCGTATTTAAGGCGATGAACTCGACCCCCATCATCTCGGCCCGGATCATCCGGTTGACGGCATTGCTCCCGCCGCCACCGACCCCCACCACCCGGATCAGGGCGAAGTTCTCGGAATCGGATCGCAGCGACATCGCCTCTCCTCCGGTGATCGTGCCGGGTCGTTCGGTATGGTGATCGATCGGGGTGCGCGCTCTGGAGATGTCGGGCGAGTATAGCGCCGGGTCAATAGGCGGGGGCAGATCGGCCCCAGGACGCACCAGGAAGGCGTTTCGGCCGCGGCCGAGCCCGCCCCGACGTCAGGGGAAGATGCTCCGCAGGGCGTCCCGGATCCGGCTCAGCCAACCCATCGCGGGCGCCGACTCGTAGCGACCAGGCTCGCCCTGGGCGAGCACCCCGGCGCCCCAGCGCAGGAGCCCGATCGCGGTGCTGTTGGCCGGGGTCAGGAGGTTGTCGACCAGGCCGCCGACGCCGGCCGGACCGGCGATCCGGACCGGCATCTGGAGGACTTCCCGGCCCAGCTCGGCCGCGCCGGCCAGCTCCGAGCCGCCACCGGTCAGGACGATCCCGGCCGGGAGCATCCCGTGGCCGGTCGCCCGCATCTCGTTGAGCAGCAGCTCGAACGTCTCGCGCATCCGGGCCTCGATGACCTGGCACAGCTCGAGCCGGCTGACCGTCCGGCCGGCCTCTTCGCCGAGCATCGCCACGTTGATCTGCTCGTCGGGATCGACGTCGCGCAGGTCCGAGGTGCCGTTGTTGATCTTGAGCTCCTCGGCGACCTGGAGGCTCGTCTTCATGACTGCGGCGATGTCCATGGTCACGTTGTTGCCGCCGACCGGCAGGACGCTGGTGTGGAACGGAGAGCCGTCGGCGAACAGGGCCAGGTCGATGGTCCCGGCGCCGATGTCGGCGACGGCCACCCCGAGCTCCTTCTCGGTCTCGCTCAGGACCGCCTCGGCCGAGGCCAGCGAGTCGGCCACGAGCTCGTCGATCTTGACCCCGCCGGCGACGACGCACTTGGTCAGGTTCTGGACCGCGGTCGCCGAGCCGGTGACGATGTGGGTCTCGACCTCGAGCCGGATGGCGCTCATCTCGAGCGGGTCCTTGACGCCCTCCTGGCCGTCGACGATGAACTGGCGGGGCAAGACGTGGAGGACCTCGCGGTTCGACGGGATCGACACCGCCCTTGCGACCTCGGTGGCCCGGTTGATGTCCTCGCGAGCGACCTCGCGGCCATGGCCGCTGACGGCGACCGCCCCGCGCGAGTTCTGGCTCTCGACATGCTGGCCGCCGACGCCGACGAAGGCCCGGTCGATCGCCCAACCCGACAGCCGCTCGGCCTGCTCGACCGCGGCCGCGATCGACTGGACCGTCTGCTCGATGTTGACGACGACGCCCTTCTTCAGGCCGGTCGTGGGCACCGTGCCCTTGCCGATGATCGTGAGCCCACCGTCCCGGCCGACCTCGCCGATGAGCGCGGTGACCTTCGTCGTGCCGACGTCGATCCCGAC
>JBDTQW010000093.1:0-10437 GCA_039931975.1 Chloroflexota bacterium | reverse complement strand
CGGAAGTAGATGTTGAAGAAGCTGGTGACGATGTGGAGGTGCTTGCTGAACGGCAGGTACACGAGGAACGCCGCGACCAGCGCGATGTGCGCCCACCACAATCCCGCGAACCCGGCCTCGTCGACGCCGGGGCCGAGCGCCCGCAGCGGGACTGCCAGAACATTCGCCACGAACGCGCCGCGGACGTCGCCGAAGCGCGCCGCCTCGAACGCCTGGGCCAGCAGCTCGGCCCCGACCACGCCACCGATCATGGCCAGGATGATCAGGGCCGACGGGCTCAGGGTGAGCCGGCGGGGCCTGGTGACGAGGCGCCGGAAGAGTGCGTAGCCAACCGCCGCCAGGGTGATCAGCGCGACGCCGTTCTGCATCACCGATACGGCCGTCCACAGCTGCCCGTCGATCGGCCACGAGATGATCGCCTGGACCAGGCCCCCCGTGACCACGTTGGCCGTGCCGATGGTTAAGAGGACGAAGCCCCAGAAGATCGCGAAATGCATCAGCCCCGCGCGCGGATCCTTGAACATCCGGGTCTGGACGAGGGCGTACTGGAACAGCCCCCAGGTCCGACGTGGGATGTCGCTGAACGGGCTGGGGCCCTCGGCCCGGACGACCGCGAAGATCCGCAGGTGGCGGGCCATCGCCAGCCCGAACACGATCACGGCGCCCCAGAACAGCGGGAAGACGAGCGGATAGGCAGGGACGGTCGCGAACGTCTCGAACACTTACGCGCGCGACCCGGGCTCGGGGAGGTCGGGTCGGCCACCGGTCGCGGCCGCCACGGTGTGATCGAACGGACCTGCGAGCGTCTCGAGGGCGTGGCCCAGGACCGGCACGATCGCCTCCAGCGATTCGCGTGCCCCGCGCGGGCTGCCCGGCACATTGACGATGAGCGTGCCCGCCCTGACCCCGACCACGCCGCGCGACAGCGCCGCCATCGGCGTCGAACGGCGGCCCTCTGCCCGGATCAGCTCGGCTACGCCCGGCACCTCGTAGTCGACCACCGCAGCGGTCGCCTGCGGCGTGACGTCCCGCGGGGTAAGCCCGGTCCCCCCGGCGGTCACCACCAGGGCGTGACCAGCCGCGCCGTCGACCAGGGTCTCCTCGATCTGCCAGCCCTCGTCGGGCGCTGTCGCCCGATCGACCTCGAACCCCAGCTCAATCAGCCGGGCGGCCAGTCCATCACCCGACTCGTCCTTGCGCGCGCCCGACGCGACGCCGTCGCTGACCGTGACCACCATCGCTCGACGGCCGGCGCCCGGCCGCGCTTCGTGTCCGCTCACCCGCCGCCCTTCCTCCGTCCAGGCACGATCCGGCCAGCCGCCCGATCGCCCGGCCGCCGACTGTCCGGCAGCGGGCCCGACGGCTTCGTCCGATC
This sequence comes from Chloroflexota bacterium, assembly GCA_039931975.1. Classification (GTDB taxonomy): domain Bacteria; phylum Chloroflexota; class Limnocylindria; order Limnocylindrales; family CSP1-4; genus Chersky-267. Next base: position 9,062 of record JBDTQW010000093.1, on the reverse strand, counting down.
GCCCGGTCGGACCCAGTCGCCGCTCTTGCCGCCGGTCTTCGAGACCAGCTTGACGGATCGGATCTCCACTCCGCGCTCCACCCCCTTGACCATATCGTAGACCGTGAGCGCGGCCACGGAAGCCGCCGTGAGCGCCTCCATCTCGACCCCGGTCGAGCCCACGGTGGCGGCTTCGGACCGGATGCGCAGGCCACCGGCGACCCGGTCGGGGACGACCTGGACGAGGAGGTCAGTCAGGCCGATCGGGTGGCACAGCGGGATGAGCTCGCTCGTCCGTTTGCCGGCCATCACCCCGGCCAGTTCGGCGACCGACATGACGTCGCCCTTCGGCGTGGCGCCGTCGATGACCAGGCTGAGGGTCTCCGGGGAAAGGGCGACGAACGCCTCGGCGACGGCCCGACGAGCGGTCGCGGGCTTGCCACTGACGTCGACCATCCGCGGCCGGCCGGTCCGGTCGACATGCGTCAGGCGGCGCCGCTCAGAGCGCGGAGCGGGTTTGCGGTCCATGGGTGGCCTCCGGGTGGGTCAGGGCTCGGCCGGGTCGGTGGGAGCGCCTTCAGCTGGGCGCGCGGAGTCGCTCACGTTCGATCGAGCCGGATCAGGTCCACGGGCGCTCCGGCGGGCAGACCTTCGACGGTCTCGGGGATCACCGCAAGAGCCTCGGCGGCGGCCAGGGCGCTAAGAACGTGGCTGCCCTGCCCGCCGGCCAGCCGGACCAGCAGCCGTCCGGTAGAGTCACGAACGGCTCGACCGTTCTCGTCCCGCTCGGCAATGACCCGGAGGAAGGCTCGTCGACCGGGAGCCTTGCCTGCCGCCTCAACGAGCACGCCCAGGTCCGCCTCGCGCAGGAGGCTCCGGTGTCCCGCCAGCCGACGGATGGCCGGTCGGACGAACAGCTCAAAGGTGACGAGGCTGCTGACCGGGTTGCCCGGCAGCCCAAAAAGGAGCACGCCACCGGGCGCCACGCCGAACGCGAACGGCTTGCCCGGCTGGACGGCCACCCGCCACAGGTCGACCCGGCCGACGGCCTCGAACGCGAGCTTGACGACGTCGTACGGCCCGACCGATACGCCGCCCGAGACGATCACGGCATCCGCCTCGGCGATCCCCCGTCGGAGCCGGGTCAGGACGTCGTCAAGCTGGTCGCGGGCGATGCCCAGGTCGATCGGGATCGCCCCGGCGGCGGTGACCATGGACCGTAGACCGGGACCGTTGGCGTCGGGAAGCCCGGCCGGGCCGAGTGGCTCGCCCGGACCGCGGATCTCATCTCCGGTGGCCAGGACCGCGATCCGCGGACGGCGGTGGACGGTGACGCTGGCAACTCCCGATCCGGCCGCCAGGCCGATCGCGGCGGGAGTCAGTGCCGTACCGGCGTCGAGGACCGTCGCGCCGGCATGGACGTCCTCGCCGCGGCGGCGCACGGCGTTCCCTGGCCCGACGGCCACGTGGACGGCGCAGCCGGCCGGCAAGGGGCCCGTGGCGTCCCGTCCTCGCGGCCCAACCGCAGCGCGATCCGCGGAGAGCGGAGTGGTCGATTCCACCGGCACCACCGCGTCGGCGCCGGCCGGCAGTGGCGCCCCGGTCGCGATCCGGATCGCCGTCCCGGGCTCCACCGCGCGGTCCGCCAGCCCGCCCGCTGGAACCTCCCCGGTGACCCGCAGATGGATCGGGCGTTCTTCGGCGGCATCGGCCACGTCCGTCGCGCGGACCGCATAACCGTCCATGGCGCTGTTGTCCCACGGAGGCAGGTCAGTGGTGGCCACGACCGGGGCGGCGAGCACCTGGCCGAGGGCCGCCTCAGGGTCCCGTGTCTCGCTGGGCAGCGGACCGGCGAGCGCGGCCAGGACACGCTCCTGGGCGGCCTCAGCCGACAACAGGGGCTCGCTCACGTCGTGTCCCTCGAGCCCAGGCCCCACCCGGCGACGACCCCGGAGATGGCCAGGATCACGACCCCGACCGCCAGCGACGACTCCTCCCAGAACTGGCTGGGGAAGAATTGGACGAGCCGCTCCGTGGTGGGGTCGAAGGTGTACGTCCCGCTGGCGAAGAACAGGCTGTGGAACAGCTCGAAGGCCTGCTCGAAGGCCAGTGCGACGACGATCCCGCCGAGCACCACCACACCGGCCAGGACCAGCGCTCCGGCTCCCACGGCCCGCCGGAACCAGTCGGCACCGTGGGACAGGAGGCGGGCATTGGCCAGGGTCAGCGCGCCCAGCACGACGATCGCGCCGAACGCGATGAACACCGTCCGGACCTCGACCAGGTGGGCCCGTTCGCGCTCCCCGAAGACGGGTGTCCCGGCCACGGTCTGGGCGAAGTCGGGCGGGCCCACGATCAGGTCATGCAGGATGTCGTCGGTCACCGCATGGACCTGCTCGGGGCTGAACCCAGTGAGCGCCGCCGCCCCGGAGCGGTCCTGCTCGAAGGCGACCCAGACCGGGCTGAGGAATGGGATCACCGACACGCCGACGATGACCACGATCGTCGCGGCGGCGACGAGCACGGACAGCAGGGCCCGGGCCCTTTCCGGCGGTGCTTGCATCGGGCCATCCTACCGGGCCCGCCGACGCGCAACCCGCGCGGGCTCCCAGGCAGGCGCAGCTCCCCGCGGCGGCCGTGCCGGCCGTGCCGGGCGTGCCAGCGCGAGCGCTGGTCGGTGGGCTACTCGTCCTCGAGCGTGCGGGCCTGCTCCCACCAGCCCTCGATCCGGAGGTCGTCGGGCGGTTCGACGCCGAGCTCGGCGGCCGCCCTGCGGACCCGTTCCTGGAACGTGTCGAGGTCGAGCGCCAGGATGTCCCGGAGGCCCTCAATACCGGCCTGGATCATCAGCTGGTGCTCTTCCGGCCCGAAGCTGGCCAGGTTGAGCATGAGCGCCTCATCGCGCCACTCCGCTACCTCGTTGATCGTGGCGCCGACGTGGTCGGCCAGGTACTGGCGGCGAGTGGGTGTTTCGGAGACCTCGAGGAGGATCCCCGTCGTGAAGCTGCCTTGCTTCTCGAGGCGTTCGAGATAGACGGGCTCGATCCTGGTCAGCTCGGTGATGGGCGGCACGGAGGTGTCTTCCTCTAACGGCGGTCGTCTGCCTCGCATTATCGAGCCTTCGACGACCCGGATGCAGGCGTCTCGCCCACGGCAGCGGGTCTGCGGCATCGCGTTGAGGAGGTGTCGGCAGGAAGGCCCTTGCCCGGTGATGCCTGCCTGCGTCAGACTCCCAGTCGATATGCGCTCAAATCGGCCCCTTCGGCGATGACCCTCGCCGAGCCGCGACTGCCCCGGTTCACGGCCTGGCTGCGCCCGGTCGTCGACGCGATCGCCCGGATCAAGGCGAGTGTCCACCGGAAGCTGCTGTTCGGCTTCCTGGGCGGAGCCCTGCTGCTTGTTGCGATGGCCATCCTCAGCCTCGTCGTCATCGGCCGGATGAACGAGCGCGTGAGCGACCTCAACCGCCTCCAGGAGAAGACCAGCCGGGCGCAGCAGATGCTCTACGCCGTTACCGCCCAAAGCCATTATCGGGCGATGGCCCTCCTGACCCAGGACGACAAGTTCAACACCCAGATCGCCGACGCGAAGACCGCGTTTGCCCGCTTGCTCGACGAGATGGGGGCGGCCGATCCGACCGATGCGCAACTCCTGCAGCGCCTGAGGGCGAACAACGACACCTACGCCGGGGCTAGCGACCGGGTGCTGGCGCTGTACCGCGGCGGTGACCTGAACGGTGCGACCAAACTCCACCTGGCGGAGGAGCACCCCGTCTCGCATCTCCTGGAGGAGGACCTGCGCTCCCTCATCGGGGCCGCCGACCAGCAGATCGATCAGGCGCAGGCCGCGTTCGAATCCGATCGTGCGCTGCTCACCACCGCCGTGATCGGCTTCTCGGCCGTGAGCGTGGCGGTCGCCCTCTTCCTCGGGTTCGTCCTGTCGTGGGCGTTCATCTTCCCGATCCGAAAGATGGAACGCGCGCTCGCCGGGATCACCGCCGGCGACCTCAGCCAACGCGTGGAGGTGCCCAACCGCGATGAGTTCGGGAAGCTCGCCCGCGACCTCAACGAGACGACCGATCGCCTGGCCCAGAGCTTCGAGGAGCAGCGCGAGCTGACGAGGCAACTCGAGGAGACGAACGCATCACTCGCCCGGGCCAGTGAGGCGAAATCGCGCTTTTTGGCCAGCGTGAGCCACGAGCTGCGGACGCCGATGAACGCCATCCTCGGATTCACGGACGCGCTGCTGGGCGGTGTCGACGGCAAGCTGAATCCTGACCAGAGGACTTCGCTCGGCTGGGTCCAGCGCGGCGGACGGGACCTCCTCGGCCTGATCAACGAGATCCTGGACCTGTCGAAGATCGAATCCGGCAAGCTCACCATCGACCCGCAGCCGTTCGATCCGCGCGAGCTCGTCGAGGCGGTCGTGGCGCAATACCGGTCGATGGCCGCGCAGAAGGGCATCCGCCTCGAATGGCACGATGCCGATGCCCCGGCGGAGGTCGTCCTCGATCGCCAGCGGGTCCGCCAGATCCTGGTCAACCTGTTCGGGAACGCGCTCAAGTTCACCAGCTCGGGCGAGGTGCAGGTCGAGACCGCAGGCAGCGCGGAGTCCAGATTCCGGGTGGCGGTCCGCGATACGGGCCCGGGCATCGCCACCGATCAGCACGAGGCGATCTTCGAGGAGTTCCAGCGAGCCGAGGGCGACGAGGCAGGCACCGGCCTTGGCCTCGCCATTAGCCGGCGCCTCGCGCGGGTCATGGGCGGCGACGTCACGCTCGACAGCGAGCCAGGGCGAGGCAGCGTCTTCTATCTCACGCTCCCGCTGGACAGCCGGGTCGAACCAGCCGGCCCGGCGCTTGCCGAGCCGGACCCGGGCGGCAACGAGCGAGGCGTGCTCCTCAGCGTGGACGACGACCCCTCCGTCGCGCCGCTGCTCGAGAAGATGCTCGCCGGCCATGGGTATCGCATCGTCGCGTCGTCAAACGGGAATTCCGCCGTAAGCGAAGCCCTCCGGCTGCAGCCCGCGGTTATCCTGCTCGATGTCCTCATGCCCGACCGCGACGGCCGCGACATCCTCCGCGAGCTCAAGAGCGACCCGCAGACCAGGGATATCCCGGTGATCGTGGTATCCGTGGTCGACTCGGCCGACCTGCCCGATCTCGCCGATGGATACCTGACCAAGCCGGTCCGCCAGGACCAGCTCCTGAGCCTGCTGCAGAAACTCGGCTCCGTGTCCCGGAAGGCGTCGTGATGGCGACCATCCTCCTGGTCGAGGACACGCCCGCGAACCTGGCCCTCGCCACCAAGCTGCTCAACGCCGCCGGTCACGACGTGCTGACGGCCGACACCGCCGAGGCCGGCATCGTGCTGGCCCGGGACCGGCTGCCCGATCTTGTGTTGCTGGATCTCGGGCTGCCCGGGATGGACGGCTGGCGGGCGTTGACCGAGATCCGGGCCGACATGCGTTCCGCTCGGCTGCGCGTGGTCGCGTTCACGGCGCATGCGATGGTTGGTGACCGCGAGCGGGCGCTGGCCTGGGGCTTCGACGGCTACCTGAGCAAACCGATCGAGTTCGACTCGTTCGCAGACACGGTCGCCGGGTACCTGCCATGAAGCGCGACCGGCCGTTGATCCTCGCGGTCGACGACGAGCCCGCGAACCTGGCCCTGCTCCGCAAGCTGTTGACCCGCCAGGGCTATGACGTGGTCGAGGTCGTCGATGGCCCTTCGGCGCTCGGGGCGATCGCGGAGCACCGCCCGGATCTCGTCTGCCTCGACGTGATGATGCCCGGGCTCGACGGGATCGAGGTCTGCCAGCGGCTGCGTCGCCAGCCCGACCTGGCGGGGTTGCCCATCCTGCTGCTGACGGCGCTGGATCGCCCTGAGGACAAGGCTCGCGGCCTGGAGGCCGGCGCCAACGATTTCCTGTCGAAGCCGTTCGACCAGATCGAGCTGGCGGCGCGGCTGCGCTCCCTGCTTCGGACGAAGGCTCTCCAGGACCGCCTCGCCGACCTGCTCGGACGGTACGTCAGCGAGAACGTCGCCGCAGAGGTGCTCCGCGACCCGTTCGCGGTCTCGCTCGGGGGCGATCGACGCCACGTGTCCACCCTCTTCGCGGATGTGCGCGGCTACACCGCACTGGCCGCCGAGTACCCGCCGGAGGCGACGCTCGAGCTCCTCAATCGATACCTGACCGCGGTCAATGACGCCGTGGAGGGCCGTGGCGGCACGGTCGCGGACCTGCTCGGCGACGGAGTCTTCGCGTTCTTCGGGGCCCCGGTGATGCACTCGGATGATCCCGAGCGTGCCGTCCGGGCCGCACTCGCCGTCCAGTCGGCGGTGATGCGCCTGGAGATCCCGGCGATGCCGGGCGTGCGGCTCCAGGCGGGCATCGGGATCACCAGCGGCGAGGTCATCGCCGGCAACGTCGGGTCGGAGCGGCGCATGCACTACGCGGTCGTCGGGGACTCCGTCAACGTCGCCGCTCGCCTCCAGGTGGCGGCCGGTCCGGGCCAGATCCTGATCGACCAGACGACCCACGACGCGGTGCGCGACCTGGTGGTGATGCAGGACCTCGGGAGCCTGCGGCTCGACGGCAAGACGGCCTGGGTGCACGCCTACAACGTGATCGCACTGGAGCGATCCGCGATGGAAGGCGCGCCGGCTCCCGGATAGAACGATGCAGAGATGCCCCGTCGCTTCGAAGCCTGCCCAGGACGTTCCTGGGGATCCGGGTCATCCCTCCGGCTTGTCGCCGAAGATCGTGTAGTGCCAGGGCTTCTCCGGCTCGCCGGTCAGCTCGAGCATGACGTGCTTGACCCGGGTGTACTCCTCGAAGGAATAGCTCGACATGTCCTTGCCGAAGCCGGACTGTTTGAAGCCGCCGTGAGGCATCTCGGACGTGACCATGAGGTGGTCGTTGACCTGGACATGCCCGAAGTCCAGGCGGCGCGCCGCCTCCATCGCCCGGAACAGATCGTGGGTCCAGATCGAAGCGGCCAGGCCGTACTTCGTGTCATTGGCCAAGGCCAGCGCCTCCTCGTCCGTGTCGAACGGCAGGACGGCCAGGACCGGCCCGAAGACCTCCTTCTGGACGATCTCGCTGTCCTGGGCACAGTCGGCCACGATCGTCGGACGGTAGAACGCCCCGTCCGGGAATCCGGGCACGTCCGGCCGCCCGCCGCCGACGACGATCCGAGCCCCGGCCGCCTCGGCGCGGCGGACGAAGCCGTCGACGCGCTCGACCTGGCCCTGGCTGATCAGCGTACCCAGATCGGTCGCCGGATCGAACGGGTCACCGATGCGGACGCCGTCGAACAGCTCGGCGGTCCGGCGCAGGAACGCGTCGTAGACCGAGCGGTGTACGTACGCCCGGGTCGCGGCGGTGCAGTCCTGACCACCGTTGATCAACGCCCCCGCGGTGGCGCCGCGCGCTGCGGCCTCGAGGTCCGCGTCGTCGTGGACGATGAACGGGGCCTTGCCGCCGAGCTCGAGATGGACTCGCTTGACGTTGCGCGCTGCCAGCGCCTGGATCCGCCTGCCAGTCTCCGAGTCACCCGTCAGCGAGATCAGGTCGACGTCCATGTGGGCGGCCATCGCCGCGCCGACCACGTCACCCGTGCCCGTGACCACGTTGAGGACACCGGCCGGGACGCCTGCCTCGGCGGCCAGCTCGGCCAGGCGGATCGTTGTGATCGGGGTCGCGCTCGCGGGCTTGAGCACCACCGAGTTGCCGGCGGCCAGGGCCGGGCCGATCTTCCAGATCGCCATCCAGAACGGATAGTTCCAGGGCGCGACCTGGGCGACCACGCCGATCGGCTCGCGCCGGACCATCGAGGTGTGACTGCCGGTGTACTCGGAAGCGGCCTTGCCTTCGAGATGGCGGATCTCGCCCGCGAAGAAGCGCAGGTTATCCGAGGCGAAGGCGAAGTCCGACTCGCGCCGCAGCTTGTAGGTCGTGCCCGTTTGGAGCGTCTCGAGCCGAGCCAGCTCGTCGGCGTTGGCGTCGCACAGGTCGGCCAACCGGTTCATGGCCGCGGCCCGCTCGGCCAATAGCATCCCGGCCCAGCGTCCGTCGCGGAAGGCCGCCCGGGCGGCGTCAACGGCCAGGTCGACGTCCGCCTCGGTGCCCGCCGGGACGCGCCCCACGAGCTCGCCGGTCGCCGGGCTGTGGACTTCCAGCCACGCCCCGCTGGTCGAGGCGACCGAGGCCCCGTCGATGAACATCCGGTAGTCGGTGGCGACCTGCACTGCCATGACGGTCCTCCTCGTTCGATCCGGCCGGTGGGAGCGGATCGGCCGAGTCTACCCGACGTCCCCGCCGGCTCGGTCGGTCGCATGCTAGCGGGCCGGGCTGGCCACGACGGCGTCGGCGTCAGGCGTGGAGGCGGTCGGCCTCGCGGCGGTCGGCCTCGCGGCGGAGCAGCTCCCAGGCTCGCTCGACGTGGCGGGCTTCGGTTCGGATGTTGCCGATCGCCAGCCGGATCGTGAACCGGTCGGTCAGGCGGGTGTGCGACAGGAAGACCTCGCCGGTCCGGTTGACCGCGTCGATGATCGCCGCGTTGCGCTCGTCGAGGAGCGCGCGAGCAGCGGTCTCGTGCTCGCGTCCGGCCAACCGAGCGGGCCGCCAGCGAAAGCACACCGTTGAAAACGGGACCGGGGCCAGCCGCTCCCAGTCCGGGTCGCTATCGACCGCAGCCGCGAATCGCCGAGCCAGCTCGAGGTGGTGAGCGATCCGTCGACGGAGACCCTCCAGTCCGAACCATCGCAGCAGCATCCACAGCTTCAGCGCCCGCATCCGACGCCCCAGCTGGGGCTGGTACTCGGTGTAGTCCCGCCCGGGCGTCGCTCGATCGAGGGTGCGCAGGTACTCGGGCACGAGGCTGAAGGCGGACCTCAGCGCCGGCATCCTGCTCGTCAGCAGCAGCGACGCGTCGAGCGGCGTGAACAGCCATTTGTGCGGATTGATGACGATCGAATCGGCTCGCTCCCAACCGATGAATGGACCGCGGCGCTCGGGGATCATGGCGACGGCTCCCGCATACGCCGCGTCGACGTGGAGCCACAGGCCGTTCCGTACCGC
>JBDTQW010000092.1:0-10509 GCA_039931975.1 Chloroflexota bacterium | reverse complement strand
GGTGACGGCCTCGGTGAGGGCCATCTCGGCCAGTCGCCGTTCGTTGATGTCGAGGAAGTAGACGGCCAGGCCATCGTCCGATGGGTAGGCGCGCACCGCGACCCAAAGGTCGAGCGGTGGATAGTACGACTCGAAGACGGCCGCCTCGCCCGTCTCCACCGCCCGTCTGAATTCAAGATCGAAGATCGTGCCGACCGCTTCTGGAAAGACGTCCCAGACCGAATGCCCGAGCATCTGAGCCCGGGTGCGCTGCTGGATCCGCTCGGCCTCAGGGTTCACGAACGTAAAGCGCCAATCGCGATCGAGCGTGTAGAACGCGTCCGTCATGCTTGCGAGCGTGCGCACAAGCCGGGCATCGAACCGCTCGGCGTGGACTTGTGCCTCGCGCAGGGCGGAGACGTCCTGGACCACGCCCTCGATCCGCTCCACCTGTCCGTTCGAGCCTCGAACCGCTTCGCCGCTGACACGTACCGGCACGACCCGACCGGAGGCGGTCCGGATTTCGCCTTCCAGGTCGTACGGAGCGCCGGCGCCGATGCAAGCAGCGAACGCGGCCGAGATCTGCGGCCGGCATTCGGGCGCGTAGAGCTCAATGCCGTCACGAACGGTGAGCGTCGAGCCGCTGGGCAATTCGTGGATCGCGCAGGCCTCGTCTGACAGGCGAACCAGCCCGTCATCGATCAGGACCGTCCAGGCACCGAGTCGCGCCATGCGGCTTGCGATGGTCAGCAATAGATCGCGATCCTGCGGGATCCGCCGCACGGGATGGACATCGAGCGACGGCGTCGCGTGCAGCATCAGCGGGTCCGGCGCGAGTCGCGGGCTCGAACGGTTGGATGTGGGGGGTGGCTGGGAGTGCATGGCCGAGATCTCCTTGGCACGTCCCGCCAGCTACGGCTAGGTGCGACGGCGATTCAATCGTCTGTACCACCGTGGGCGCATGGGCAGGGCGTCGATACCACCCATCGGTACGGTCCAGCGTCGGGGCGAGGTCACCGATCGCGCCCTCGCTGGCCTGCGCGTACGGTCGGGCCTGACCACCGAGCAGCTGATCTATGCGGGACGAGCGGAACGGCGGCTCATAGTTCCGAGCCTCGAGCCCCCGAGAAATCGGCCTGCAACATGATGGGTAGCCATGGTCACGGGGTAGTCACTGCGGGCCGCCCAGGATGTGTCGAGAACCGTTTCGGGCCGACTGGCGCCATTCCCCTCTGAAGGACGATCACCGTGGTCGCCCAAGTCGAGGCGACCGTGGACCAGCGACAGCTCGTCGAACGCGCGAGGCAGGGCGATCATGACGCCTTCGCCGAGCTCGTGCGTGGGGCTGTCGCGCGGCTGGACACGGCGGCCCGGCTCACCCTCCGGGACCCGGAGCTCGCGCGCGACGCGGTCCAGGAGGGGTTGTTTCAGGGCCTGGCGAGACCTGCGGAGCCTGCGCGACCCGGATCGGTTCGATGCCTGGCTCTACAAGCTGACCGTCAACGCCTGCCTCGACCAGGCGCGTCGCCGTCGCCGGCGACCGATCGAAGTCGAGATCACCACGCTCCACGCTCCGGCGGATTCCGACCCGGCCGGCACGCTGGCCGACCGTGAGCTCGTCGATGGCGTCCTCCGACGCCTGGACGAAAGCAGCCGGTCCATCGTCGTCCTGCACTCCTACCTGGGACTGCCGCTGACCGAGGTCGTAGTCGCCCTGCGGATCCCCGTCGGGACGGTCAAGTCGCGGCTGCATCGCGCCCTCGGCGAGATGCGGACCGAGATCGGAACCGACCCATCGACCAGCCCCAGCCCGGTCGCCGGAGGCACGCTCGCATGACCGGCGATCGACGCATCGAGCGCGCCCTGCCCACGATCCTCGCGGACCTCGGGGCCGGCTCGACGCCTGACTACACCGACCTCCTCCTGGCGCGGACCGCCCGCTCGCAGCAGCGGCCCGCCTGGGTTTTCCCCGAAAGGTGGCTTCCTGTGGACATCGCAACACGTTCGGCCCGGGGCACGGCTGTCCCGTGGCGCCTGATCGGCGCCCTTGCCCTGGCGATCCTCATCGCCGCGGCCGCCCTGGCGATCTACATTGGATCCCGGCCCCGCATACCCGAACCTTTCGGCGTCGCCGGAAACGGCGCTCTTGCCTATTCGGTATTCGGGGACATCTACACCCAGGTCGGACCAAAGGGGACCCCGAAGGTCATCGTCACGGGTCCGGAGATCGACAAGTGGCCGCTCTACTCGCCCGACGGCACGCATCTGGCCTTCGTCCGGAACGTGGCGGGCGCCCTGTCGTTGCAGTTGCTCGGTCCGACGGCACCGACGTCCGGCAGGTCAGCACGACCCCCCTCGGCGACGGTCCCTGGTGGTGGGCCTGGACGCCGGACAGCCGATCGATCGCCGCGGTCCTCAACGGTTCGGGCGATTCCCGACTGCTGATCTTCGACACCACGACCTCCGCGCCGCCTCGTGAGATCGAGACCGGTCTGACGGTTGACGCGCCGCCTTCCGGCCGCCGCACGGGGACGAGTTCCTCTTCCGCGGCGACGACGGCTCGAAGGTCGGGTTGTACGTGATGAAGGCCAACGGCTCGGGCCTCCGACCGGATGGCTCGCAGATCGCATTCGAGCGGGGCTGGGAGTCCGGCGCGGGGTTTGCCGTCGTGCGCCTGGCGGATGGGGCCGTGACGCCGCTCCAGGCAACTGCTACCTCCTCCGGAACCTCGCTCCTTTGGGCTCCCGACGGGTCGATGATCTTGGCCGTCCCATGGTTGGGCGAGCACGCGATGCTGCTCGATCCAGCCGGTGGACCGGTAACCGCGCTGTCCTTCGGGGCCGAGGGCGAGGGTTCGACCGGGATCGGGGCGGGCGCAGCAGCGCATTGGCAGCGCCTAGCGCCGCCCTGACATCCGTTGTCCGTCAGCGGCCGGTCATCGTAGAGCTCCTCCGGGACACCGGAGGGGCTCTTCGAGGCGTTATCGGTCGGCGGCGTTTTTCAACTCGTGCGCGCTGAGGTCCGGCGGGCCGTGGGCCGGAGCGTCTCGACGCGGGCGTCCGGTCCGGCCTCCCAGTCGGCGCGGGTCAGCGCGTACTCAACGTCGCCCTGCTCTTCGCCTTCGATCCGGTCCGGCCATGCTTGGTGGAACACCCGGACGCGGTGTAGCCCGGCCTTCTCCATGACCCGCCATGAGGCGACGTTGACCACCATCGTCGTGGCGTAGACGCGGCGGGCAGCCAGGTCCCGAAAGGCCCTCTGGATCAGCGCCCGGCTCCCCTCGGTCGCATAGCCTCGCCCCCAGGCCGAGGCGATCAACCTGTATCCGAGCTCCGGCTCGTCGTCCTGGTCCTCCGGGAGCGGGCGCAGGTGGAACCAGCCGAGGAACGCCCCGGTGTTCTTCTCGAGGACGGCCCAGAAGCCGTACCCATCACCAACCTCGTAGTAGGCGAGCCAGGAGGGCAGGTAGTCATCGCGGATCTCGTCCCGCGGAGTCGGCCGGCCGCCGTTGATGTAGCGCATGACGGCAGGGTCGGCGTCGAGCGCGGTCGCGAGGTCCACGTCGCCGGGCGTGAATCGGCGGAGCATCAGGCGTTCGGTCTCGAGATAGACGTACATCGAGCCACAATAGGCGTCGTTGGCGGCTCGAGCTCGACGCCCGTCCGAGCTGGCACCACCGCGCACGCAAGGTCTCCCGATGGCCGTCGTTCAGCTGCACGACATCACCACCGACGCCGACCGGGCGTCCGTCATGACACTTCGGCGCGGACCGGGGCAGAAGCGCTATCTCGGTTCGATGGCAAGCCACTTCGAGGATGCCGTGGCCGACGCCCGCGCCTGCCCGCGGATGTGGTCGGTCCACGACGGGGACCTGCTGGTCGGGTTCGTCATGATCAGCGATGGGATCCCGGCCGAACGCCTGGCGGCGGACGAAGATCTAGTCGGACCCTACTTCCTGTGGCGGCTGCTGATCGACGAGCGGTTCCAGGGCCGCGGGTACGGGGCGGCTACGATCAACGCCGTGGTCGCATACCTTCGAACCCGGCCTGACGCCAACGTGCTCTGGACCAGCTGCACGGCCGGTCCCGGTTCGCCCCAGCCGTTCTACGTGCGCTACGGGTTCGTCCTGACGGGCGAGGTCAAGTGGGGTGAGGACCTCCTGCGACTCGACCTTGAGGCATCCGTCGCTCCATCCATGGGCTAGAAGGGGTTGCCCAAAGCGCCGCCGAGCGTCGCGTAGCTGATGAACCACGCGAACGCCAGCAGGGGCAGGGCGATGACCAGCAGCGTCAGCCATGCCCATGGGCTCTCGAGTCGGGCCGCCCTGCCTGCGGTCACGATGCCAACCATCGCAAGCACGAACCCTGCCGCAGCGTTGAATCCGAGAGAGTTGAAGACCTCGTAGAAGAGGCCCGTTCGGGTGAATGGGAGGATCCCGCTCGATACGAGCTGCGCGACGACCAGGTACACGATCGGCAATGCGAGCGCGATCACGACCCCGACCATGACGCCCCGCCAGGACCTGACCGCCATCTGGCCTGACTCCCTAGCTCCCCGGACCTCGACGACAGGGATCGAGCCGCGGCCCCGGGGGCCAGTCTGATCGCCCGCCGACGAACTGTCTATGCACCGAGGACGCCTGACTGGACCTCCCTGGCAGGGGCAAGAAAGACCCCGGCCGTTGCTGGCCGGGGTCTGGATCTGTGACGGCTACGTGTGCGCGCTCAGCGAAGTGTGCGCGCTCAGCGAAGGTCCGAGCGGTTCCGATACTGCCGGGACACCCACATCAGCGACAGGGCGAACAGCGCGAAGACCCAGGCGAGCGCCAGGGGGTCGCGCCCCGAGGAACCGGTGACGACCTCGGTGGTGCTGGTCGACGGTAGGGAGGTCACCGGTGTGCCGCTCGCTGACGCTGCTGTCGCGGCGCTGACGACTCGGCTCGTGATGGTCGCCGAGCAGATGACCAGGGCTCCACCGCCGTTGGTCGATTTGTTGCACTGGTTGATCCTGACCCCAAGGGCCGCGGACTTCGTGCCCGAGGCGGTGCATTGCAGGCGAACCAGCGTGCCGCCGTTGGCCGATCCGTTGCACTGCGTGATGGTTGCGCCCGTCGTCGTGGCCGGGAACGGGGAGCAGTTGTTGGCGATGCCATCGCCTGAACCGACACACTCGTTGACCGTGGCGGCCGTCGCGCGTGCCTTCAGACCGACGAAGTTGTTGGTGACCCGGACGCTGCAGCGGAGCGTGCCGCCGCCGCCGTTGGTCGAGTTGTTGCACTGTGTGACCGCCGTGACCGGTGTGGTCAGCCTGGTCGTCTTGGTGGTGCAGGCGGCGGTCGGGGCGCCGGCGGCGCCATGACATTCGCGAACCGTGACCCGTGCCGACCCACCGGTTGCAGAGATCGTGTTGACCACCGTGACCTCACAAATCAAGCCGAGGCCCGGGGTGTCGTCGACACCATTGCTGCAGGTGGTGGTCTTCGCCATCGTCGCCGCTGCTGCGGGCGAGGCCGTGACGAGTGAGGCAGCTGCCACCATGCCGATGATGAGCAGGCCAGGCAAGAATGCGCGAAGGAGATGACGCATCGCTACACCGATAAGGTCGAGCGACGTGCCAAAGGTATTCAGCTTTCGGAGCTCGTGGTTCGACTATGCCGCGGCATTCGCCGAAGTCAATCGGACCTTCGGCCAGCGCACCTAAGTCCGGCAGACCCTACGGTCGGTCGGGCACCCGACGGCGGCCCGACGCGTGGCGCTGACCGGGCCCCTTAGTCGACGTCGATCCTCTCGCGTCCTCGATCGACGCCCCGCGAGTGCGTCTCGGCCCGGTCGATCCGGGCGATCCAGAAGTCGACGATCGAACGCACCCCGAGCAGCTGCTCCCGGCCAGCGTTGCGGAAGTGCCGGGTCGCCTCCGGCGGCATGACTCGGCCCATCAGGTCCCGGCCCCGGTCGCGCAGTCCCGGGGAACCCTCGAGTCGCGCCAGTCTTGCCTCGAGCTCGCCGATCCGCTCGTCGGCGTCGACGGGTTCGCCGATGGGCAACCCGGCCGAGGCGGCCAGCGTCGGCCGCCCGGGCCCGCGAGACCGCTGACCGCTCGAACCTGGTCGCTTGTCGTTCATCATCGACCTCCTCGTACGCTGGTTCGCTTGCGGGCTTCGAACTCGATCCGAAGTATGCCGTCTTCCATGCGCGCCCCCTTCGTCGGCGAGTCGACCAGGGCCCGAGGCAGGACGAGCGTCCGGCGCCAACCGCCGACCTGGAGCAGGAGCTCCTCGCCGTCGCGCGACAGGCGGACCTCGTCCCGGGCGGTGAACGGCAGAGCCACCTCCAGGACGTTGGCACCCTCCTCGACGCGCACCCGGTAGGGCCGGCCACGGTAGAAGAACCCGGTCGGATCCTCGTCACCGAACAAAGCCAGCCCGATCTCGCGCAAACTGGCTGCCCCGACCATCTCCCGGTCGAAGAACGGGACCGTCCGCACCGGGACCGGTCCGAAGTCGCGGGTGACGACCGGCAGATACGCCTGCTGTGTCTCGCGCAGTCCTCCGAAGTATCCGCCGCCGACATCCGGTGGCAGCACCCGGTTGGCGATCACCAGGTCGCTCGGATAGCCGAACAGGTGGAAGTAGGTGAACGACCGGCGAGCCTCGGCGATGGTCAGCTTCTCGAGGGCAAGGACGATCCGGACCGATGACCGCTCCGGGTCGGCCAGCAGGCGGTGGACCGTGTCGAGCCGCCCCAGCAGTCGCTCGGCGGCAGCAAAGACCTCGTCGCGCGGAACGGGCACTCCGATCATCCGCTCCAGGACCGGGCGGCTGATCCTGCTCACCCGCCGGCCGATCGGGGCGATCCGATCGACCCACCACCGGCTGGCTTCCGGCAGGGACAGCAGCCGAAGCGTCTCGCCGGTCGGCGCCGCGTCGACCACGATGAGGTCGTAGCGACCCGATTCGACGTGGTCGGCGATCCAGAGCAGATTCCCGAGCTCGTCCATGCCGGGCAGGATGGTCATCTCCTCGGCCATCACCTCGTCCAGCCCGCGCCAGCTGAACAGCTCGGTCATGTAGGCCTGGATCGTCGCCCAGTAGCGCCCGATGTTGAAGTAGACGTCGGGCTCCTGGCCCCACAGGTTGGGGGCGATCAGGGTCGGCTCGGGCCCGAGCGGGACGTCGAACGCGTCGGCCAGGCTGTGAGCGATGTCGGTCGAGAGCACGATCGTGCGCTGGCCGCGAGCCGCGCTGAGCAGTGCGGTCGCGGCGGCGATGCTCGTCTTGCCGACGCCGCCCTTGCCCGTGTATAGGAGGATGCGGGTCACGGACGCCATCCATTGGCTGAAGGGATGAGGGAGCCATCCTACTGCGGTGTAGCCTTGACCGGTCACCGAACGCGCCCCGGCCGAAGGTCCTCGATGCGTCGCCTCGCCGATACCCCCGAGCTGCTCGACGGTCCGCTCGACGATCCGGTCGCGCTGGCCGACAACCTGCGCGACCTGCGTCGGTTCAATCGCCTGTTCGGTGGGACACGATTGAGCCGCCAGGCACTGGGAGCCCTGGTCGGCGATCGGACCGAACCGGTCACGCTGCTCGACATCGGAACGGGTGGGGCGGACATCCCGGCCGCGCTCGTGACCCGGCGCAGTGGCGATGGACGGCGCCTGGAGGTCACCGCCATCGACAGTCGCGCGGAGGTGCTGGCCGCCGCGGTCGCCGGCCGGGCCGAGCTGGCGAGCCTCGACGGTCTGCGCCTCGCGCTGGGTGACGGGCGAATGCTCGACGATCCGGATGCCAGCCAGGATGTCGTCCACGCCTCGCTGGTGCTCCATCACCTGGAGCCCGACGACGCGATCCGGTTGCTGCGCGAGATGGGTCGCGTCGCGGCCGTCGGTGTCATCGTCAACGACCTCGCCCGCAGCCGGCTGGCCTGGGTGGGCGCCTGGCTGGTCGGCCATGTCCTGACCGGCAACCGCCTGACCCGCCACGATGCGCCGCTGTCTGTCCGCCGGGCGTACACCCCGGCAGAGATGGGCTCGTTGATGGCCGAGGCCGGGCTGCGACCGGTCGCGACATTCGCCGGCCTGCTCGGCCATCGCTACGCGATCGCAGCGGTCCCGGAGGCCGGTCGATGACCATCGAGGTCCTCGTCGTCGGCGGCGGGCCGGCCGGCGCGGCGGTCGCGACCCTCGTGGCGCGGACGGGCCGCCAGGTCGTGCTTGTCGAGCGCTCGCCGGCCTATCGCTGGCGCGCCGGCGGCGTGTTCGCCTCGCCGGCGGTCGTGGCCGCGCTTCGCCGGCTCGGCCTCGACGACCCGCTCCTGCGCTCGGTGATCCAGCCCATCCCGGCACTGCGGGTCGAAACGCCACGGGGCGCCTCCTTCCGGCTGACGTACGGCGACGATGGCTCGCTCGCGGCCCCCGCCGTCGGATTGGACCGGGCGGTCCTCGACCCGGCGTTGCTGGCCCTCGCCGCGTCGGCCGGGGTCGAGGTCAGGACCGGTGTCACGGTCGGCTCGATCTCGCCGGTCGCCGGTGCGGGCCGCCCGGTTCGCGTTTCGCTCATGCCCCGAACCGGGCGGGCTACCGACGAGAGCGCCCGTCTGGTCGTCGGCGCAGACGGCATCCGCTCGGTGGTCGCGCGCTCGCTGGGGGTGACTCGGCCTGCGCGCCTCGCCGACCGCATCGGTCTCACGGTCCACCTCGCCGACCCGGCGGCGAATGGCCTCCGCGACGGCCGGATGCGGATCCTGCACGACGGCTACGTCGGGATCGCGCCGGTTCCGCGCGGGCGGGTGAATGTCGGGATCGTCCTGGGGCGGAGCTGGCGTCAAGCACTGGCCGAGAGCGGGGCACAGCGGGTGGTGGAGCAGATCGTCGCCGCCATCCCCCCGACGCCCGACGATCCAGCCGAGTGGCGGACGGGCGCCCGCTGCGACACGATCGCCGGCGCCGCGCCGATCGGCCATCGGGTCACGCGCCGGGCCGGGCCAGGCTGGTACCTCGTCGGCGACGCCGCCGGGTTCCTCGATCCGTTCACCGGCGAGGGACTCCATCGGGCGCTCGTGTCGGCCGAGCTGGCGGCCGCCGCGATCGACGCGGAGCTGGCCGGGCGCACCGCGTCGGCCGGCGGTTACGAACGGGCCATGCGTGACGGATTCGCGGCCAAGGATCGGGTGAGCTGGCTGGTCCAGGCCTTCCTGGGACGGCCGACCCTGTTCGAATATGCCGCGCGCCGCCTGGCCGATCGCGCCGCCGTGCGCGAGACTGTCGGGTTGGTCATGGGCGACCTCGTCCCGGCCGAGCGAGCGCTCGAGCCGCGCCTGCTCCTCTCGCTGCTCGCCCCATGAGCCAGGCCCTCGATCGGCCCCGGTCGGCCTGATGCGTTCCACGATCTCCACCGAAGTCGCGGCCGCTCCAGAGCTCGTGTTCCGCCTGGCCCGAGACGTGGAACGCTGGCCACGGCTGCTTCCCCACTACGACCGCGTCCGAGTGGTCGATCGGCGTGGCGACGGGACCGTGACCGCGGTGATGGTGGCGCGCCGTCCCCTCGTCGCGATCCTCGGGCTGGGCCTCCCCGTGGCGTGGCGATCCAGGGTGTCGGTCGATCCCACGGCCCTTCGCCTGAGCTTCCGCCACCTCGGTGGGGCGACCGGCGGGATGGCGGTCACCTGGCGCATTGAACCTACGCCGGCAGGCTGCCGGGTGTCGATCGACCACGACTTCCGCCGGCCCGTCTCCGTGCCGGTCCTCGGGATCGTCCTCGGTGAGGACACCTGGCCGGCGCTGATCGACCGATTCTTCACGCGGCCGATCGCCGGGCGCACGCTGGCCACGTTTCGGGCCCTGGCCGAGACCCTGAGCGACGGATCCGAGTCCGATCGGCCGATCGCGCCGAATCAAGGCACATGATGGCCAACGATCGGGACCACTCCGAGCGGCGAGTGTGGATCACGGGCCTGGGCCTGATCACGGCGATCGGGATCGGCGTCGAAGCCACCCGCGCCGGGCTGCGCGCCGGGCGGTCACCGGTCCGTCGGATCGACCGGTTCGACCCGAGCCCGTTCCGCTCGCAGGTCGCGGCCCAGGTCGACGACTTCGACCCGCTCGGCTACATGGTCCCCAAGACCGCCCGCCAGCTCGACCGGTTCAGCCAGTTCGGGCTGGTCGCGGGTCAGCTGGCGCTGGCCGATGCCGGTCTCGAACCCGGCCAGTTCGGACGAGCAAGGGCGGAGCGTACGGGCATCTACCTCGGGAGTGCCCTCGCCGGGATCGCTTATGCGGAGACGCAGCACGAGCTCTACCTGGCGCGCGGCATCCGGGCCGTCAGCCCGACCCTCGCCCTGGCGGTCTTCGGCGGCGCCGCGCCGGCGAACCTCGGGATCGCCCTCGGCGTCCACGGTCCGATCCTGTCGACCGCCAACTCGTGCGCATCGGGGGCGGTCGCACTGGGCGAGGCGCTTGGTGCGATCCGGACCGGCCAGATCGACGCGGCGATCGCGGGCGGCGCCGAGGTGCCGCTCAGCCCGCTGGCCTTCG
>JBDTQW010000091.1:0-10615 GCA_039931975.1 Chloroflexota bacterium | reverse complement strand
CAACGGCCGCCACGACCGCCGCGGCGGCCGGCGGCGACGACAGCGGGGGCATCCGCGGCGCGACCCATCGAACCGCCGCCGTCCGTGGGGCGTCGCGCGGCCGCCACGCTGCCCGGGCGCATCGGCTGGGCTGTGCTCGGCTGGATCCCACTGGCGATCGGCCTGGCCGCGCTCAGCGAAAGCCTGCCGGCCTGCTCCGGCGTCGCGATGATCTGCTCGGATCCCCTGACGGGCGGCATCTGGCTGGTGGACCTGCTCGTGCTCGGCCTGCTCATCGGCATTCCTCGGCTGAGCTGGGTCGCAGCGGTCGGCTCGCTGGCGTTCTTCGCCGTCGGCGTGCTGGCGACCCCGGTCCTGCTCGTGCTCGGGGGCGCCCGCACCACCTCCGGGACCGCGGCGGCCCTGACTGTCGCCCTCATCGTGGCCTGGCTCGGGGGCGTGATCCTGGCTGCGATCGGCCGGGTGAGCCGGCCGCCGTGGCAGGGCCCTCGCGTAGGATGATGCGGTGAGCCGCCGGACCGACCGTGCAACCGAGATCTCGACGGCCGCCCAGGAGTACCTCCTCACGCTCCGGGTGATGGCCGTGGACGGCAACCGGGTGACGGCTTCCCAGGTCGGCCGGCACCTCGGGGTGAGCACCCAGGCAGCGAGCGAGATGTTCCGTCGGCTGGGCACCGACGGGCTGGTCACCCAGGCCGGCGGCGCCAGTGGCCGCGAGCTGGTCCTGACCGACCCGGGGCGGGCCGCCGCCGATGCCATCTTCCGCCGTCATGCGCTGCTGGAATGGCTCCTGACCGCCGTGGTCGGCCTCGGCTGGGCCGAGTCGGACGAAGAGGCGGCCCGTCTCCAGGGCGCCATCTCGCCACGGGTCGAGGCTCGCCTCGACGAGATGCTGGGCCATCCGGAGACTTGCCCCCACGGCAACCCCATCGACGCGGCGACGGCTCGGCGGCGACCGCAGGGCGAGCCACTGAGTGGCGCCGAGGCCGGGGTCCGGGCAACGATCTTCCGGATCACCGAGGAGGCCGAGGAGGATGCCGGCCTCCTGTCCTACCTCGAGGCGCGGGCGCTGACGCCCGGAGCTCACGTGACGATCCTGGCCCGCTCCGAGTCGCTCGATTCGCTCACCCTCGACGGCCCGCGCGGCCGCGCCACCCTTGGCCTCCGGCCGGCCGCACTCATCCGGATCCTGCCCGGCGAGGCGGACCCGGCCCTATTCCACCGGGTGCCTACGTCGAGCCGCTGAGCGACGGATCGCCTGGCCCGACGCCGCCCGGCTACCATCTGGTCATGACCCAGTCATCGAGTGAACCCGGATCCGAGGTCCGGGTGCGGATCGCGCCCAGCCCGACCGGCCCGCTTCATATCGGGACCGCCCGGACGGCGTTGTTCAATTTCCTCTTCGCCCGCCACGTCGGCGGCACGTTCGTGCTCCGTCTGGAGGACACCGACGTCGCCCGCTCGTCGCTGGCCTACGAGAAGGACATCCTCGACGGTCTGCACTGGCTGGGCCTCACCTGGGACGAGGGGCCCGGGGTCGCCGGCGAGGAGGCCCGTGGGCCGTACGGGCCGTACCGCCAGATGGAGCGACTCCCGCGCTACTCCGAGGCGGCCGACCGGCTGGTGGCGGACGACATGGCCTATCCCTGCTACTGCACCCCCGCGGAGCTCGATGCCGAGCGCAAGCGTCTCGAGGCCGCTCACCTGCCGCCTCGCTACAGCGGCCGGTGCGCCCGGCTGACCGCCCCGGAGCGCGCAGCGTTCGACGCCGACGGCCGCATCCCGGCGCTCCGCTTCCGGGTCGGCGAGGGCGTCGTCGCCTTCGACGATATCGTCCGCGGCCGGGTCGAGATCGACGTGGCCAACCTGGGCGGAGACTTCGTCATCGTCCGCGCCGACGGGACACCGCTGTATCACTTCACCGTGGTCGTGGACGACGCGGCGATGCGCATCAGCCATGTCATCCGGGGCGAGGACCATCTCAGCAACACGCCGAAGCACATCCTCCTGTTCCGGGCGCTGGGCGAGACCGTGCCCCGCTTCGCCCACCTGCCGCTCATCCTCAATGCCGACCGGACCAAGATGAGCAAGCGCAAGAGTCAGACCGCGATCGACGACTACATCGCCGAGGGCTTCATCCGCGAGGGCATCGACAACTACCTCGCGCTGCTGGGCTGGGCGACCGGGACCGAGGAGGAGGTCCTTGGTATCGATGAGCTCATTGCCCGGTTCCAGCTCGAGAACGTCCACAAGGGCGCTGCCGTATTCGACCGCGAGCGGCTCGAGTGGCTCAATGGGCAGTGGATCCGACGGCTCGACCCGGACGAGCTGGTCGAGCGGTTGCGGCCGTTCCTCGAGGCCGAGCGCGTGGCCGGGCGGAGCGACCGGGTTTCCACGGACGACGAGCTCCGGGCGCTGATGCCCCTGGTCCAGGAGCGGCTTCCCGTGCTGGGCGCGATCGGCGAGCTCATCGGCTTCCTGTTCGTCGATCGACTGGAGGTCGATCCGGCGCTGCTCGTGCCCAAACGCTGGGACGCGGCGACGGCCGGCGCCGGATTGATCGCCGCCCGCGAGACGATCGCCGCGGTGAGCGAGGTTACGTTCGAGGCCGACGAGCTCGAGCCACCCCTCCGCGCCCTGGCCGAGGAGCACGGCTGGAAGGCGGGTGACCTGTTCATGGCGATCCGCGTCGCGGTGACCGGTCGGACGGCCACGCCGCCGCTGTTCGACACGCTCGTCGCGCTCGGTCGGGAACGGACTCTGGCCCGGCTCGACGCGGCCATCGCCGCCCTCGGTGTCGCCGCCGGATGACCCACGATGACGTCCAGGCGTGGCTCGACCGCTACGTGGCGGCCTGGCTGAGCTACGACCCGCTGGCCATCGGCGACCTCTTCAGCGAGGATGTCGTGTATCGCTTCCACCCCTGGCACGAGGGCGACCGCGTGCTCCGGGGACGGGCGGCCGTCGTCGTCGCCTGGCTGGAGCCGGAGCTGTACGACGACCCGGCCACCCTCGAGGCAAGCTATCGCCCGTATGCCGTCGACGGCGACCGGGCGGTGGCTGTCGGCTGGAGTCGCTACCTCGAGGCGCCCGGTGGCCCCGTCCGCGAGAGCTACGAGAACTGTTACCTGCTCCGCTTCGCCGGGGATGGCCGCTGCGCGGCGTTCACCGAGTACTGGGTCAAGCGTCCGAACGAGGCCGAAGTCGGTTCGCCCGGGGCCTGACCGAACCGGGATCGCCGGCCGCTTGGCGCATCCGGGCACCACTCGTTGACCGCCTGTTAACGACGGGCGACTACCATTGGCGGCAATGGCACGCACGATCCTCGTCGTCGACGACGAGCCCACCCTGCGCGAGACCCTCGCCGATGGGCTCGTGGCGGAGGGTTTCACGGTCGTCACCGCGGCCGACGGCCGCGAGGCATTGACCAAGTTCCGGGAGACCAGGCCTGACCTGATCGTCCTCGACCTGATGCTGCCCGAGCTGTCCGGCGTGGAGGTCTGCCGGATCATCCGGGCCGAATCGCCCGTTCCGATCCTGATGCTCACGGCCAAGGACTCCGAGGTCGACAAGGTGGTCGGCCTGGAGCTCGGCGCGGACGATTACGTGACCAAGCCATTCAGCCTGCGCGAGCTGCTCGCCCGGATCCGGGCGCTCCTGCGCCGGACCGAGCGCGGCGTGGCCGAGGTCGAGCCGCCGGCGGTGGTCGACCTGGGCGAGGTCCAGGTCGACCTGGCCGGGCACCGGGTCCTGCGCGATGGACGGACCGTCGCGGTCAAGCCCAAGGCGTTCGAGCTGCTGGCGTTCCTCATCCGCCATCCCGGCCAGGTCTTCACCCGGGACCAGCTCCTCGAGAACGTCTGGGGCTACGACTACGGCGGCGAGACCCGCACCGTCGACGTCCACGTCCACTGGCTGCGCAGCCGGATCGAGCCCGATCCTGCGAGCCCCGCCTACCTCCATACCGTCCGCGGCGTGGGCTACGTCTTCCGCCGTCCGACCTGAGTCCCAGGTGAGGGTCCGGCCCGGACGCTAGCCGAAGATCGCGTGCAGGGCCAGGAACGTCAGCGCGGCGACGCCCCCGGACGCGGGCAGGGTGAGCACCCAGGCGATCGCGATGTTACCGGCCACGCCCCAGCGGACCGCCTTGCGGTTGTCGACCGTCCCCACCCCCAGGATCGCACTCGAGATGACGTGGGTCGTCGAGACCGGGATCCCGAAATGGGAGGCGCTGAAGATCACCGTCGCGGCGGTGGTCTCGGCCGCGAAGCCGTGGACGGGGTCGAGCTTGACGACCTTCTGGCCCATGGTCTTGATGATCCGCCAGCCGCCCGCCGCCGTCCCCAGGCTGATCGCGCTGGCGGCGACGAGGATGACCCACAGGGGCACGTCGGGGGTCGCGATCAGGCCGGCCGAGAACAGCGCCAGGGTCATGATGCCCATGGTCTTCTGGGCGTCGTTCGAGCCGTGGCTGAAGGCCATGTACGAGGCCGACAGGATCTGGAGCCGCCGGAACCGGCGATTGAGCCGCTGCGGCTGGCCGTGCTGGAACAGCCAGTAGATCGCGACCATCAGCCCGAAGGCTAGGGCGAAGCCGATGAGCGGTGAGCTCACCAGCGGGAGGAGGACCTTGCTGACGACCCCATCGACCTGGAGGGTGGCCAGCCCGCCGCCGGCGATCGATGCGCCGAGCAGCCCGCCGATGAGCGCGTGGCTCGACGAGCTGGGGATGCCCAGGCGCCAGGTGATCAGGTTCCAGACGATCGCCCCGACCAGCGCGGCCATGACCACGAGCTGGTTGGGGTCCACGCCGGTGCCCGGATCGATCAGCGGGTTGACCAGCCCCGAGGCGATCGTCTTGGCCACGGCGGTCCCGGTCAGGGCCCCGACGAAATTGGCCGTGGCCGACAGGACGATGGCGTATTCCGGCTTGAGCGCCCGGGTCGACACCGACGTCGCGATCGCGTTGGCGGTGTCGTGGAACCCGTTGATGTAGTCGAAGCTGACGGCCAGGATGAGGATCGCGATCAGGGCGAGTGAGAAGCCTTCGGGCACGACTGGGGGGTTCTCCGTCCGCCGGGCTGGGGGTCGCGGGGGCCGCCGCGGGCGCCTCGAAGGCTAGCAGGTCCGGCGCGGCTCGGCGGCCGGCCCTATCCTAGCCGCCATGCGTCTGAGCAAGCTCTTCTTCACGTCGTTGCGCGACGATCCGGCCGACGCCGAGATGCCCTCGCACCGCCTTCTCGTGCGGGCCGGCTACGTCCGCCAGCTGAGCTCGGGGATCTACTCGCTGCTGCCGCTCGGCAAACGAGTGACCGACCGTGTCGAGCAGGTCATCCGCGAGGAGATCGACGCGATCGGCGGCCAGGAGATGGAGATGCCCGTCGTCCACCCGGCCGAGATCTGGAAGCAGAGCGGGCGGTACTTCAAGATCGGGCCCGAGCTCGTCCGGTTCAAGGACCGGGCCGATCGGGAGATGGTCCTGGCGATGACCCACGAGGAGGTCGTGGCCCTGCTCCTGCGCGACATCATCAGGAGCTATCGCCAGCTGCCGATCATCGTGTACCACTTCCAGACCAAGTTCCGCGACGAGCCACGCTCGCGGGGCGGCCTGATCCGCGTCCGGGAGTTCGTCATGAAGGACTCCTATAGCTGCGACCGCGACTGGGATGGGCTCGAGCGCAACTACCGGCTCCACTACGCTGCGTACGAGCGGATCTTCAGGCGGCTCGGCCTCGAGGCGATCGTCGTGGGTGCCGACGTCGGGATCATGGGCGGCTCGGAGGCCGACGAGTTCATGGTCCTCAACGCCTTCGGCGAGGACACCCTCGTACTGTGCGACAACGGCGACTACGCCGCGAACCGCCAGATCGCGACGGTCGGCAAGCCCGAACCGGCCGCGGAGGAGCCACTGCCGACCGAGGACGTCGAGACGCCCGACGCGACGACGATCGAGGCCCTGGCCGGCTTCCTGGCTGTGCCCGAGAGCCGCACGGCGAAGGCGGCATTCTTCATGACCGGCGACGGCCGATTCGTGGTGGCGGTGGTCCGGGGCGACTACGACGTCGAGGAGACCAAGCTTGGCAACGCGGTCAATGCGGTCGGCGGGCTGCGCCCGGCGCACGTCGACGAGATCAAGGCCCGGGGCATGGAGCCCGGCTACGGCTCGCCGATCGGGGCGCGCGACGCGGTCATCGTGGTCGACGAGCTCCTCCTGCGCTCGCCAAACCTCGTGGCCGGGGCGAACCGGGCGGGCTGGCACGTTCGGAACGTCAACGTCCCGCGCGACTTCAAGCCGGACGTGGTCGCCGAGATCGTGAGCGCCCGGGAGGGCGACCCATGCCCCCGTTGCGGCGCCCCGCTCAAGCTTCGCAACGGGATCGAGGTCGGCAACATCTTCAAGCTCGGGACCGGCTTCGCCGAGTCACTGGGGGCGCACTACCTCGGCGAGGACGGCACCGAGCACCCCATCGTCATGGGCTCGTACGGGATCGGACTCGGTCGGAACGTCGCCTGCATCGTCGAGGCCCATCACGACGCCAAGGGCATCGTCTGGCCGGCCGAGGTGGCGCCCTATCCAGCCCACCTCGTGTCGATCGGGGCTAACAAGGAGCCACAGGTCGACGAGATCGCCGGGCATCTCCACGACGCGGCCGCCGCGGCCGGGCGGGAGCTGCTGTGGGACGACCGGGCCGAGTCGCCCGGGGTCAAGTTCACCGACGCCGAGTTGCTTGGGATGCCCTGGATCGTGACCGTCAGCCCGCGCTCGCTTGCCGCCGGCGGGGCCGAGGTCACCGAGCGGGCAACCGGCGAACGGTCAGTGCGCTCGCTCGCTGATGTCGAGGCCTGGCTGACCGGAGCCGGCTAGCCTCGACTCGAGCCGCGTGCCCGAAGCTGCGTTGTCTTAGAGGCCCGGTCGGTCGCCGCTGCCGACCGGCACCGCGACCGCGTCGACGTTCAGCCCGCCCTCGGGCAGGTCAGCGACGGTGGACCCGTCGAGAGCGACGATCTCGGGAGTCGAGTCGGACAGCTCGTCGAGCAAGTCGGTCGATTCGACCAAGGCGCCGACCGGGACCGGCTCGGGATCGTCGATCCGGCCGATCGAGAAGGTGACCTGGGGCGGGATGGCCGCGGCGATCCCGATCTCCGAGATGCGATAGGGCGAGCCCTTTTCGCGGAGCGCCGAGTTGGCCCGCTCCTGGAGCGACGTCGCCTTGATGATCACGTCGGCCAGGACGTTCGGATCGATCCGGTCGATCGCGGTCGAGATCCCGCGCTTGGCATGGCCCAGCCCGACCTTGGCCTGCTTGCCGGCCATGTCGAAGGTCTGTCGTGCCTTCTCCTGGGTGGACGGGTCGGACAGCTGGGAAGCGGCGGTCCGCGTCGCGTCAGCGGCCTGCTCGGCCGCCTGCCGGGCCTTGTCGAGGATCCCCATGGGTGTCTCCCTCCGCGGCGCGTCCGGGGGAGGGCACCCGACCGGTCGGCGCGGACCTACAGACGACGAGTATCCCGAGCCGCAAGGCGCGACGCAATAGGGTCGTGGACCCCGTGCACCATTCGATCAGGCGTGCTTGACGACGATCCGCTCGATGATATTGGCGACGTCCTCGCAGTAGTCGATCGCGGCTTCAAGCAGGTTGTACATCTTCTTCCACTTGATGACCTCGATCGGGTCAGGGCTGCCATCGAACAGACCGGCGATGGCGCTGCGCACGAGGGTGTCGCCCTCGTTCTCGAGGCGATGGATCTCGATCCAGTAGCGCTCCAGGTCCTTGAACCCGCGCAGGTGGAGGATTGCCTCGTGGAACAGCTCGCACTGCTTGACGATGATCGCCGCCTGCTGGACGGCGATGGCCGTAGGAGCGTCGATCCGGTACAGGAAGAACGTGTCACCGATCTCTTCGATCATGTCCAGGACGTCGTCGAGGCCGCTGATCAGGTCGTGGATGTCCTGCCGGTCGAATGGCGTGACGAAGGTGCTCTCGAGGCGGTGGCCGATGTCGTGGCTGATCTCGTCGCCGCGATGCTCGGCGTCGCGGAGCTCGGCGTTGCGACGGGGGATGTCGTCGTAGCTTCGGAGCATCGCCTCGAGCATCCGGGCCGCACCCACGACATTGGCCGCGTCCTCGGCGAACATGTCGAAGAAGCGTTCCTCGCGGGGGATGAGCCGGAGTCGCACGATCGGGTCTCCTGATGGCGGTCTACGGGACGCCCACTCTATCCCATCGCATCGGGCCGGTCCTCCGGCCGGGCGTATGCGATGCTCGTGCTGTGGACGCGCTGGTCATCGGCTTCATCATCGTCCAGGCCATCGTGCTGGGCGCGGCGATCGCCCTGGCCATCGTCCGCGGGCGGGCGATCGGTCGTCTTCGCGAGCTGCTCGCCCCGGGGGAGCCACCCGAGGCGGCCGATGCGGACGGCGTCGACGTGGAGCAGGCGGTCCGGGCACTGCTCGACCGGACGCGCACGGCCGAATGGGATGCCAGTCAGGTCGTGCGCGATCGGGCCAGCCTGCTCGACATCATCGGGGTGGGCATCGTCCGGCTCGATGACGATCTCCTGGTCGAGGTCGCCAATGCGGCCGCTCACCAGTTCCTCGGCCGCCAGGCCGGCTCGCTCATCGGTCGCAGTGCGATCGAGGCCTTCATCGACCCGGCCATCGAAGCCGTCGCGGAGACGGCCCGCGAGAGCGGTGCGGCCAGCGGCGAGCTGACCCTCCGGCGGGATGACGGCCCGACCCTCCTGGTGCGCGCCCGCCGGTCACCCTTCCGAGGCGTCTGGCTGATCATGGAAGACGTCTCCGAGCTGCGTCGCCTGCAGCGCATCCGGACCGAGTTCATCGACAACCTGTCGCACGAGCTGCGGACCCCGCTGACCTCGGTCAGCCTGCTGGCCGAGACTCTCGTCCGCGAGGCCGACGCCGCGGGTCAGGCCATCCCGCCCCGCATGCGCGATCGGATCGGCAAGATCGAGGTGGAGACGGACCACCTGGTCCAGATGGTCGAGGAGCTGCTGGACCTGTCGCGGATCGAATCGGGCGGGCCGATGGTGATGCTCGACGAGGTGGACCTCCGCCGCCTGGCGATCGCGGCAGTCGAGCGGCTCCGGCTGTTCGCCGAGCGCCAGGGCGTGGACCTCAGGACGGAGGTTCCCGAGACCGTGCCGCCGATCCGCGGTGCCGAGGATCGGCTCGGACAGGTCCTGGTCAACCTGCTCCACAATGCCGTCAAGTTCAGCCCAGATGGCGGCATCGTGACCGTCCGCGTCCGACCGTCGGTGGCGGACGTCGTGGTATCGGTCGAGGATCACGGGATCGGCATCGCCCGGGCCGACCAGGCGCGCATCTTCGAGCGTTTCTACAAGGCCGACAAGGCCCGTCGGCGAGGCGGTGGGACCGGCCTCGGGCTGGCCATCGCCCGCCGCGTCGTCGAGGCCCACGGCGGGCGCATCAATGTCGCGTCCGAGGAGGGTCGCGGCGCAACGTTCTCGTTCAGCTTCCCCGCCCTTCCCGAGCATCCGGCCTGACCGCGATGGACCGCCTCCACGTCGCGACCCTCAACATCCGCAACCTGGCCGATCGCTGGGACGAGCGTCTGCCGCTCCTGCTGGCCGATTTCGCGACCCTCCAGCCCGACCTGCTCGGCCTCCAGGAGGTGGTCTACGTCCTCCAGCAGGACCGGGTCATCGGGGCCGCCGGGGCAGGGGAGTACCGGGCGATTCGCGGCTGGGCCGGCCGACCGGAGTACGGCAACGCGATGCTCGTGCGGACCGGCCACGAACCGACCGACGTCGAACGCCTCGACCTCGGCCTTGACCGGTCGGCCCTTCGGATCCGGCTTCGGCTGCCGACCGGGTCGGTCGTGTTCGCGGTGACCCATCTCCACCACGTTGTCGGTGGCGCCGCTCAACGCGAGGCCCAGGCCGCGACGCTGCTGGCCTGGCTGGCCGGCGCGCCATCAAGCGAAGCCCAGGTCGTCGTGGGCGACTTCAACGCCGACCCGGGCGAGCCCGCCTATGCCCGGATGGCTGCAGCCGGTTTCCGCTCCGCGTTCCTCGAGGCCAACGGCAGCGAGCCCAGCGTGACCTGGCCATCCGGGCTCACGGCCGTGGCAATGGACGACGACGGTGATCCGCGCTGCCTGGACTACATCTGGCTGCGTGGCGCGGCCGCCGTCGAGGGATGTCGGCTCGTCTTCGATCGCCCGTCGGTCGACGACCCCAGCCTCTATCCGTCCGACCACCTGGGCCTCGCGGCCCGGCTCCGGATCGGCTGAGTGGCCGCCGCTACGACGCTCCGGCTGGCGCACCGCGGCGATCATCGCCACGCGGCCGAGAACAGCCTGGCCGCACTGCTCGCGGCGATGGACGTGCCCGGGTGCGACGGGGTCGAGTTCGACGTTCGGGCGTCCGGCGACGGCACGCCCGTGCTCATCCACGACGCGACCCTGAAGCGGATCCACCACCGGCCCGAGGCCGTCGGCCAGCTGACCGCGGACGAACTGGAGTCGCTCGGCATCCCGCGACTGGCGGACGTCCTCGACGCGCTCCCGCGTCGGGCCTTCGTGGACGTCGAGCTCAAGGAGCCGTTCGGCCGGCCGCTCATCGAGGTCCTTGCCGC
>JBDTQW010000090.1:0-10669 GCA_039931975.1 Chloroflexota bacterium | reverse complement strand
CGGGCGAGCTGGGCGTTGTCGTAGAGCATCTGCTCGAAGTGCGGGACGAGCCAGACCCCATCGGTCGCGTAGCGGTGGAACCCCCCGCCGAGCTGGTCGTGGATCCCGCCGTCGGCCATCGCGTCGAGGGTCCGCCGGGCCATGGCCAGGGCCCGCCCGTCGTCCTCCCCGCTTACTGCGCGGCTGAGGAGGAACTCGATGGTCATCGGCTGGGGGAACTTCGGGGCGCCACCCCAGCCGCCATGACGCGGATCGAAGGAGCCATCCAGCGCCGCGACCGCCGCCGCCAGGACGGTTCGGTCGAGCGTGCTGCCGGCCCCGGCGGCGCCCGTCGCTGCGCCGCCGGCCCCCAGCCGCGACGCCTCGGCGATGGCCGCCACGATGGCCGAGCCCGACTGCTCGACGCTGGCCCGATCCTCGTGATAGGCCCGGGCCACCCCCTCGAGGACCTGGCGGAAGGCGGGCATCCCGTGACGCGGTTCGTCGGGAAAGTAGGTCCCGCCGTAGAACGGCCGGCCGTCGGGGGTCAGGAACACACTCATCGGCCAGCCCCCACTGCCAGTCATGGCCTGCACCGCCGCCATGTAGACCTGGTCGAGGTCGGGCCGCTCCTCGCGGTCGACCTTGATGGCCACGAAGTCGCGGTTGAGCTGATCCGCGGTGACCTGGTCCTCGAACGACTCGCGCTCCATCACGTGGCACCAATGGCAGGCGGCGTAGCCGATCGACAGGAAGATCGGCTTGTCCTCACTCCGTGCCCGGCTCAGCGCGTCCTCGCTCCAGGGGTACCAGTCGACAGGGTTATGCGCGTGCTGGAGGAGGTATGGGCTCGTCTCGCCGGCGAGCCGGTTCGTGGGCATGGCCAGATGGTAGCGCCGCGGCCGGCCCGACCCGGTCGGGGCGACGGACCGACGGATCGCCGGCCCGTCGGATCGAACTAGCGCGAGCTGACAGTCTCGCGGCCGATCGGCACGCCCTGGCCCGCCTGCTCGGCCTGGTCGACCCGGGCGAGGAAAGAATCGAGGATCCGGTCGAACTCGGCCGGCTTGTCCATGTGGACCCAGTGGCTGGTGCCCGTGATCTGCTCATGGGGCATGTCGGGGACCTGCTTGTGAAGGTCGTACGGCGAGTCGGCGGCCGTCACCGACAGCGTGGGGCCGGGATAGGCCTCGAGATCGGGCACGGGGTCATCGGCGAAGGTCGCCCCGATGAGACTCATCGCCACGTCCTGGGGGATGCTGCCCATCTCCGACTTGATCTGGTCCCGGACCCTGGGCGTGGCGTCGGCCAGCAGCTTGTCCCAGTAGCCGGCCATCGTCTCCTCGTAGTCCGAGCTCATCGCGGACATGATCTGATCGGCCTGCTCGATGGGAACCCGGCCGGGCGTCCCGACCAGAAGCAACCCGGCGACGCGGTCGGGATGCTTCCCGGCGTAGGCGATCGCCGCCGTGCCGCCGATGCTGTGACCCACGAGCACGAACCGATCGAGTCCCCGGGCATCCGAGACCGCGCCGATATCGTCGGCGAGGTCGACGATCGCGTAGCGATCGCCATCCGGCGCTGGCGAGTGACCGTGGCCGCGAAGGTCGAGGGCCACGGCCCGACGGTGGGCGCGCAGGTGCTGGAGCTGCTCCGCCCAGTGCGCCGAGCTTCCGCCGAACGAGTGGACGAAGACCACCGGCAAACCGCCCGTTCCATCGTCGTCGATGTACGGGCGACCGGCCGGGCCCGTGATCTCGGTTTGCATGAACTTGCCTCCTGACTCGTACCCTCCACCATCCTCCCAGGGCGGCTTCAGGACGGCTTCGGGCAACCGGGCGGCCATTTCAGGAGCCTTTCGATACGCCGGTCCTGGCCGAAGCCACCGGCCTTCGACGTACCCTTGGCGCGATGACCGAGTCCAACCGCGGTGGGATGACGACCGCGATCGATGAATGGCGCGTGTTCCTCGGTCAACGGTACCGGCGGTTCCTCGGCATCGGCGTCGGGCAGGCCGCCGTGTCGGCCCTGGCCGGCGACGGCCTCACGATCCCGCTCCTGCTGACGCTCGGAGCGCATCCCGCGGTCGCGACCGTGATCGGGGTCCTGCCGTTCGCCTTCTCGTCGGCGCAGCTGCTCGTGCCGCGGTTGCTGCGCCAGTTCGATGGCAATCTGCGCGGCCTGACCATGATCATCCTGCTGGTCGGCGAGACGCGCGGCTTCCTCCTGGCCGGGTACACGTTCCTGGCCTGGGCGGGTGTCCTGCCCCGACCGGCCGCGATCATCCTCATCGGCCTGGTCATGACCATGGCCGGCGCCGCGACCACGATCGGCGGGACGAACCTTTTGGCCTGGTACGGGGCCATCCTGTCCGATCCCGAGCGCCGCTTCGTCGCCCCGCGGGTCATGGGTGTGAACCTGGGGCTGGGTGCCTTCCTGCTGTTGCCGGTGGCACTCCTGGTCCAGCTGACCGAGCCCGCGATCGGGATCCTGGTCTACGCGCTGGTCTTCCTCGTGGCGGGGATCGCCGGCATCGCCGAGCTGATCGTCGTCGCGCGACTGCCGAAACCGGGCCGTGTCCAGGTGGCATCCACCCGGACGGCGACCCGTCCCAACGGTCGCGGCGCAGCCACCGACGCCCAGGACCTGACGTCCGAGTCGGGTCCGGCGTCCCAGCCCGGAGCGTCGGCGTCCCCGCCCGGAGCGCCCGCCCGCGAGCTCGATCGCTTCCTCCGCGTGGTCACCGTGGCCGCGTTCGGGGCGGGCTTTGGCCCGTATCTGTCGATCTATGCGATCAGCGTCCTGGGGCTTCCGCCGGCCTTCGCGATCCTGCTCGCGGCGCTCTCGTCGGCCGCCGCGCTGGTGTCGGCCACGATCGTCGGTGGACTGCTCGGTCGCGGGTCGTCGTCGCGCTTCCTGCGGCTGTCGTTCCTGCTCCG
Source organism: Chloroflexota bacterium (assembly GCA_039931975.1). Classification (GTDB taxonomy): domain Bacteria; phylum Chloroflexota; class Limnocylindria; order Limnocylindrales; family CSP1-4; genus Chersky-267. Next base: position 7,751 of record JBDTQW010000090.1, on the reverse strand, counting down.
GGGCGGCTCGATGATCTTCGGCTTGCTGGCGTTCCCCCAGAACCCGCTGGCCTGGCTGGTCTTGTGCATCGTGGCCATCGTCGCCAGCGCCGGGGCCGCGGCGGGGACGCTGTCGGCCAACGAGCGGTTGATGCGCCTGGCGCCCGGCCCCGAGGTCCTCCATGCCCAGGGCGGGTTTGTGTCGGGGACGGCGCTGGGCCTGACCGCCGGACAGGTCGCCAACGCGCTGATCCTGGCCGCCCTGCCGCTGGGCTATCCCACGTTCGCCATCCTGTTCATCGTGTCAGGGCTGACCCGGTTCGTGACGGCGGCCCAGGCCGACGTGTCGGCCAGCTGGACGTCGAGCACCACGGCCTATCGGATCGAGGATCTCCGGGGCCCGCCCCCGCCGGTCGAGCCCGATCCGGGCAGCGAGCCATGACGACGGTCGAGCGGTCGATCCCGGGCTTCCTGCCGTCGACCGCCGGGTTCCACTTCGCGAACCGCTGGCCCTCGGCGCCCACGTTGCGGTTCGCCGTACGGATCCGGGGTCCGGTGCCCGTCGACCTGGAGTTGCGGATCGGGGACGCGGCCAACGGCCTCTGCGGCGGGATGGCCTTCGCGACGCGCGACCGCTGGGCGCGCAGCGAAGAGCCGCCGCCCGACCGCGAGCCACCGGCCGAAGGCTCGGCCCTGTTCCGCGAGATCGTCAGGCGCCAGATCGCCAGCCTCGAGCTCGGCCTCGCGGTTGCTCGGTTCTACCGGGCCAGCGCCGCCGGCGACCGCGCCCGAGCTCGAATCGCCGTGCGGGACACGTGGCCGGCCGTCCGCCGCGAGATCGACGCCGGGCTACCGGCGGTGCTAGGCCTGGTCCACGTCGCGAGCGCCGACCCGCGCCGGCTCACCGCGAACCACCAGGTCCTCGCCTACGGCTACGCGCTCGACGCGCCGTCCGGCCGGGTCACGCTCCGGATCTACGATCCCAACCACCCCGACGACGACACCATCGGGCTGACCATCAGCCTCGACGAGAAGCATGCCCGGGCCAGCTTCGACTACGTCCCCGGCGACGGCCCGGTCATCGGGATCGTGCGCCAGCGCTGAACGCCGGAGCGTGCGCGGCGGGATGGGCCGAAGCAGGCCCTGACGCCAGGCCCAGACCGCTGCGCCCAGCCCGACCACCAGTGCGACGGCGCCGCCGACGGTCACCGCGAAGGCCGACCCGATCGCGCTGGCGAGGACGCCGAAGGCCAGGCCGCCGATCGGCGTCGAACCCGCGAAGACCGTCGCATAGACCGCGAGGACTCGCCCCCGGAGCATGTCCGGGACGTTGAGCTGGATGGTGGTGTTGGCCATGGCCGCCATGCTGATCCCGCCGACCCCGATCCCGAACATGCACAGCAGCGCCAGGGGCATCGCCCGGGTGAAGCCGAGGGCGACCTCGAGCACACCGAGCAGGATGGCCCCGGCGACGATGATCCGCGGGTCGGGTCGGCCCCGGAATGCGATCGTCAGCGCGGCCAGCAGAGACCCGACCCCGGACGCGGCCATCAAGAACCCGTAGCCCTCGGCGCCGGTGCCCATCACGTCCTTGGCGAAGGCCGGGATCACCACCCCGAAGTTCATCCCGGCCGTCGACACCAGGCCGACCACGCCCACCGCCAGCAGGACAAGCGGCGTGTGGCGGACGTAGCGAAGTCCCTCCGCCAGGTTGGACACGACCTCGCGTGCGCTGCGGGGCAGGGCGACGCGCACGGACGGTCGCAGCTCGGTCGGACGCATCGCGAGGAGACTGGCCAGGACCGCCACGAAGCTCAGGCCGTTGATGACGAACGCCACCCCGATATCGAAGATGCCGATGAGCACCCCGGCCACGGCCGGGCCAACGATCCGGGCGGCGTTGAAGGTCGCCGAGTTGAGGGCGACCGCGTTGCCGATGTCCTGCCGGCCGACCATCTCGATCACAAACGACTGGCGCGTCGGCATGTCGACCGCGCTGGTGCAGCCGAGGATGAATGCGATCAGGATCACCTGCCAGACCTGGATCTCGTGGGTCAGGGTCAGGACCGCCAGGACGAAGGCGAGGGCCATCGCGATGGTCTGGGTGGCGACCAGGGTACGCCGCTTGGGCAGACTGTCGGCGACGATCCCGCCGAACAGGCCGAAGACGAGGACCGGTGCGAATTGGGCCGCGGTGACCACACCGAGCCAGAACGGGTCGCCGGTCAGGGTCAGCACGAGCCAGTCCTCGGCGATGTTCTGCATCCACGTGCCGATCAACGAGACCTGCTGGCCGGCCCAGAACAGGCGGAAGTTGCGGTGGCGAAACGCGCTCATGCCCTCGAGGCGGGCGAACGCGCGGACCGGGCTCATCCGTCGGTCCGTCGATCGCCCGTCGCTGCTGCGGCATGGGCGGCCCGTGCGTGGGCGGCGGCGGTCTCGCGGTCGCCGGCGACCTCGGCCTCGAGCTCGGCCAGGTGCTCGGTGAGGTGGACTCGGCGCGTGTTCGCCTCTCCGATCATCGCCTCGAGGCGATCGGTCTTCGCACGCAGGATGTCGACCTGGCGCGCGATCCGGACCAGAGCGTCCTGGAGGATGGCCCGTCGCTCGGCCGGGTCGTGCGTCTGGCCGAAGCGCGTCCGGTTGCGGGCACGGACGGTCTCGTCCTCGAGCAGCTGGGCGATCTCGGCCAGGCTGAAGCCAGCGTCATCGCGGAGGCCCTTGATGAAACGCAGGCGGTCGAGGTTGTCGCTGTCGTAGAGGCGGTAGTCGCCGTCCGAGCGGCCCGCGGGCTCGAGCAGCCCCATCTCCTCGTAGTAGCGGATCGACCGGGCGGTCAGGCCGAGCTGGGCCGCGACCTCCTGGATCCTGAGGAGCTTCGGCTGGACGTCGGTTTCGGGTTGGGCAGGCACACGGTCATGATACCGTAACCTTCACGTTGACGTAAAGGTTAGGTGGCTGCGATCGGCAGCGGCGCGAGGGTGGCGGCGGCGGCAGGGTCGCCCGTGACCTCTCGGAGGAGCGGATCGGCCGCCGCTCGACCCGAAGGTCCCGCCCGGACTGCCTACGCGGCTATCCTTCCAACCGTGGACTACGGGCTCGTACTGCCGACGATGCATGCCGGCGCCAGCGTCGAGGGGATCGAGGCGGCGGCCGAGGTGGCCGACCGGGTCGGCTGGTCGGACGTGTGGACCACCGACCACGTCCTGGTCGATCGCGACTCGACCCTGGAGTACGGACGGATCTTCGAGGCGATCCTGACCCTGGCCCACGTCGGGGCACGCCATCCGCGACTGCGACTCGGCAGCAGCGTCATCGTCGTCCCGCAGCGCCAGTCGGTGGTGCTGGCCAAGGAGCTGGCGTCGCTCGACGTCCTGTCGCGCGGCAGGGTCATCGCCGGGGTCGGCATCGGCTGGAACCGGACGGAGTTCGCGAACCTGGGCGTGGCCGACCGGTTCGCGGTCCGCGGCGCCTACCTCGAGGAGACCGTCGGGCTGTGGCGCCATCTCTGGAGCGGGGCGACCACGCCGTTCCGGGGCCGGTTCCACGACCTCGAGGACTTCGTCTTCGGGCCAGTCCCGGACCAGGGGGCCGACCTGCCGATCTGGTTCGGCGGCAGAGCGGACGTCGCCCTGCGGCGGGCCGGCCGGATCGGCGACGGCTACCACTCCAGCTCGACCGCGCCGGCCAAATACGCCGAGCGGATCCCTTTGATCCGGGCTGCGGCGACGGAGGCAGGACGTCCGATGCCCCTGCTGTCCGCGCGGGTCCGGATCCAGCCCGAGGCGCCGCAAGGTGGCCGGGGCTCCGACTACGTCCTGCGCGGCAATCCCGACCAGATCCGCGCCGGGATCGCCGAGTGGGCGGCGATCGGCGTCACCCACATGGCCTTCTACTTCGAGTCCGTCGAGCCAGGGGCGATCGTCCGCGACGTCGAGTGGTTCGCCCGCGAGATCGCACCGGCGAGCTAGCCGGCGGTCGCCTACAGCTTCGGGAGCACCTGCGCGTCGGTCTGGGCCGGTGCGAAGACGTCCCCGACCTCCGCGACCCGGTCGGGCATGGTCCGGATGGACCAGCGGTCGGGGCGCAGGGTGGGGTCGTCCAGCTCGTCCCAGATGATCGGCGCGGAGACCGGGGCACCCGGGGCCGGCCGAACCGAATAGGGCGCGACGAGAGTCTTGATGTACGTGTTCTGGGTGTAATCGAGGCGGGCCTTGCCGTCGCGCCGGCCCTTCGACCACTCCCACGACACGAAGTCGGGAACGATGGCCCCGACGGCCCGCGAGACGCCCTCGACCCAGGCGCTGGTCTCGTCGTAGCTGTAGCGCGGCTCGATCGGGACCCAGACCTGGATCCCGCGTTTGCCGGTCAGCTTCGGGTAGCCTCGGACCCCGAGGTGCCCGAGCGCCGTCCGGAAGAGCCGGGCGAGGGTGAGCGTCTGCTCCCAGGTCGTCCGCTCGCCGGGGTCGATGTCGATGAGCGCGAAGGTGGGCCGGTCCGGGGCGGTGAGCAGGCTCGTCCAGGCGTGGATCTCGAACGCGGCCTGGTTCCCGAGCCAGCACAGCGTCGCCGTTCGATCGGCCACGAGGTGGGTGTTGGCGGCGCGCGCCTCGACTCCGGCCTCCTTCCAGCGGGCCAGCCAGGGCGGATCGGTCGGTCGCAGGTCCTTCTGCCAGAAACCCGGCTTGCTCGCTCCGTCGGGAAAGCGCTGGAGGTTGAGCGGGCGGTCCTCGAGATGGGGCAGCATGGCCGGCGCGATCAGCCCGAAGTAGCGGATCAGCTCGCGCTTGACCACTGGCCGGTCGTCGGGCGGCGTCTCGGCCGGCGGGAAGAGGACCTTGTCCAGGTTGGTCAGCTTCAGCTCGATCCCACCGACCGTCCAGGTGCCGTCATTTCCGAGCCGATCGAGCGCGGCCAGCTCCTCGGAGGTGGCCGGCGCCCACTCCGGTCTCGCCGGCACCAGGGGCCCGGCGCCGGTGCCCACCCGATGCGCGGCTGGCGAGCCGTTGCCGGCCTTCTTCGCCTTGGCCATCGTCGGTTCCTCCTCCTCATTTCGGTCGACTTCGCGCTCGGCCGCTGCCTCCGCCACCGAGCTCGCCACCGGCGACTCCCGGACCACCGAGGCCGGATCGCGGCCGTCGTCGATCCCCTTGAATGCCGACTGTCGGACCAATCCGTCCCGGCTCCAGCCGCCGAGCTCGGCCCGGATGACCAGCCGCGGCTCGATCCAATGCACTCCGCGCAGATCGGCTCGCGGGCCGGGTGGCGGGGAGAACGGCGAATCGTCGGCGGCCAGTTCGTCGAGCCGCTCCCGGAGGATCCGCCGAGTGCGCGCGTCAAACCCCGAGCCGACCTTCCCGGCGAACCGGAGCTGGTCGTCCATGACCCCGACGACGAGGGCACCGAGCTCGCGGGCGTTGCCCTCCCCCGGCGTCCAGCCACCCACGACCAGGGCCTGCTCGGGCCGCAGCTTGATCTTGATCCATGCCGACGACCGGCGGCCTGGCTCGTAACGGGACCGTCGATGCTTGGCCACAATGCCCTCGAGACCCTGGGCCGCGGCGGCCCGATAGAACGCCGTGCCCTCGCCCGCGATGTGCGCAGCGAAGCGGATCCTGGGCCCGTCGGAGACGATCGCCCGCAGGAGTCGCTTGCGCTCCTCGAGTGGGACCCGGAGCAGCGATCGACCGTCGTGCCGAAGCAGGTCGAAGACCTGGTAGACCAATGGCGCCGCGGTCGCCTCTGCGTCGGCGGCGGCCGCCTCGGTCGACCCGCCCTCCGAGGTCCGACCGCCTCGACCGTGGATCCCCGGCACGCGTCCTCCGGTCGACTGCGAGATCCGCGCCTGGAGTAGCGAGAAGTCGGGTCGCCCGGCCGGATCGAGGGCCACGACCTCCCCGTCGATGATCGCCTCCTCGGAGGCCAGCCAACCGCTCGCGGGCGGGATCAGGCGCGGGAAGTAGGTCGCGGCATCGTGGCCGTTGCGGGTGTAGATGCGGACCTTGCCCTCATGGAGGATGGCCTGGACCCGGTAGCCGTCCCATTTGATCTCGTACAGCCAGTCCTCGTCGGTGAATGGGCGGTCGCCGAGGGTCGCCAGCATCGGCTCGATGAACGTGGGCGGGTCGGCAGCTGGCTCCGCGGCCGAGAGGTCGATCTCCGCCTCGGCCGTCGGCGCGGCGCTGATCCAGTAGGCGTCGCGATCGGCCTTGACCTCGTCGTTGGTCCGGCCCGTCTTGACGCTGGCCAGGTGGTCCTCGGCGTCCCAACCGGTGACGGCTCGGTCGTCGCGCTTGTGGATGAGCAGCCATTGCTCGCTCTCGTCGTCCTCGAACGGGCGCTGGCCGGTCTTGCGCCCGGACGTCCGCACGATCGTGAAGCGCCCACCGAGCTTCTCCCCGCGGAGCCGGAACTTGAGCTCACCCTTGGCGATCGCGGCGAGCGGATCGGGCGTCTCGGCCTCGGGCTCCCAGGTCCCCCAGTCCCAGACGATGACGTCGCCCGCGCCGTATTGCTTGGCCGGGATGACGCCCTCGAAGTCGAGGTACTCGATCGGGTGATCCTCGACGTGGATCGCCATCCGCCGCTCGGCAGCGTCGAGGGTCGGGCCACGTGGCACGGCCCAGGAGACGAGAACGCCCTCGATCTCGAGCCGGAAGTCGTAGTGGAGCCGGGTCGCGCGATGGCGCTGGACGACGAACCGACCACCGCGCTCGGCCATGCCGGAGGCAACGGCCCCAGGCGCGGGCTCGGGCGTCCTGGCGAAGTCCCGCTTGCGCTGGTACTGGTCGAGCGGCATGCCGGTCAGTGTGCCGCCCGCGCCGACCGTGCCGGCCGACGCGACGCGTTAAGCGCTCTTGCGGCGCCGGGCGGGCTTGGCTTCCTCGGCTTCCTCGTCGGCCTCGGCCGTCTTCTTCGCCTTGGCCGCCTTCGACTTGGCCGCGCCGACCGGCGTCGGAGCTCCGGTGCTGCGGGAGTCGACGGCCGCCTTGACGCTGGCCTCCAGTGCGGCCATCAGGTCGACCAGGTTGGTGGCCGGCTCGGCCTCCGGGGCGGCGACGGTCTCCTCGCCTGCGACCTTGGCCTCGATGATCTTGAGGAGCGCCTCGCGGTACTCATCCTGGTAGGCCTTGGGGTCGAACTCCCCGGTCATCGCCTCGATCAGCTGCTCGGCCATCTTGCGCTCGGCGGGCTTGATCGCGGGCTCCTCGGCGGGCAGCTCGAGCTCGCCGAGAGCGCGGATCTCGTCGGGCCAGTGAAGCGTGGTGAGGAGCATCGTCTTGGCGAACGGGTCGATCGCGGCGAGTGCCTCGCGGTCCTTGATCACGACCTTGCAGATGGCCGTCAGACCCTTGTCCTCGAGGACGTCCTTGAGCAGGTAGAACGCCTTGTGCCCGATCTTATCGGGCTCGATGTAGTAGGCCTGCTTGACGAACCTGACGGCGCCGTCGTCGACCGTGGCCCGCGGGGTGAACTGCTCGATCTCGATCGAGCGGACGGTCTTGAGCGGGACCGCAGCGAGGTCTTCGTCGGTGATCACGACGTACTGGCCGGGTGCGTACTCGTAGCCCTTGACCGTGTCGCCGCGCGAGATGACCTCGTCCTCGACCGGACAGTAGATCTTCATCTGGATCCGGGAAAGGTCCTTCTTGTGGAGCATGTTGAAGCTCACGCCCTTGGACTCGGTCGCAAGGTAGAGCTTGATGGGGATCGTCACCAGCCCGAACTGGATCGCCCCCCGCCACATCGCGCGCGCCACGATCTCACCCTCT
>JBDTQW010000089.1:0-10861 GCA_039931975.1 Chloroflexota bacterium | reverse complement strand
GTCCACTGGTACGACGACGAGGGCCACGGCTGGGAGCGGCGCGAGAACCGGCGCGACTCCTGGACGCGGATCCTGGCATTCCTCCGACTGCACGTTCTCGGGTCGCCACCCGGCGACGAGACGCGGCCCTAGCCCGTCGGGCGAGGGTCGTCGCTCACCGGGCCAAGCAGGCTGGTGCGGCGGTCCTCCGGGACCAGCGATTCGACGAGGCCGACGAGCAGGCGGCTCTGCCGGAGGAGCTCGGCATCCTGGGCGTCGAGATGGCGCATCGTCTGGCCCATGTCGTGGAAGATCTTGGTGACCGTGTGGAACTCCTCTTCCGCGCGAACCTCGATGTGCCGGCCCTGGAGGTTCTGGCCGACCATCAACAGCGGCATCAGCAGGAGCTGGACGATGTTGCCGAGGAAGAGGAGGAACGCGAACGGGTACGGGTCGAAGGCGGCTCGCCCGAGGAGGACCTGGAGCAGGATCCAGCCGGCCATGAACGTGGCGAGGAAGTAGACCGCGTACATCGTCCCGATCGCTCCGGTGATCACGACGGCGATCCGATCCTGGGCGCCGAGGCTCTCCCGGACCTTCCGGTAGGTGTTGGTCGGCGTGTGCTCCTTGGGTTGGAAATCGCCCAGCGCGCCCGTCGGTCGGTTCCCTGGCGCGCTCGATCCGGCGGTGGCCACTTCAGCACCTCGTGTAAGCGGCCCGGCTCGAGCCCTCCGTCCGCGGCCGCTGTCCGGACTCTAGCGCGCTAGGGGAGGACCTTCCGCGCGCGATGCTGCGGGTCCACGATCTCCGGGAGCGTCGGCACGGGTCGGCGCCTAGCTCGCGCCCGCGGGCCGGTCGAGCGTCTCGGCGAGCTGGACCACGTGGCCCTCGGCGTGACCGACGACGAACCGCTCGAGGACCTCGGCGACGGTCATCTCCCCGATCGTGGGGTGGAGGCCGCGGCGGGTCCGTTCGTCGGGGGACAGGGTCGCGAACCGGCGGGCGTAGCGCTCAACCGCGGCGACGATCCGGTCGAGCAGCTCGCGCGGCGGGAGGGTCCGGTCGCGCTCGATCGTAAGGACGCGGACACGATCCGTGACTGTCCGCCCGAACGGCACCGGCTCCGGCGCCCCGTCGAGCACCCGCTCGATCTCGCCGAGCCAGTACGGGAGCATCTCGGCCACGTGGGCCAGGACTTCGGTCGGTCCCCAGTCAGACTCCGGTCCGGCATCGTGCTCGACGACGTGGAATGGCCACGGCCGGCCCGCGTCGAGCGCCGCAAGCGTGGCGGTCATGGCCGCAGCGGCTCTCCTGAGCCGCTCGATCGTCCGGTCGTCGCCGACGTCATCCATGCCGACATCAGTCTGGCACGCCGAGCTTCGGCGTTCAGCTCGCGCCCTCAGGCGGCGCCGCGTGACCGGCGGATGGGGATCGGCACATTCGCCGGCTCCTTGGCCGACCCGCCCTTTGCCCGGACGGCTGGCCGTCCCGGCAGGTCGACGACCCCCCGGGCAAGGGTCGCCTCGAGCTCGGCCGGCGGGAGCGGACGCGAGTAGAGATAGCCCTGGCCGCGAGTGCACCCGAGTCGACGCAGCACGCTGGCCTGTACGGGCCGCTCGATGCCCTCGGCGACACCGTCGAGCGGGCCGAGCGACGTGGGCGGGTCGCTCGGGGCGTGGATCGAGTCAAGCGTCGGCGCGGCCATCTGCGACAGCCTGATCGAATCGCGCGGCCCGGGGACATCCGACCTTCGTACCGTTTGCGTCCGCCGTCCGGGCGGCCGTCGACGGTCGCTCGACTCGGCTCCATACTGGATGGCCACGGCACCCGAACGGTCGCCAGGAGGACGCTTCGATGACTGATACGGCAGACCGGCCGGCCGCCCGCGGCGCGGCCAACCAGGCCGGCGCACGGTTCAACCGAGAGGCCTACGCGGAGGCCGGCGACTTCCTGCCCCTTGACGGGATCGACCACGTGGAGTTCTGGGTCGGCAACGCCCGCCAGGCGACGGCCTATTACCGTGCCCTGTGGGGCTTCGTCCCGGTCGCCTTCAGCGGCCTCGAGACCAAGGTCCGCGACCGAGCCTCCTACGTGATGGTCCAGAACGGCATCCGCTTCGTGTTCACGGCGCCGCTGACCCCCGACGGCGAGATCGCCGAGCACGTCCGCGCGCACGGCGACGGCGTTCACGACATCGCCTTCGCGGTCGCTGATGTCTCGAGCGCCTGGCGCGAGACGACGACCCGCGGCGCTTCTTCGGCGCTGGCCCCGACCGAACTTGATGGCAGCGACGACGGGATCCTTCGGAAGGCCTCGATCCGGACTTACGGCGAGACGCTCCACTCGTTCGTTGACCGGAGTGAGTACCGCGGCGTGTTCGCTCCCGGGTTTCGCCCCGTCAAGTCCCCGGCTCGGGCGGCCGACGGGCTGTCGCTGCTCGAGGTCGACCATTGCGTCGGCAACGTCGGCCTCGGTGAGATGGACCGTTTCGTCGAGTTCTACCGCGACGTGCTGGGCTTCAGCCAGCTCATCCACTACGACGACAAGGTCATCCACACCGACTATTCGGCCCTGATGAGCAAGGTGATGACCAACGGCAACGGTCGGATCAAGTTCCCGATCAACGAGCCCGCGGCGGGCCGCAAGAAGAGCCAGATCCAGGAGTACCTAGACTGGTATCGCGCGCCCGGTTGTCAGCACATCGCGCTGCGTACGGAGGACATCGTCACGACCGTCCGCCGGCTGCGCGACAACGGCGTGGAGTTCCTCGGCCTGCCCCACGAGTATTACGCGGCGCTCGGCGATCGGGTCGGCGATGTCGGCGTCCCGATCGCCACGCTCGAAGAGCTCGGGATCGAGGCCGATCGCGACGAAGAGGGTTATCTGCTGCAGATCTTCACGCGGCCGGTCCAGGATCGCCCGACGTTCTTCTTCGAGATCATCGAGCGCCATGGCTCCCGCGGCTTCGGCGTGGGCAATTTCAAAGCGCTGTTCGAGGCCATCGAGCGCGAGCAGGCCCAGCGGGGCAACCTCTAGGGTCGCCTCGCGCGTCGCGACACTCCCGCGCGGCCTCGCGGCTGGGTATCCTCGCCTCGGACCGGGTCCACGGCCCGGCGCTGACGGAGGGCAACCGCATGACCGAGCCATACACCTGGTTCGTCTTCCTGCACCTCAGCGGGCTGATCCTGTTCGTGGCCGCTCATGGCGTGTCGATGCTGGCGGCGTACCGGATGCGCGCCGAACGCGATCGAGACGTCGTCATCGCCGACCTCGCCTGGTCGCAGACGGCCACGAGGGTGGCCACGGTCGGCCTCGTGGCGCTGCTCATCGGCGGGGCTGGCGCGGCGACGATCTCTGGCGTGTGGGGCAGGGGTTGGATCCTGGGCTCGATCGTCCTGCTGGTCGTGATCATCGCCGTCATGTACGCAGTCGGCGCGCGCTACTACTACGCTCTCCGCGAGCGCCTCGCGCCGAAGGACGGGACCGCGGCAGCCCCCATCAGCGACGCCGAGCTGGCCGCGCTCCTCGACAGCCGGGTCCCGGACATCCTGACCGCGGTCGGCGGGATCGGCCTGCTTCTGCTCGTCTGGCTGATGGTCTTCAAACCGGGCTGAGCCGGAGCCCGGCTCACCCGGCCGGGCCGCGGCGGGCGAGGCCGGCGCGCTGGCTAGACTGCAGCGATGAAGCTGGCCCACGTTCGCGCGCTGGACGCCCCTCCCGGGACGCCCCTCCGCCTGGCTGCGGCGTTCGACAGTGCGGCTGCCAAGTGGCTCGACCTCGAGATGGCCCGCCGTCGACTGGTCGAGGGCGATTCCCACCGGCCCCACGACGGGCCGCTCCTCCGGCACCCGATCTCAACGCTGGACGCGCACCTGGCCGGCGGTCTCCGGGTCGCTGCCCTGGGCGAGCTCGTCGACGAATTCGTCCCGGCCGGGGAGGACGACGAGGCCATCCTCGACGCCGCCGGCCTGGCCTTCGGCCCGCCGATCCTGCAGCCGACCAGCCTGCGCGACTTCTACGCGTTCGAGGGGCACGTGGCGACGATGTGGTCGCGCCGCGGCAGTGAGGTCCCGGAGGCGTGGTATCGGCTGCCGATCTTCTACTTCAGCAACGTGTCGGAGATCCGCGGACCGGATGATCCGGTGTGGGCCCCCGACGGCAGTACCGAGCTCGATTTCGAGCTGGAGGTGTGCGCCCTGGTCGACACGACCGCGCGCGACCTGCGCGGTCAGCGGGCCGAGGAGGCAATCGGCGGCTACACGATCTTCAACGACTGGTCGGCCCGCGACCTGCAGCGCGACGAGACCACGGTTCGTCTGGGGCCGGCCAAGGGCAAGGACTTCGCCAGCACGATCGGACCCTGGCTGGTCACGCCCGATGAGCTGACCGGCGCGCGGGCGTCGGGTGCCAGCGGTCCCGACCTGGCCATGACCGTCGACGTCGTCACGGCCGACGGACGGACGACTCCCGTATCGAGCGGAAGCTGGAGCACGGCGCACTTCTCGTTCGGCCAGATGCTCGAGCGAGCGTCGGCCGACGTCCGCCTCCGGCCGGGGGACCTGTTCGGCAGCGGGACGGTCGGCAGCGGTTGCCTGCTCGAGGTCCGCGATCAGACGCTTGGGCGCTACCTCGAGCCGGGCGATGAGGTCGTGGCCCGGGTCGAGCGACTCGGTGAGCTGCGGACGCCGATCGTGGCTCGACCGAAGGGGTCTGACGGATGAGCACGGTCCAGGTCGAACGCATGCGACCCGGCCATTGGCCGGCGGTCCGCTCGATCTACGAGTCGGGGATCGCCACCGGCAACGCCACCCTGGAGCGTGACGCTCCGGACTGGGAGGGTTGGGCTGCCGGCCACCGACCCGACTGCCGGTTCGTCGCCGTCGATGGCGATCGGGTCCTCGGCTGGATCGCCCTGTCGCCGTATTCGGCGCGGACCGTGTACGCCGGGGTCGCCTGGCTGAGCGTCTATGTCACGCCCGACGCCCAGCGCCGGGGGATCGGCGGGCAGCTCCTCGAGGCGGCCATCGAGGCGTCCGAGGAGGCCGGGATCTGGACGCTCATGGCGGGCATCCTGCCCGAGAACGCGGCGAGCCTGGCACTCCACGAACGCGCCGGTTTCCGGCGGATCGGCGTCCAGCGCCGGCTCGGTCGCGATGCCGTCGAGCGCTGGCGGGACGTCGTCCTCATGGAGCGTCGAAGCCGGTCGACCTGAGCCACGGAGCTCCCCGATCGGTCCGCGGTGAGTGGCGGTGCTCCCATCGCCTAGACTGGTTCCGCAGCGAGGAGGCAGGCGGCCGATGTTCTACGTCTCGCGCGGCAGGGTCCCGCACAAGCGCCACACCCAGTTCCGGGCACGCGAAGGCTCGCTATACGCCGAAGAGCTGTTCGGCGTCGAGGGTTTCGTCGGACGAAGCTCGTTGCTCTACCACCTCGTGCCACCGACCCGGACCCATCGGATCGAGCCGGTCGGGCCGGTCACCCTCGAAGAAGCCGACGACGGCGTTCACCGCCACCGCCTGATCGACACTCGGAACCTGCCGGCGAAGGGTGACGCGATCACCGGCCGGGTGCCGCTGTTCTTCAACACGGATGTCACGATGGGAGTCGTGCGCCCCGCCGACGCGATGCCCGAGACGGTCTTCTATCGCAACGGCGAGGGCGACGAGATGCTCTTCGTCCACGAGGGCACGGGTCTGTTCGACAGCGTCTTCGGGTCGCTCAGATACGGGCCTGGCGACTACCTGGTGATCCCGATCGGGACGACCTGGCGCCTGGCGCCCGATCCCGGGTCCTCGCAGCGGATGCTCTGGCTGGAATGCCCCAGCGAGCTCGAGCCGCCCAAGCGCTACCGGAACGACTACGGTCAGCTGCTCGAGCACAGCCCGTACTCTCAGCGCGACATCCGGGTGCCCCGCCGGGTCCCGCCGCGCCGCGAGGAGGGCGAGTTCCGGGTTCACGTCAAGGCCCGCGGCCGACGCACGGCCTATCACTACACCAGCCACCCGTTCGATCTCGTCGGCTGGGACGGCTACCTCTGGCCGTACGCCTTCAACATCCGGGACTTCGAGCCGATCACCGGCCGGGTCCACCAGCCGCCGCCGGTGCACCAGACCTTCCAGGCCCACAACTTCGTGGTCTGCTCGTTCGTCCCGCGCAAGTTCGATTACCACCCACGGGCGATCCCGGCTCCTTACAACCACTCCAACATCAACAGCGACGAGGTCATCTACTACGTCGCAGGCAACTTCATGAGCCGACGCGGGGTCGACATCTCCAGCTTCACGCTCCATCCGGCCGGGATCCCCCACGGGCCCCACCCGGGCACGGTCGAGGCATCGATCGGCCGGGAGGCGACCGAGGAGCTGGCGGTCATGGTCGACACCTTCCGCCCGCTGCGCCTGACCAGGCAGGCGGCCGGCATGGACGACCCCCGCTACCCATACTCATGGCTACCAGCCGAGGACGCGTCCGGCGAGGCCGATGCGCTCGTCCAACGCGGTCCCGAGGCCTTCCCCGACTAGGTCTCGCGAAGTCAGCAGGGGCCTTCGGGCAATGTCTCGAGTAGCTCCTCGTCGGCCGGGTCGCCGAACACCTTGGCGACGACCCGCCTGATGTAGCTGACGTCTTCCGGCCGGAGGTGTGCCGAGACCAGCTATTCGTCCGCCACGCGAAGCGTGACCCCGCGCCCGAGCGAGGACGGCGCCGATTGCGCGAGCAGGACGCCGCCGATGACCAGCGCGCCACCGATCTGCTGGATCGGCCCGAGTGACTCGCCGAACAGGATCGACGCCAGCGAGATGGTCCAGATGGGCTCGAAGGTCGAGATCAGCGATGCCTGGGCCGCACCCACCCGTCGTGTGCCGGCATAGAAGGTCTGGATGGCCAGGAAGGTGCACACGACGCCGATCGCCAGGATCCCCGGCCAGGCGGCGGCGGGGATCCGGTCGGGCAGGACCGGCCGTGCCACGGCGAGTGCGATGGCCCACAGCACCACTGCGGTCGAGGTCATCATCAACGCCGTTGCGATCGCCGGCGAGGCGCCGTCGTCGGTCTCGATCCCGACCCGGTCGATGCGCTCGCCCGAGAAACGAGCCGAGAGGACGATCCAGACCGAGTAGATCAGTGGCGAGGCGACCACCTCGACGAGCCCGACCAGCGGCGGGACCTGGCCGGTCGGGATGGCGCCGAGTGCCAGGGCCACCCCACCGAGGGCCATCAGCAGGGCGATCCAGGGTCGCCGCCCGATCAGGCGGTGTCCGATCCGGATCGAGAGCACCGCCACGACGGCCGGATAGATGTAGACGATCAGCGCGGACAGCGATGCGGACACGGTCTCCAGGGCCGCGTAGTAGGTGCTCGAATTGCCCGCATAGATGATCCCCAGCCCGAGCGCGATCGCGACCCGGCGGCGGGTCAGGTGGCGCAGCCCCGCGCGCCGCTCGGCCGACAGGGCGAGCCAGGCCCAGGACAAGCTCGCCCCGATGAGGAATCGCCAGGCCAGCAGGGTGAGCCAGTCGACGCCGGCGCCATAGACCGGCTTGGCGAACAGCGCGCCCGAGCCGAATGAAGCCGCCGAGACGAGCACGAGCCCGACCCCGACCAGCCGCTGGCGATCCACCGCCCGAGCCTATCAGGACCGTCCCGGGCGCCGCCCGACCGCCTGGTGTGGTCGTCGCCCGAGGTCGCAGGGTCGCCCCGTGCAGCGAACGGGCTACACTGCGGAGGTGGCCGAGCTCACCGAACGCGCTGTCTCGGCGCGTGTCCCCTCTCTCGCTCGCGAGACGCTTCGGATCGTCAATCGACGCGACCCGCTGACGGTCTTCGAGGGCACCTCGCTGGGTGACTGTCTGCGTCTCGTGGAGGGCTCGGGGATCGGCGATTCCGTCGTCGTGACCGCGCCCGATGGGACCCTTCGGGGCGTCCTCACCGAGCGTGACATCTTCGGGGTCATCGTCGGTGGCCACGTCGACCTGAGCGCCCCGGTCGAGACCCTTATGAACCGCAAGCCGCGCACCCTTCGGCTGGACCAGACGGTCCACGAGGCGATCGCGCTGTTCGCTGATGGACGCTATCGCAACATACCCCTGGTCGACGACGGTGGGGCGGTGGTCGGGATGGTCCGCCAGCAGGATCTCCTGAAGTATCTCGCGGAGGCGTTTCCTGAGGAGCTCCTCAACCTGCCGCCGCGGCCGCACCAGCGGATGAAGGAGTCGGAGGGCGCGTGACCACGCCGATCGAGGAGCGCCAGCTGCCCGTCCAGGATCTCGAGCGTGTCACGATCCGGTTCGCGGGCGATTCGGGCGACGGGATGCAGGTGACCGGGACGCAGTTCACCCGGACCGCCGCCGTGTTCGGCAACGACATCAGCACGCTGCCCGATTTCCCGGCCGAGATCCGCGCGCCCGCGGGCTCGCTGCCGGGCGTGTCGGGCTTCCAGATCAGCTTCTCCAGCTCGGACATCCACACGCCGGGCGACCAGCCGGACGTGCTCGTGGCCATGAACCCGGCCGCCCTCAAGGCCAACATCGGCGACCTGCCGGCCGGCGGGGCGCTCATCGTCAACACCGACGCGTTCACCGCCCAGAACCTCCAGAAGGTCGGCTACGGGACGAACCCGTTGAGCGACGACTCGCTCAAGGCCTTCACGGTCTTCGAGATCCCGATCTCGGCCCTCAATGCGCGAGCACTCGAGGGCCTCGAGATGACCAACAAGCAGATCGACCTGACGAAGAACTTCTTTGCGCTGGGGATCATGTTCTGGCTCTACGAGCGGAGCATGGACCCGACCCTCCATTGGATCAGCGACAAGTTCGGCAAGCGGCCGGTCATCGCCGAGGCGAACGCCCGGGCACTCAAGGCCGGCTATGCCTTCGGCGAGACGACCGAGATCTTCCACACCCATTACCGGGTGGCGCCGGCGCATCTGCCGCCTGGGACGTACCGCAACATCACCGGCAACGAGGCGACCGCGCTGGGCTTCGTCGTCGCCTCGCAGAAGGCCCAGCGAGCCCTGTTCTACGGCTCGTACCCGATCACGCCGGCCAGCGACATCCTGCACCAGCTGTCGGGCTACAAGCACCTCGGGGTGACCACCTTCCAGGCCGAGGACGAGATCGCCGCGATCGGTGCCGCGATCGGTGCCAGCTACGGCGGCGCACTCGGGATGACCGGCACGTCCGGACCGGGCATCGCGCTCAAGAGCGAGTCGATGAACCTCGCCATCATGGTCGAGCTGCCGCTGGTCGTGATCGACGTCCAACGGGCCGGCCCCTCGACCGGGATGCCGACGAAGAACGAGCAATCGGACCTGCTCCAGGTCATGTTCGGGCGCAACGGCGACTCGCCCATCCCGGTCCTGGCGCCGGCAACGCCGGGTGAATGCTTCGACCTGGCCTTCGAGGCGGTCCGCATCGCCCTGCGCTCGATGACGCCGGTGGTCTACCTGTCGGACGCCTTCCTGGCCACGGGCTCGGAGCCGTGGTCCATCCCGAGCGTCGGCGACCTGCCCGACATCTCCGTGCCGAACCGGACCGAGCGAGCCGGCTTCCAGCCGTACGCCCGGGACCCGCTGACGCTCGCCCGCCCGTGGGCCGTCCCGGGGACGCCTGGCCTCGAGCACCGGATCGGTGGTCTCGAAAAGGCGGACATCACCGGCAACGTCAGCTACGACCCCGACAACCACCACCTGATGCAGACCCTCCGAGCCGAGAAGATCGCCCGGATCGCCGACGACATCCCGGACCTCGAGGTCCTCGGGCCCGAGCGGGGAGATCTGCTGATCCTCGGCTGGGGCTCGACCTACGGGGCGATCCGGAGCGCGGTCGAGCGGCTCCAGGCAGACGGCCGGAGCGTGGCCCATGCCCACCTTCGCTACCTCAACCCGTTCCCCCGGAACACCGGCGCGGTGGTCGGCAATTATCGCCGGGTGCTCATCCCGGAAGTGAACCTCGGCCAGCTCCTGCTGCTCATCCGGGCGCGCTACCTGGTCGATGCGATCGGCTACGACCGGGTCCGGGGCAAGCCGTTCCGGATCGCCGAGATCGAGGAAGAGGCGATCCGCGTGCTCGATCAGCTGGAGGGCCAGCCATGACCGATCGAAATGGCGGCGAGAAGCCGCCGATCAGCAGCGGCGAGCAGCCGCCGCTCAGCCCGGAGAACGACCGCGTCCTCCAGCAGCTCCAGGCCGCCGTCCCCCTGACCCGCAAGGACTTCGTGTCGGACCAGGAGGTCCGCTGGTGCCCCGGCTGCGGCGATTACTCGATCCTGGCCCAGACTCAGAAGGTGATGCCCGACTTCGGTTACTCGAAGGAGAACATCGTCTTCATCAGCGGGATCGGCTGCTCCGGCCGGCTGCCCTACTACATGAACACCTACGGCTTCCACACGATCCACGGCCGAGCCACCACCCTCGCGACTGGGCTCAAGGCGGCCCGACCGGACCTGATGGTCTGGGTCATCACCGGCGACGGCGACGCCCTCTCGATCGGCGGCAATCACCTGCTCCACTCGATGCGCCGCAACGTGGACATCAAGGTGATCATGTTCAACAACCGGATCTACGGGCTCACCAAGGGCCAGGCCTCGCCGACGTCCGAGTTCGGCAAGGTCACCAAGTCCAGCCCGGCCGGCACGATCGACCACCCGATCAGCCCGCTCACCGTCGCCCTGGCGGCCGAGGCCAGCCTCATCGCCCGGTCGGTCGACACCCACACCGAGCACCTCCAAAACACGCTCGACCGGGTCGGCCGCCACAAGGGCTCGGTCTTCGTAGAGGTCCTCCAGAACTGCAACATCTTCAACGACGGCGCCTACCGCGACTTCACCGATCGCGAGGTCCGCGAGGACCGGATGCTCGTCCTCGAGCACGGCAAGCCGATGATCT
>JBDTQW010000088.1:0-10936 GCA_039931975.1 Chloroflexota bacterium | reverse complement strand
CCGGCCTGGAACGATGTCTGGATCAGCCCGTACCCGAACGGCCACATCCTGGCGACCGGGCGTGACGCCAGGAGTCGCAAGCAGTACCGCTACCACGCGAAGTTCCGGGCGCGTCGGGAGGCTGCCAAGTTCGGGCAACTGGCCGAGTTCGGCCGGGCGCTCCCGGCCATCCGGCGGCGGGTCGACGCGGACCTGCGCCGGGCGGGCCTTCCCCGCGAGAAGGTGCTGGCGGCCGTCGTGGCCCTGCTCGAGACGACCGGGATCCGAGTTGGCAATGAGACCTACGCCCAGCAGAACCGGTCGTTCGGGCTGACCACCCTGCGGCCTCGCCACGTGGCGGTCGACGGCTCCCCGCTGACCTTCTCGTTTCGGGGCAAGTCCGGCAAGGCCCATCGGATCGGGCTGCAGGACCGCCGGCTGGCCCGCGTCGTCCGCCGTTGCCAGGAGCTGCCCGGCCAGCGCCTGTTCACCTACGAGGCCGAGGACGGCTCGACGCAGACGATCAACTCCGACGACGTGAACCAGTATCTCCGAGCCGCCTCGGGCCGTGAGATCAGTGCCAAGGACTTCCGGACCTGGAGCGGGACCCTGCTCGCCTACGCGGCCCTGCGCGAGACGCACGCGTCGGAGTCAGACGCCAATGGATCCGAGGCAGCGCGGCGCAGCGCCTACCTGGCTGCGATCGCGGGGGTCGCCGAGGCGCTCGGCAACACGGTCGCGGTCTGTAGGCGGTCGTACGTCCATCCCGCAGTCGAAACCTGGTTCGGGGCCGCGGGAGAGCCACCGCGCGGCCGGGGCGCGCTGCGCCGGCACCGACCCTACGAGCGCGAGCTCATCGCCCGCCTGGAGCGAGCCGGCCGCCGCGCGTGACCGGAGATCCCGGCAGCGTCAGGAAGGGTCGACCTTCGAACCGTGGATCTCGCCGCGCCAGGCGCCCGTCGGCTGGCGTCGTTCCTCGATGAACTGCTTGAAGCGTTTCAGGTCGCCCTCGACCCGCCGATCGAGGAATCCGAGCGCGGTGCCGGCCGCCTCGACCGGGCCTTCGGGCTCGGCCTCGATGATCAGGCGGATCTGGGTCCGGTCGGGCCCAAGCAGCTCGAAGAGGACCGCCCCCGCGTTCTCGGTCCCATCGATCGCCTTCCAAGCGATCCGCCGGTCGGGCGTCTGGTCGACGATCTCGGCCGTCCATTGCTTGTGCTGGCCGCCGATCGTGGCCGTCCAGTCGAGGAACTTGTCGCCACGCTGGACCACCGACTCGACGCCGTCCATGAAGAGCGGGAAGTCCTCGAACTGGGTCCACTGGTCGTAGGCGAGGCGGACGGGGACATCCACCTCGATCGAGCGCTCGATTCGCGCCATCTGTGGTCCTCCTGGCGGCTGGGCCGCGTGCGATTCGGTCGACGCCGGGGATCGGCGCGTACGGACTACCGTCGCGTCCGGGTCACGACAGGCGAGCCCTTGGCCGGTCGGAGCGCGGTTGCATTCGTCTTGCACCGTGCCCTACGGCTTGCGAGCTCCATGCAGGCATGCACGTATCTGCGCGCTCATGCCGGACTGTCCGGGTTAGGCTCGCGCCTGTCGTCGCCGGACGTGCCCGCTTGGGCGCGTCGTTGGCCTTCGGCTCGCCACCCAGGAACGGATCCCCGATGACCTCCCAGCCAGACGCCGCCGCGACCGGGGCCGGACCCACCGTGGCCGCCGAATACGATGAGACGGGCCTCCTAATCCAGCTCGAACCGGAAGCCGCTCGCCTGCTCGATCGGCACGAGAAGGTCGCCCAGGAATGGTTCCCCCACGACTACATCCCGTACCGCCTGGGGCGCGACTTCGACAAGGAGCCCTGGTCGCCGGACCAGCCCCGCCTGACAGGCGTGGCCCAGACCTCGTTCGAGATCGGCCTGCTCACCGAGGACAACCTGCCGAGCTATCACCGGCTCATCCACGGGATGTTCGGCGATGGCGATGGGGCCTGGCTCAATTGGGTCGGGCGCTGGACCGCGGAGGAGGGTCGCCACGCGATCGTCCTGCGCGACTACCTGACCGTCACCCGGAACATCGACCCGATCGCCCTTGAGCGCGGCCGGATGACCCAGCTGATGCAGGGCTACGACCACGACGCGCCGGACACGCTCCATGGCTTGGCCTACGTCACGTTCCAGGAGCTCGCGACCCGGATCGCCCACCGCAACACGGGTCGCTACTCGGATGATCCGGTGGCCGATCGGATCATGGTCCGGATCGCCGCCGACGAGAACCTGCACATGGTCTTCTACCGGGACATTATCTCGGCCGCGCTGACGATCGAGCCGTCGGCCGCCGTCCGGGCTATCGTCGACGAGGTCCTCGCCTTCCAGATGCCCGGGGCGGGCATTCCCGGCTTCATCCGTAAGGCAGCCCAGATCGCCAAGGCCGGGATCTACGACCTGCGCGTCCACCGCGACGAGGTCCTGCTGCCCGTTATCCGCCACTGGCGGATCTTCGAGCTGACCGGGCTTGATGCAGCCGCCGAGGATGCCCGTCGTCGGCTGGCCGAGCACCTAGACAAGCTCGACCAGGCCGCGAAGCGGTTCGAGGAACGGCTGGCCGGCTCGGCGGTGCCGCGGATGGCGCCGCTCAAGTAGGTCCCCTGCGCGGTCCCCGGGCGAGGATCGAGAACGAGAGCGGGACGCGGCCGCGCGCGGCGGCGCTCACGTCGGCATGGCCTCCCCACCAGTCAGTCGGATGCTCGGCGACGCGCTCAAGCCGGAGGCCGGCCCCGAGCAGCGCCGTGACGATCTCCCCGAGCGTCCACGACCGGGCGAACTTCCAGGTCTGATCGGCCTCACCGATCGACAGCCGGTCGATGTACTCCGGCGACCAGCCCTTCGACGCCTCGGGGCCGCCGAAGTAGTCGTACTCGGTCAGGAACCAGCGACCGTCCTCATCGACGTCGAACAGCCACTCCGCGGGGTGCCCCTCGAACAAGACCAGCCGTCCGTCGGGCGCAAGCAGTCGGGCCAGCACGGCGGCCCACGCGTCGAGGTCGCCCAGCCACATCAGCGATCCGCGGCCGGTGTACAGCAGGTCGGCAGTGCGATCGAGCTCGTGGGGCGTGTCGAGGACGTCGGCCAGGATCCAGCGGGCAGGAGCACCCGTGGCCACGGTCAACCGCTCGGCGAGCTCGAGCATCCGCGGGCTGAAGTCGACGCCGACGACCTCCTCGGCCCCGAGGTTCCACAGCGACAGGCTGTCGCGGCCGCCGGCACACTGCAGGTGGATCGCCCGTCGACAGCGGCCATGGAGATCGCCGATGAGCTCGAGCTCGGGCGGGAGCAGGTTGGTCCCGCCCGAGCGGATCAGCTCGATCGCCTCGGCCAGCCAGCCCTCGTAGCGCTCGGCGGCCTCGTCCCAGGCCCTGCGGTTGGCGGCGTGCATCCCGGGGACGTCGGCGAGCTCGGCCGGCGTCGCCGGCCGGATGAACGATCGGTCGTCTCCGGGCACGGGCCCGAGTCTAGCGAGCGGGATCGAGGGTCGTGGACCCAGGGCCCGAAGGGTGCTCGATCGGTCGCCCGACCCGGGCGGTCGTAGACTCTGCGCGTGATCGTCTGCCCCTCGTGCAGCCGCGACGTCGCGGAAGGCTTCGCCTTTTGCCCGTATTGCGGTTCCGCGCTGCTGAGCCCAGCGCCCGCCGGGGAGGAGCGGAAGCTGGTCACCCTGCTCTTCGCGGACGTGAGCGGTTCGACCCGGCTCGCGGAGGCCCTGGATGCCGAGGTGGTTCGCGAGCTGATGGGCGAGTACTTCGCCCTGAGCCGTGAGGAGATCGAGGGCCAGGGCGGGACGGTCGAGAAGTTCATCGGCGACGCGGTGATGGCCGTCTTCGGCGTGCCGGTCGCTCATGAGGACGACCCGACGCGCGCGCTCCGCGCGGCGTTGCGCATCCAGCACCGACTCCAGGAGTTGAACGAGCGGCTCCGAGCGGAGGGCCGGTCGGAGCTGGAGGTTCGGATCGGGATCAACACCGGGGAGGTGGTCGCGACGACCTCCCCCCGCTCGGGCGAGGGGATGGTGACCGGGGACGCGGTGAACGTCGCGTCGCGTATCCAGCAATTGGCCGAGCCGGGACAGATCGTGGTCGGCCAGAGGACGGCGGCAGCGGCACCGACGTTCGAGTACCGCGCGCTGGGCTCGCGCCAGGTTCGCGGGAAGACGGCGGTCGTCGAGGTCCAGGAACTGGTGGGCGAGTCGACCGAAGCGAGCGACCGTGGTGTTCCCGGCCTACGAGCGCCCCTCGTGGGTCGGGACGCGGAAATGGAGCTCCTCACGTCGGTCTACGAGCGGGTGGCCGCGGACCGGCGACCACACCTGGTGACCCTGTATGGGCAACCCGGCGTCGGAAAGAGCCGGCTAAGCGCGGAGTTCCTGAACGCCCTGTCCCGACGGGCGCCGGCGCCGAAGGTGGTCCGGGGCCGATGCCTGTCCTACGGGTCAGGCGTGACGTTCTGGCCGCTGGCCGAGATCCTGAAGAGCGAGGCGCACATCCTCGACAGTGACCCTCCGGCTGAAGCGCTCGGGAAGTTACAGGGCCTGGGACAGCGACTCCTTACGGCGGAGCTCGCCGCCGACCCTGTTCGGACTACCGCCCTGCTCGGCTACACGGTCGGGATATCCGTGCCAGGATTCGAATTCGGACGACTCGATCCCGAGCAGCTCCGGGCAGAGATCCATGCGGCGTGGCGAAGCTTCTTCTCTGCCCTGGCGACCACCGGGCCGCTGGTCGTCATCGTGGAGGACATCCACTGGGCGGACGGAGCGCTTCTCGACCTTCTCGACGAGCTCGCGGAGCGCATCCAGGGCGGCGTCCTGCTCCTCTGCCCCGCACGGCCCGACCTGACCGATCGCCGCCCAGGCTGGGGCGGCGGGCGACGCAGCTTCTCCAGCATCTTCCTCGACCCGCTGCCGGCGGGCGAGACGAGCCGACTCCTGGACCTTCTCCTCTCGATCGGGGACCTGCCCCGCACGCTCCATGAGCGGATCGTCGAGCGCGCCGAGGGCAACCCGTTCTTCGTGGAGGAGATCATCCGCCACCTGATCGACCAGGGACGGATCGTGCGCAGCAAGGACGGCTGGCGGGCTGACGCTCCGCTGACGGAGGTCGAGATCCCGGACACCATCCAGGCGGTCCTCGCGGCCCGCATCGACCTGCTCGACAGCCAGGAGAAGCGAACGCTCCAGGCAGCCGCGGTAGTGGGTCGCGTGTTCTGGCCGGCTCCCGTCGGCCGCTTCCTGAACGGGGCGGACGCGCCGGTCGGTGACCTGCTGCGAGGGCTCGAGGTGCGCGACCTCGTCCTGTTGCGTCTCGGCTCCACCCTGGCGGGCCAGCCGGAGTACATCTTCAAGCACGCGCTCGTCCGCGATGTCGCCTACGAGAGCCTCCCGAAGCGCGACCGGGCGGCGGCTCATCTGCGGGTGGCGGAATGGATCGAGGAGGTGGTCGGGCAGCGCCGGATCGAGGTCGTCGAGCTGCTGGCTCACCACTACACCGAGGCCGAGCGGGCAACCGCGTGGGCGAAGGTCGAGCCAGACCGGCGCGAACTGATCCGGGCGCGTGCGGTGGATCTGCTGTTCGAGGCCGGCGAGGAGGCGGCTCGCCACCTGGCCACCGAGCGCGCCCGCGAACGCGTTCGGGTGGGCCTCGAACTGGCGCAGGGCCCGCTCGAGCGGGCCAGGGGTCTGGAGATCCTGGTCAACATGCAGCTGTGGGCCGATGACGGAAGCGGAGCCTGGCGCTCTGCCCACGAGGCGATCGACCTGCGGGTGAGCGCCGGCCCGGTCGGTGACGCCGACCGCCGGGCGGTGGCGCGCATTGCCGGCGTCCTCCTCGCGATCCCCACCCGTTGGCCTGGGCTGATGCGCCAGCTGCCGAGCCGATCGGAGGCGGCACCATACCTCGAGCTCGGTCTGTCCATGCTCGATCCTGGCGACAGCGAGGAACGAGTGCGACTCCTCATGGCTCGCGGGGCCTGGTCCTGGGGTTTCGCCGAGGCCGAGACCGACATGGAGCGGGTGCACAAGGATCGAGCCGCCGCCGAAGAGGCGGTCGCCATGGCCCGCAGACTGGGCCGGGCCGACCTGCTTTCGGCTGCGCTCGACACGCTCGGCGCCACCGGGGTGCTGCTTGGTGGGTACGGCCTGTCCTTGGACGCCCAGGAGGAACGACTCCTCCTCGTTCCCCGACTGGACGACCTGGTCGAGGTGGTCGACATCTATGGAACGAGTGCCTGGCTGCTTGCCCACATCGGCGACTACCGACGAGCGTCCGAGCTGGGGGCGATCGGCCTGGCGCGCGGCTTGGAGAAGGGTGTCGGGAACTACGTTCCGGGCGTCTTCTACGCGGTGGCAACCTTCCGCCTGGGCCAGTGGGAGGAGTTCTGGCGGATCTTCGCCGAGGTCGAGGCGGCATTCGGCCTGTCCGATCGCGAGAAGGTGCTGCGCTACCACGCCTATCGACTGATCGGCGTGGCGGCCTATGTGAGCGAGGTGACGGGCGATCCCGCTGCCGCGGACCGATACATCGAGCAGCTCGACAGCTCCCAGGTCGTCCAGGGCAACCTGGGGATCTCCGGGGCCCGTCTGTGAATCGTCATGACCCTGATCCGGCGGGGCGAATTCGGCGAAGCCCGTGCTCGCTTGTCCGTGCAGGACCCGGTCCGCGACATCCAGAACCGAGATCTGACGCTCGAAGGCTGGGCCGACCTGGTTGCGGCGGAGGGGGCGTGGGCCGAGGCGGCCGCCGTCGTCGCCGAGGCCCGCGACTGGGCAGACCGGACAGGCTTGCGATTCCTTCCGGCCGTCGCCGACCGCCTGGAGGGACAGGCGGCGCTGGCGGCCGGCGACCACGAACGCGCCGTGCGCAGTCTGGCGGCCGCCCGCGATCACTTCGCCGGGCTCGAAGTCCCCTGGGAGCGCGCGCGGACCGAGCTGTGGCTCGGCGAGGCCTATCTCGCTGCCGGCGATCCCGCCGAGGCGGCGACCGCAGCCCGCTCGGCGCTGGAAACCTTCAGAGCCCTGGGCGCGCAGGTCGAGGTCGAGCGCGCGGCCGCGCTGGTCGCCCAGGCAAGCGAACGGACTGGCTCCGCGTAGGCGAACGCCCCACGTCTGAGCGCGGAAGAGAGACGGTGGAGCGGGAGACGGGTCTCGAACCCGCGACATTCAGCTTGGAAGGCTGACGCTCTACCGACTGAGCTACTCCCGCCCGTGTTTCGGCAGTTCGCGCTCGATTATGGCCCTAAGCGGCCTGGCTTGCCCGTCGTCAGTTGTGGCGGTTTTGCGATGTAACTCATTCCTGTGGGGCGGGGGCAACAGCCACGCCGGGCCCGGCGACGTGTGGTTCGCCCGGCAGCAATGGCGCCGTAGGGGTTCCGAGAGCGTTCGGCAGAGACCCCGCCGGAGATCGCCTCGACGCCGCCTGAGTAGGCCCTACCATTGCGGCCAGGGCCCTCGGGCCCCCGGGTCTGGAGAGCTGTTCGTGATCGCCATTCCGCCCTCGCAGTCGCATGGCTTCCTGTTCGCCGATCTCCGCGAGTACAGCCGGTTCGTCGAGACGCACGGAGATCACGCCGCGGCCGAGCTGCTGACGGCCTATCGGGCCCTGGTCCGACAAGCCGTCGCGCAGCACGCGGGAGCCGAGATCCGAACGGAGGGCGACAGCTTCTACGTCGTCTTCGGGTCCGCCAGCAGCGCCGTCCGCTGCGGCCTGGCGATCCTCGAGGCTGCCGGGCAGGCCAACAAGGAGGCCGGGGCGCAGCCGATCGCCGTCGGCGTCGGCGTCCACGCCGGCGAGACGGCCGAAACCGACGAAGGCTTTGTGGGCTCGGCGGTCAACATCGCCGCGCGCATCTGCGCCCAGGCAAAGGCGGGTGAGCTCCTCGTCAGCGACACGGTGCGCGGCCTGACCCGAACGATGCTGCCGTTCCGCTTCACCCCGATCGGCACCCGAAAGCTGAAGGGAATCGCCGAGCCGATCGCGCTCTACCGGGTCCAGGTCGGAGGCACCACCACCGTCTCGCCCTCGCTCCGTGACCGGCTGCGGGGCATCGTCGGGCCACGCTTGGCGGCCGCCGCGCTCGTCGTTGTCGCCATCGCCCTTGGGCTCGTCGGACAAGCGGCCCTTTCGAGCGGGAGCCAGCGCCCGATCGCGTCGCCCTCCACCCCACGGACCATCGTCGGTGCCGCTTCGTCGCCGTCCGCCGGGGACGCCTACCCGGATATCGCCGAGCGCGACATGATTTCCCGGCTGCCCGTCAACATCCGCGGAGCCGACGATCGCAACTGCGCGCGAGCCTCTGCAGCGGAGGCAGCCCCGGGCGCGTCGGCCAGCATCCACTGCCAGCTGGACGCGTTGTCCGATGCCGAATCGGTGACGTACGATCAGTTCCCCGAAAAGGCCAGCATGGACACGTTCGCTCTCGGCATCCAGCGTCAGTTCAACCTCGAGCAGGGCGACTGCGCCAAGCAGCCCAGCGCGTGGCAGCTGTGGGATGCGGCCGGGTTCTCGGGAAGACTGGTGTGCCACCGCGAGGGCGTGAGCGGCTCACGGGTCGCCTGGACGTACGACGGGGCCCACATCCTCGCGAGGGCCGGGCGGGGCGACGAGGCCTGGGCGAAACTGTTCTCATGGTGGCGCGAAACGTCGGTGTTGATGCTGCGTTGAGCGCGGCAGGCGGCGGTCATGGTGTCGTCGCGGCTCGGAGCACGATGCGTTCCGGCCTGGTGGCCCAGAGTGGCCGGTTCAGGTCCAGCGGCCCGTCGACACCTGTGAGTCCGTTAGCCGCAGCGACGAGGCGCACGTAGTGGTAGGCGAAGAGCACGGGTTGCTCCTGGGCGAGCGCCTCCTGGTATTCGCGGAACAGCACAGCGCGCCGATCGACGTCGTATGTGCTTACGAGCTCGTCGAACAAGGAGTCGATCCGGGGATTGCTGAAACCGCCGGAGTTCAATCCGTCAGGATGGCCCCGGCGAGTGATCTCGTCGCTCTGGAACCGAGGCATGATGGCGTCCCAGCTGCTGATCCAACCAAAGAGGTTGAGGTCGAAAGGCTTATTGGTGTCGGGCGTCGTATTGGGCCATGTGAATAGGGAGCGGAGGCGGCCACCGAAGTCGCCCTGCACGACGCGGATGTCGATCCCGCAGGCCTTGACCTGGATGGC
The DNA here is from genome assembly GCA_039931975.1 of Chloroflexota bacterium. Classification (GTDB taxonomy): domain Bacteria; phylum Chloroflexota; class Limnocylindria; order Limnocylindrales; family CSP1-4; genus Chersky-267. The sequence goes on along the minus strand of JBDTQW010000088.1, from coordinate 1,751 downwards.
CAGGATCTGCGCGAACTTCACCCGCTCCGTGTCGTCGGTCCGGGCGTAGATCGCGGCCGCCAGGCGGCGGCCGGCCTTCTGGTACACGCTATCTGAACCGAGCTGCCAGCCGCTCGCCTCGATCTCCTTCTTCGCCGCGCCCACGTCCCGCGTCGGCGTCGGCAATGCCTCGTCGTACATCCAGAACCCGGGGGGGATTTCCCCGTAGGCGATGATGTAGTTTCCCCCGGTCGCGGCAGCCGCGATGGCAGGCTTGTCGATACACAGTTCCATCGCGCGCCGGAGCCGGACATCCGAGAAGAGCTGGCCGGGTCGGACGTTGTAGGTCAGCGACAGGTAGATGGGTTGTGGAGCCTTCCCGGTACGCACGTTGGCTTGGTCGGTCAGCCCTGGGAACGGGCCGCTGAACAGGAGCTCGACCCAGTCGGCCCTGCCCTCTGCCACCGCCCTGGCCGCCGCGGGCTCGTCGGGATAGAACAGGAAGACGTAATGCCTGGTTTGCGGTGGGCCGCCGTGGTAGCTGTCAACCGCGCTCAGCTCGAGCCGTTTGTTCGGCTCGTAAGCCGTGACCATGTACGGGCCTGCACCTACCGGAGCACGCCCAAGCTGGAGGGCCGGATAAACGAGCGCGATCGCGGTCAGATCGTTCGCCGCCAGGCTGGCGGCGGCCATCGTCAGCTCGCCACCTAGGGTCCCCGCGTAGGAACAAGCATCGAAGGCGCCCCCGCTCAAGTTGGAGTACTCGGCTCGATCGGGCAGGAACAGGCCCGTCCGGGCAACGAGCTGGCTTGCCTCCGGCAGGAGCCCCTCGCAGCTCGGCTGATCGCCGGCCAGCTCCTTCGCGACCCGGTCCGCGCCTGCCTGGAGCACCTTCGCGCCGACAACCGACGCCTTGGACCGGACCTCCTCGAAGGCCGCCCGGACCGCGGCTTCGGAGTCGATCCAGACGCCGGGCAGAGCGAGGGCGACGAATTGCGCATTCGGCCGCTTGAGGTGGAACGCAACGGTGAGCGGATCGACCACCTCCGCCGAATCGAGGACGTCTGAGAGGCACCCGAGCCCGACGTCTGTGACGCACGGCCGCCCGGAGAGTGGCAGGTCGATCGGCGTGTGGATCGCCATGAGCCGATAGGTGAACGCGACATCGGCGGCGGTCAAAGGCTGGCCGTTCGAGAAGGCGGCCTGGATCAGATTGCAAGTGATCGTCAGGCCGTCCGGCGAGGGCGCGCACGAGCTGGCGAGGCTGGGGGTCGGCCGGAGGTTGGGATCCCAGCGATACAGGGCATCATGGAGGAAGTTGTTGATGGTCGAAGCCCTGGGTTCATCGCCGACCGGCGCGGTCCCGTTGTTGAACGGAAACATGGGAGCGCCACCGAAGTCCGTGAGAGCGACCCGAATCGTGTCGGCGAACGCTGGCGAGGCTGACGAAGACGGAGACGCAGGGGTAGGAGTAGACGCCGAGGGCGGGGGAACAGGACTACAGGCTGCAACGACCATGCACGCGACGACAGCAATGCCGATGAGCCTGGACATTTGCCGGGCCAGCATGAACATTTGCGCGCCACCGTCCTGCGTCCCACCCAGCCCGGTCGGGCGAGAGGCAGGATACGCCTACGTGATCTTCCCCGGTGACGATGCGACTGGTGATGCTCGTGCGTCGCGGTCGACCCTCGGCAAGCGACGCGTTCGTCCGCGCGGCGCCGGGAATCGCGGCGCGTCGTTGGCCCCCTTGCGCCACGGCGTCACCATGG
>JBDTQW010000087.1:0-10995 GCA_039931975.1 Chloroflexota bacterium | reverse complement strand
GGCCCCAGGCTCCTCGCCGGGCCGAAATCGGTCAGGATCTTGCCTCCCGCGCAAGAACCCGGCGCACCTTGCGGCTGGTGCAAGTAAGGTCGTTATGAGGGCCTGAGCCGGTCGATCCCTTGCACCCGACGCAACAAAACCGCCGTCGTGGCTCCCGAAGGCCAGTTCGTGCTCGATTCTTGCCGGCTAGGCAAGGATTCGACCGAATCGCTCGTGCCGTCCGGGCTCCCGACACGCTTATGTGCGTGGGGTGCAAACCTGAACGGCGATCCGCGCGGCCAGCCAGGCCAGCGGGCGGCAAACGGCGGGCAGTCAAGTCCGCGACCAACGCTCGGCCCGGCGGCGCCCAGAGCCCCCACGCGCGGGCCTGGCGTTCTGGCGGCACGGAATACGGCCCGACCGGGACTCGGTAGCCCGAACGGGCCATAGGCCGACCGGGCGCGGGTACCCGATAGTCGGGCAATGATCGAGATCTTCGGTCGGAAGATGCGCCTCGTCTTCCAGCAACCGTCGTCCCCTCGTCCCGACGCGCAGAGCAGAGCCGCGGCTGGCCCGATGATCCAGTTCTCGGCTTGGGCCGAGGACTGCCGCCTTTCTGGGCTATTGGCGCTCGAAGGCGATCGGCTGAGCGACATGCTCAACCTGTACGACGACCTGGAATTGATCGATGTCCTCGCTCAGGGCCTCGACGGCGGTCCGGTTATGGAGATCGCCGAGCTGTCGCTCACCCGCGACGAGATCCTCCTCGTCGAGGCGAGCGGACCGCGCGGCAATCCCGGTCGCCGACGCCACATGCGGCCGGTCCCGATCTCCGTCCAGCTCGGCGAATTCGGTCTCCGAGGAAACGTCCACGTCACGCCCGGGGCCGACCCGATAGTCGCCCTGAGTCGCCGACCGCCGATGGTCGCCTTGACCGATGCGCAGCTGAGCTTTCGGGGCGTGCCGCAGCCGCTCAGCGAAGCCGTCGATTCCACCGTCCTGTTCAACTGGCACCTTGTGACCAGCATCGATGTGGGCAATCGCCATCTGCCCCGACTCAAGGACCTGACCGGCGCGGCCTAGCCTTGCTGGTCGGCTCGCCCGACACGTCTCTCCGGCTCGAACAACAAGGACCCCGGCCGGTCAGACAGGACGAGCCGGGGTCTTTGATCCCGATGTCGGCCCCGTCGGCGGGCGCCGCGACCCGAAGGTGCGGCCCCGTCGGCGGGCGCCGCGACCCGAGGCGGCGGCCCCGTTGGCGCCCGGGTTCGGCGGAAACCGGACTCCTTCGTCTGTTCTTGCCGGGAACAGTCGTGCACACTAGCCTTTCGTGGGCGCCGCGATGCGGCCAACCGAGGAGGGCGAGATTGAGCGACGACCCCAACGCCATTCGAGACGTTCTGCGCGGAGCGTCGGACGGACTCATCATCGCCATTCGCGAGGTCGATGCGCGTGAGCGCCTGAAGCGCGGCATTCGCCCTGCCGACCCTGCGTTCCCGGCTCTCGCGCGGGACGTCAGGATCGCCGCCGAAGCCCTCCTGAGCCTGGCTCGCGAGGAAGAGATCAAGGCTGAACAAGCCTCGGCTACGCCAGCTGGCGCCCGGCTGCCGACGATCAACGAGTCGACTCCGGCGCCGGATCTCGGCGCGATCCTCGACCAGTGGCGGGCTGTCGAGCGGCGCCTCGAGGCTGCCGATCCCGTGTCCCCCGAGGCTGTAGGGCTGATGGAGGAGTTCAAGGCCCTCAGGGATCGTTACGCCGAGGCATTGGCGGCGCATCGCCGAACGGGTGAGGGTCGCGGGTGACCATCTCAAACTGAAGCGGCGCCGGGGAGGAGGCTCCGGCGCCGCGTCAGGGGATGGATTCGATGTGTCGCTGGGGCGAGAGTGGGCCTCGCTCCTTACAAGTGACCTGTCAGTGGGTCGGGCCCGATGCCCCATCCGAGGCGCCCCAGGCGCCGGTCCGGGCGAGTCGCCGCAGGAATAGGAGTCGATTCACCTCGACGAGCTTCCAGTGGACGTCGGCGACCTGGATGCCGCACATGAACGCGGTCAGGTTGGCCGCGGATTCAGACGAGAAACCCTTCTGGATGAGGCTGCGGTAGGTCGCGACAGTCGCCGGGTCGACGGCCAGCTCCGAAGCGTCGGTGGCCGGGGCCGACGGGACCGCGACGAGCTCCATTCCGGTGGCCACGGGCTGGCTCGCCCGCGACCATTGACCAGATTCCTTACTTGCTCCAGGGCCCGATTGCTCGGCCATGGCCCATGTTCCCCCCGCTCTTTCAGGCTGCGTAGGCCGCCTAGGGGGAGCACGCTCCCCCATCGGGGCCCGGTCCCGCGGCGCCGCAGTCCGGCGCCCCGTCGGTACCATCGTCCTAGGGGGTTGACGGGTCGCCTATCGGGTGCTGATCGCATTTGTCGCGGGTAGGACCCTGATTTCGCCATCAGGGTTCACCCCAATGTCGGGGTGATGTGGACCTGAAGGATTTGGTGCCACACGACCATCGCGCAGCTGGGCGGAGCGTAGACTAGCCGAGTGGTCGAACCCACCGACCCGGGCCCTGCTCCAGGCGGGCCAACCCGCTTGTTCACGCCGGCCTTTATCGCGCTGTCGGTAGCAGAATTCGCCTACTTCACGGCCGCGGGTCTGATGATTCCGGTGACCCCGCTATTCGCAGCCGGACCGCTCAGGGCGAACGAAGTCGGCGTTGGCTTCGCGGTGGGCGCGTTCAGCATCACAGCCCTCGCGTTGCGACCGTTCGCAGGACGCACCGCCGACCGCCGCGGGCGACGTCCGCTCCTCATCGGAGGTGCGCTGCTCTTCGCGGTCGCGACCGCAGCCCACGTTCTGGTGCCCGACCTGGCCTCTCTCGTGGGGCTACGTCTCCTGTTGGGAGTTGCTGAAGCCTTTTTCTTCGTCGCTGGCTTCGCGGTCGTCGCCGATCTCGCACCGCCCGGTCGTGCCGGCGAGGCCCTAAGCTTCAACTCGCTCTCGCTCTATCTGGGCATCGCGATCGGGCCACTCGTCGGCGAGCTTTTGCTTGACGCCGGCGGATTCACGCTGGCCTGGCTCGGCGGAGCCTCCCTGGCTCTCGCGGCGGCAGCGATCGCGACCCGGATGCCCGAGACCGCCAGCGGCATGGGGGCCGGTGAGGGGCCGGCGCCTCTCTTCAACCGCGCAGCGATCGGTCCGTCGTTGGGGTTGTTCACCGGGATCGCCGGCATGGCCGGCTTCTTCGCATTCGTGGCTCTCTACGCCCAGGACCTCGGCATGGAAGGGTCGCGCCTGGTGCTGCTGGAGTTCGGCCTCCTCGTGGTCGGCTGCCGCATCGCTTTTGCTCGGCTGCCCGATCGGGTCCCGCCGTTTCCCCTCGCGGCGGCGGCCCTCGGATTGATTGCGGTCGGGCTCACCGTGGCAGCAGCGGTGCCTACGGTCGAAGGTCTTCTCGCCGGGGCGGCGATCATGGCCGTCGGCGTGGCCTTCACCACTCCGGCCTTTTTCGCCGCGATCTTCGCCCGGGTCCGCCCGTCCGAGCGCGGTGCAGCTTCGGGGACGGCGAGCCTGTTCCTCGACCTCGCATTCGGTGGTGGCCCGATGCTGCTCGGGCTGGTCGCCGGGGTGACTGGGATACCGGCCGCGTTCGGGGGTGCAGCGGCTCTGGCCGCAGTGGGTGCCGCCGGGACCCTGCTCATTCCACTCGCACGGCGCCGAACCGTGGCAGCCACCTGATCGTCCGAAGCAACGCAGGTCTTGAGCCCCGAGCTTGTCGGCCGTGGGATCACGTTCGAGCACCGATCGAGCTCACTGGACGATCCGGCCGGTAGGTCGGTGATACCGTCGCAACAATGAAGGTCCCCCGGCGTCGTCCTGGCATGGGAAATGCACCAAGGCGGCCGTCGATCCTCGAGCGGCAGGTCCGCCGTTACGTCGCCGACGACGTCGACCGACTGACTTCCGGCCTCCTTCTGCTCGTGTTGCTCCCAGTGGCCGCGGTCATCGGTGTCCTGATCTTCGCTGCCCTCGGCATCGTCCTCTTCGGGTCGTTCCTGCTCTTCGGCCAGCCCCGCGCGCTCTATCCGGTCGTTGGTATCGGGTGGTTCATCGGCAGTCTCGTGATCCTCTTCCTCGTCCTGCGCCGGGCACATCGCTGGCTCACTCGTCTCATCGCCATCGCTGAGACGCCGGCCCGGCTGATCGACCTCGATGATGACGAGGAGCTCGTGACGGCCGAGCGGCCTGCGACGACCTCAGGTAAGCGGCTGGCGGCGATCGACGCCCGCCTTGGCCCCGACGCCCGATTCACCCCGCCGCGGATCGAACCCGACGAGGACCCTCGCCCCCAGCCGTGATCCCGGCCTACTGCTGGTAGCCATGTTTGCGGGGTCGGGTACCGTTGGCTGAAGTCCGCCTCTAGTCGCGCCGACGCTCTCGAGAACGGTTGCGCCCGGGCCGGGCCAAGGAGGATGCGGCGCATGCGTGCGATCGTGGTGACCAGGTTCGGCGGGCCGGACGTACTCGAACTTCAGGAGCGGGCGACACCCGTGCCCGGGGACGGCGAGCTGCTTGTTGACGTCGAGGCGGCCGGCGTCAACTACCGCGACGTCTACGAACGCGAGGGAACCGGGGGTGGGCAGCCGCCGCTCATCGCCGGCATCGAGGGCGCAGGAATGGTCTCGGCAATCGGCCCCGCGGTCACCGCGTTCGCTGCCGGCGACCGGGTCGCCTGGGCCGCCGCCCAGGGGAGCTACGCGGAGCAGCTCCTCGTTCCCGCGGGGAAGGCGGTCCCGATTCCACCCGGCGTGTCCGCCGAGCTGGCCGCCTCCGCGATCCTCCAGGGCATGACCGCCCACTACCTCGCGACGACGACATACCCGGTGGCCGCCGGCGACACGGTGATCGTGCACGCCGCCGCTGGAGGCGTGGGCCAGCTGTTGACCCAGATCGTGAAGCTCCGGGGCGGACGGGTGATTGCCACGACCTCGGGCGGCGAGAAGGCCAGGCTCGCTCGCGAGGCCGGCGCCGACGAGGTGATCGGCTACGACGGATTCGCCGGGCGTGCCCGCGACCTGACCGGTGGGCGAGGGGTTGCGGCCGTGTTCGACGGGATCGGGAGGACGACGTTCGATGAGGGCCTTGCGGCGCTCCGGCCTCGGGGATCGATGGTCCTGATCGGCTCGGCCAGCGGCCCCGCCCCGGCCATCGACCCCCGTCGGCTCGTCAGCGGATCGCTGTTCCTGACCCGGCCGACGATCCGCGACTACACCGCTACGCGCGAGGAGCTGCTGGAGCGTGCCGGGCAGGTCTTCGGCTGGATCGCGGACGGCAGCCTCAAGGTGCGTATCGGCGCCCGCTACCAGTTGGAGGATGCACGTCGGGCGCACGAGGATCTTGCCTCCCGGTCGTCCGCGGGCAAGCTCGTCCTCGTGCTGCGACCGTAGAGCCCGGCCCGGTGGACTGCTGCGCCCCCCTTCCCCCGGCAACCTCGTTGGGCTAGCCCTTACCCGGGACCCCGCGGCCCCTGGCTCCATCTTGTGGCGAACGGACGAATGACCAAGAACACAGACAAAACAAGCAACGCATCGAGGCGAAACGTGAACGGAAACACCCCGCATCTTTTCTGAGGGCGCTGTGGCGACCCCCGACTCTAGTCGAAAACAATTTGAACTCGGTGCGGACCACCTGAGTCCAAATCGGCGCGCTCTCTGGATGCAACCGTGAGGCAGGCCATGATGGGCGTTAGAGACATAGAGGATGCGGACCTAGCGCGATTGGACGCGCTCTGGTTGGAAGCGGTCGGGCGCGGGCCCGGCATTCAGCGCGAGCAGGACCGGCGCGCCGATCAAGTGATCGCCCGAGTTACGTTTCTGGAGCAGCTACTGCGCGCCGAGCGCGAGCGCCAGAAAGTTGCGGTGCACCGCGCCAGCGAAGCCGCTCGGCTGCGAGAGTGCCGGGCCCGACGGAAGCGGCCTTCACCGTAGGTTCTACCTGTTCAACGGGTGGATCACCGAAGTGCAGCGTGACCTCCGGCTCCTTCGGGCATCAGCCGTGGGGTTTCAAGTTGGCAGCCTATCCAGGACTAGAGTGGCGGGCTTGAAGGAGGTGGAGCATCTCGCTGCTCACACGCGATCGACCTCGCTCGTAGGTCGTCGAGCTGGGCTAGGTGGCGAACCAGGTACTTGCGAGTTTCCACCGCCGAATTCCACGCGTCGCGCTTGCCGGTAAACTCGGCAGTTCGCGGGCGCAGGTCCCGCAGGTTGAACGTCCGTCGCCCGGCTGCAGAGCGATAGCACGCTGCGCACGCGCGTGTTGGGATCCTGGTCTTGTCCCAGTACGTGGAAACGCGGTACGCGATGGAGTTGATCCGGGACAATCCGGCAGGGATCGGGTACCTGCTGAAGGACCGCGTGTTGCGCGTGGCCGATCTCGCGGATGCCGTTCGCCGGGTCGCTCGCGGGGGATCCGTGATCGACCCAGAAGTGGTGGGTCGTCTGCTCGGACGTTCCCGAGAGCACTCGCCCCTGGACGAGCTAACGCCACGCGAGCGCGAGATCCTGGCGCTCATGGCCGAGGGCAGATCCAACCAGGGGATCGCGGAACGCCTCGTGCTGGAGGTCAAGACCGTCGAAGGGCACATCAGCCAGGTACTCGGGAAGCTCGCGCTCGAACCACAATCCGAGGACCATCGGCGGGTGCTTGCGGTCCTGCGGTATTTGGGCGAGAAGTAGGTCGCCGGGGCGGCGCGGCGAGCTTCGTAGGTCCGGGCGGGATTCGGCTTGCGGGCCATTGGCCGCTCGTGCAGCGGGTGGCGTGTCAGGTTCCGCTAGCTCAACTGACCCCGGCTCCGCGTCCGAACGGCGATCCCGCCTCGGCGGCCAGCCGAGCCGGAGCGACCGCTGGCTAACTCTTGTCCGCGGGTCTCCCCGAAAACCGGTAGCAACTCGACCGTGTGAGCGTGCGACTCGCTGCGACAGTGGCGATCAGTGGATCACTAGGTACTTCCCGACGACCACTGACGGGATGGTGACGGTTGCACCCCTTGTGGATTCGTAAGACTTCAGCCCAGAACCGGCCCCGACGAACTCCACGATGTCATCTTCGAGGATGCGCTTGCTCGCCAGATCGACGACATACACCGTGTCGTCATACACCGTGTCGTCGTAGTAGCCGTAAGCATCCTTGGTGATGTCGACCCGGAGAAACCGTGGACGTTCCGTCGAGCAGCGGCGACAGGCTGGCGCAGTCCGAGCCACCCGACGCTTCGTCATAGAGCGTCTGGATCACCTTGCCTCTGACTTACACGGTCTTGCTGTCGAATGCCTCGGCATCCCGAAAGAAGGTCTTGTAGGCGGGCTTCTTGTCGGCGGCCTTAGCGACGGCGGCGTGGCGGTGGGCGAGGACGCCGGCGCAGGAGGCGCCGTCAGATAGATCGTGGAGGGGGTCGGGGCGGCAGTATCCGTGCAGGCTCCCAAGATCAGGCCCATCAACAGGGCGGGTCAGAGTTGCGGCGTGATCGTGATGGTCCAGCCGCCTGCGGGAGCGCCCACGTCGAAGTAGTAGACGCCGAAGCCGAGGGCGTAAACCTCAGTCTCAAACGACCACTTGCCGCACTTGGGCACAATCTCGTTGACGAGCAGGTCCTCGTAGCCGCCGTCGGACGTGTACAGCACAACGGCGACGAGGTCGTAGCAGCGGTCGCCCGAGTAGTTCGCCTTGGACTTGCCGCTGACGGTGACGGTGTAGTCGAAGGGCGCGATGGGGTCAGGGTCACCGCGGTCAACGACCCAGCCAATAACGGGTAGGGAGTAGGTCTTCGTCTTGCGGGACGAGGTGCCCTTGATCACGAGCGGACTGGTGGGAGCCGGAGCGGCGGTCGGCACCGGTGTAGGGGCCGCGGTGGGCGCCGGCGATGCGGTCGGGCAGGATTGAGTCGCCCAGCAGGGCGTGACTGTGGGCGCCGCGGATGGCGCCGCGCTGGGGGCCGCGGGTGGCGCGGCGCTGGGCGCAGCCGGTGCCGTGCTAGTTCCGCAGGCCCCACTCGTCAGGGCCAAGGCGATGATCAGAGCGGCCCCCGGCCGTAGGACGCGCATAGCATTCCTCAAGTGAGCCGGCTGGGGGCGCGCTGGCCGGACTCCTCCACAATGAACCTGCGCCGTCTAGCGAGCGCCTCGCGGGCGTTCCTAGATCTTGGGTTGCCAAGCATTATCACGGCGACCTCAGCGGCTCGAACGGCAACGGCGGCTGGGGAGACGTCGAGCGCAACGAGCGCTTGGCCGAGTGGATGATCGACTATTACAACATTCCCGATAGCAACCGAGGCCGAAGTGGTTGGCTCGCGCAATACCGAGCCCCGGCTGGGGTCGGCGAGCCGCAGGTCGGGCAGAACGAGCCGGTTGCCATCACCCTCCTCTACGACGGTGAGTGATCTCACGGCCTTCGTCTGCCTAGGGCCGTGGTCGGCGCCAGGGGAGCCAGAACGGGATGCCCAGGACCAGCAGGGCGGCGGCCTCGCCCGTGGCCACGACGGCGGCCACTGTCCGTGGGCCGACCCTGACGGCACAGCGTTCGTCCGAGGGCGCGCGCAGGTAGCTCGTGTCCCAGAGAGTGGTGACGGCGTCGATCGAGATCTGACAGAACCTGGCGCGGTCGTATGGCATCCGCGGGTCTGCGACCCACAGGCTGGCAGGGTTTGCGACCCACAGGATGGCAGCCGCCAGGACCGCCAAGGCCGCGACCCGGCAGCCGGCGACAGCCACGGCGCGGGGCCTCATGGGGATCCGGTCGGGGTGGCTGGCATGCGCGGACGCTAGACCGGGTCCCTGGGCGGGTACACCCCACGAAGGTCCCATCGGCCATGCGCCGGACCGGTCCCACCTGGGCCTTCGCCGACCCCACAGCGACGCCCGTCCATACAGCTCGGGGGACCGGCTCCGGCGCCGGCGATTCGTGAACTCCGCGTCCCGGAAGGGACTACCCTCAGGGCCGATGGACCCGCGCGAACGAGCCTGGGACGACATTCATTCCTGGATGCCCGATGGCTGGCGGGTGACCGCGCCGTCGTGGGACCCGGGTCGACAACGCTGGGAAGTCGTCGCCCGGTCGCCGAAACCGATCGGCCGCCTGAGCCGCCCCGACTACCTCATCGGTGAGGGCGAAGACGAGCTCCACGCCCTGACCGAGCTCGCTCTCAAGCTGGACGCGATCCGCCGAGCCGACCGACTGTCGGCGATTGAAAGGTAACGGGCTCATCCTTACCGTCGTCGTGCTCCACTAGCTCGCCCTGCTCAGTACGCGGGTGCCCCTCGAGAGGCAAGACACAGGGTCCCCCATTGGTGTCCTCGAATCCGCAGATCGTTTCGGCCATTGATGCGGCTCCTTAGTCGCCTGTCCGAGCTGGCGCATCCCTGCATCGCTTTCTGCATCGTTCAGGGTGACCGGCGGCGGATGACAGCCTAGCCGTTCACGCTCGATAGAACGCTCCGCGACGACCTACTACACCCCAGCAATCTACTGCTGGTAGTGCTCGACGACGTCGGCCGGTCGTGGCTCGGCCTCGTTGGGGTCCATGCCGGCCGCCCGTCGGGCCTGGCGCTGGTGGAGCAGGTCGTAAATCCGATCGAGCTCGACCTTGATCTCATCGAGCCGAGCGATCGCCGAGGTGCCCAGGCCGCTGCCGTCGGCGGCCTCCTCGTAGAGCCGCTCCTCCTCGGACGACAGCGAGTTGATCAATTCGAACAGGTCGGTGTCCGCCGCCATGGTCTGCCTCCTGGCCGGCGCCTGACTCGAGGCGCTGCCGCGAATGGTCTGGACTCAGTGCTCGGTCGAGCGTACCGCAGTCGCCGTCAGGCGAAAGATCTGCCGCCCGCCAGCGAGGCCCTTGAGCTCATGAGTCCCGGCGTCCTCAAGCGCGAGACCCGAGCCCTCGAGCACCAGGCCCGAGCCCTCGACGAGGTCGCGCGTCGTGGCGGACACGAGCACCTCGCCGGGACCGGCCAGGGCCATCACCCGTGCCGCTGCGTGGACGGTGACGCCGCGGATGTCGTCGCCCACGTACTCGATCTCGCCGGTATGGATCCCGACCCGGATCGGGAGGCCGATCTCCTGCGAGGAGCGGACCATCGCAACACCGCAGCGGACCGCTCGCGTTGGCCCATCGAAGACGGCCAGGAAGCCATCGCCGGTCGTCTTCGTCTCGCGTCCGCGAAACGTGTTCAAGTCGGCGCGCAGACGTGCGTTGTGAAGGCGCATCAGCTCCTGCCAGGCGCTGTCGCCGACCCTCTGGAGCGTGGCCGTCGAATCGACGATGTCCGTGAAAAGCACGGTCGCAAGGACCCGTTCGCCAGGCCCCTCGGGCGCGATCCCGACGAGCCGGGCACTCGTCCACTCGACCGTGACCCACGGCTCATCGCCGACCACCCAGGCGTCGTGGCCTGGCGGGATCTCGAAGATCGAGTCGGGCGGGATGTCGAGCGCCTGGCCGTCGTCCATAACCACGTGCAGCATCCCCGAGACGGAGTGCCCGAGATGGTGGACCTGGCAGCTGCTCGTCCCCGCGATCGGCGCGAGGTCGGTGGACCACCGCCAGCCGGGACTCCAATATGCCCGGCCGACCGTCGCGTCGTCGAGCTTGACGACCTCCGCGCGACCCTTGGGAAAGGTTCGCACCTCGTCCGGAGGATCGAAGGGCTTGGCCTGGAGGCGGGGCATCTGCCGAGGCTCAGCCGCCCGGCGGGCGGTAGTTGATCCGGCGCTTGGCGATATCGTCGATATCGGCGGCCGTGAGGAGCTCGGAGGTCGTGACGCTCGCTGCGCCACTCGCACCGACGTTGAGGCTCGCGGCTGCGGCAGCGGCAGTGTTGGGAAGGTCGGCGATGAGCAGGAAGTCGTCGGCGCCCAGGGCCCAGTACGCGGCATCGATCTTCCCGCCCGCGCTCTTGACGAGCTTTTCGATCGCCTTGACCCGTGCGCTGCCGCCCTCCTTGAGGACGCCCGCGGCTCCGGCCGCCGAGTAGGACGCGC
>JBDTQW010000086.1:0-11076 GCA_039931975.1 Chloroflexota bacterium | reverse complement strand
TTGCGTCCGACGCAAGAAATCGCGCTGCCTCGACGTCCCCTGGCTCCGAACGCCGGTACGTGCTCGATTCTTGCTAGCCACGCAAGGAATCGACCGAATCGCCCGTGGTGTCCGGGCTCCCGACAGGCTAACTTGCGTGGGGTGCAAAGCGGACCCGCGGGGGGCCAGCGGCCGGGTGATCGGGCGGCCAGCCGGACCCAGCGGCGAACGGGGGCAAGCCGGGCCAGCGGCCCTGCCCCGACGCCCGAGGGTCGGCCGGCTATGCGCCGCCCGTCTCACCCGCCGCGGCGGTCGCGGGGACCGCCTCGGCCTCCACCGCCTCGGCATCCGTCGGTCCGAGCGGAAGGGTGGCCCCGGGCACGTAGGCGTCCTGGACGATGTGCGACTCGGCGCCGGGAAAGAAGAAGCCCAGCTCGAGATCGCTCTCGACCCGCTCCACGACATAGCGGTTGACCCAGGCCAGCTCGTGCTCGATCGAGCCTCCGTCGGGGGCCGTGGCGAGGGTGAGCCGGACGTGGTCGAGGAGGACGAACTCGCCGGTGGGACGTGCGAGCGCGCGGGCCGGATCGAAGCCCGGCATCGTGGGCATCCGGCCGGTGACCAGGTACGGCCCGCACACAAGGGCGACCTCGTGCCAGGCCGGATGGACGATGACGGGGGTACCGGCCGGCGCGACGACGACGAGCAGGTCGTCGATGGTCAGGGTGATGCCACCGGGTGGATCGGGGATGGGCCTCGAGCCGTCGAGTGGAGCGAGGTGACCCGAGGTCACCTCGAGCTCACGCTCGAGCTCGAGCAGATCGCCCAAGCGGGCCTCGCCCGTGGCGACCCCTCGACGGACTCCGTCCGACGTGTAGGCCTCGAACCGGATCGGCACGTTTCCTCCCACTCCGCGGCGTGGCGCCACGCTCCCATGGTTGGAGCAGAGTGGGAAGACCCCCGCCGTACCACTCTCGGCGATCCGTTGGTACCCGTCAGTACGGCGGCCAGGGCACAGCCGGCCAATCGGCCGAGGGCATCGGGAACCGACGAGTCTCGAGGAGGGCATCGAGCCGTGCCCGGGTCGCCTCCACCTCGGCCGGGTCGAGGAGCTCGCCCAGCGCCGCCACCAGGCCTCCCTCGAGGTCCGCTCGCAACCGGCCGATGACGTCGAGCTCGGCGTCCGCGATCGGGCCGCCACGCCAGGCCCACAGCACGGTCCGCAGCTTGGGATCGACCGAGAAGCACACGCCGTGGTCGACCCCGTACAGCCGGACGTCCTCGCCCTCGCGGACCGGCAGGATGTGGCCGCCCTTGCGGTCGGTGTTGTTGAGCACGGCGTCGAGCAGGGCCATCGGGCGGAGCCGGGCGTCGTCCGCCTGGACCAGCTCCCACGCGTCGATCGCCGGATCCTGATCGATCCACAGCTGGACCATCCCCGGGCCGGCCGGACCGTCGCGCAGGATCGTGGTAGGGACGATCCCCCAACCGCTCGCCTCCGAGACCAGGTAGGCCGCAACTTCGCGCTGGGCGAGGGTCCCGTCCGGGAAGTCCCAGAGCGGCCGCTCGAAGGCGATCGGCTTGTGGACGACGGCGGCAACGGTCCGGCCGGGTGGGGGTGGGTCGTCGCCGAGCAGCTGCGCGAGGAGGCCGTCCGGGGTGCCCAGGATGGCATCCGGCTCGCCGTCCGGCGTCGGCAGGCTGACCAGGCCGACGAGCGCCGCGTTGGACGACACGGTCAGCCGGCCGCGCACCTCCAGCTCTCCCTCGCGGAGGAGGCGGAGCGCATCCACGCCTAGTTCAGGTAGGCGTTCGGTCGAGTGCAGATGTGGCCCTGCGGGTCGAGCGGCTCGCCACAGCGCGGACAGGCCGGCCGGCCGGCCGCCACGAGCCGGGTGGCCCGGTCCACGAACGACCGTGCCGCCGGACCGTCGATCCGGATCCGGACGAGGTCGGGTCCATCGGGGTCTTCGTCGGTGTCGTCCGGCGAGGTTTCGCCGTCCTCGGGGATGGCCGCCGCCTCGATCACCACCCGATCGTGCTCGCCGTCCCAGGCCAGCGCCATGGCTCCGACCCGGAACGCTTCGACCAGCGGCTCGCCGAGCGGTCCGTCGTCGACCTGGGCCGGATCAACGCCCGCCGGGACGCTCTCCACCCCGCGGTCGGACAGGATGTCGAGCAGGGCGTCGAGCTGCTGGGCGAGGACAGCGACCTGGGTCTTCTCGAGCACCACGCTCACGACGTCGCCGCCCTTGCGGGCCTGCAAGAAGAAAACTCGGCCGCCGGGCTCGCCGACGGTGCCGGCGACGAAGCGGTCGGGGAGGTCGAAGGTGTAGACGCGACGGGACATGGGTTGACTCTACGACATCTGGCCGGGCGTCCCCTCGCGGCCGTCGGTCGGCTGGTTGCTGGGACCCCGCACCTGCTTCTTCGGCGGGATGAGGTCGGTCGGATCGCTGCCGCTGTCGTTGACCCGGAGGACCGTCGCGCCGGCCGAGCCGTAGTGAACGATGCTCAGCGAGGCCGGCCCGACCTCCAACCGGGCGTAGCCGTCAAAGCCCAGGCCCAGCTCGTCGGCCAGGATCGCCCGGATCGGG
The DNA here is from genome assembly GCA_039931975.1 of Chloroflexota bacterium. Classification (GTDB taxonomy): domain Bacteria; phylum Chloroflexota; class Limnocylindria; order Limnocylindrales; family CSP1-4; genus Chersky-267. Next base: position 8,500 of record JBDTQW010000086.1, on the reverse strand, counting down.
TCGGCGTGGCTCACGATCGCGTAGGTGGCGTCCGGCCCGAGGCGCTCGTTCCAACCGCGGGCGGCGGCCACCGACCGCGCCACCATCTCGTGGAGCGCCTCACCGTTGGGAAATCGGAACGCCGAGCGATCGGCATGGAGCGCCTTCCAGGCCGGATCGCGCCGCAGGTCCTTGAACGTGCGACCGGTCCAGTCGCCGTAACGCACGTCGGCGAGGCGCTCGTCGAGCTCGAACGGGGGCGCCGGGTCGCGCCCGGCGAAGACGATCTGGGCGGTCTCCCGGCAGCGCTCGAGGGGCGAGCTGACGATCGTGTCGAGGGCGACGGATCGGATCCGCTCGGCCAGCGCCGCGGCCTGGGCTCGGCCACGCTCGTCGAGCCCGACCCCGGGCGTCCACCCGACGAGGGTCGAGGCGGTGAGCGCGGTCTGGCCATGGCGGACGAGCAGGACGGTGGTCACGGGAAACCAAGTCTACCGGCCTCGGACGGACGGCCGGCCTGCCTTGACCGGACGATGCGATCTAGGTAATGTGTGAGCCATGGTCATTACTTCGGCGAAGAGTACGCGACCAAGAGCACACATTACCGCCCAGGGGCAGATCACCGTGCCCAAGGCGGTCCGCGACCGGTTGGGGTTGAAGCCCGGAGACGATGTCGAGTTCCTTGACCGTGAGGGCGACATCGTGCTCGTCCCTCGTCGCCGCCGGAGCATCCTTGATTTCGCCGGCGTCCTGGCACCCGCGCCGGGTGTCTTCCTGCCAACGACGAGCGCGCAGTGGAAGCAGGCGGTCCGGGACTCGTGGGTCGACGCGGTCATGGAGAAGGAGAAACGCATCGCGACTCAGAAGCGAGGAACCCGGCGTGCCTCGGGCCGGTGATCTGGCCGGCGTGCGATCCCCGCTCGCATGGGCTGACGCGAACCTGTTCGTAGCGCTGCTGGCTGGGCCCGCGCACTCGGATCACCTACGCGCGCTCGATCTGTTTCGCTCGGTCGCGGAGGGGCGCCTTGGCCTTCTCGTCACGCCGGTCGTGATGGCCGAGGTCGCGTCCGTCCTGTGGCGACGGTTGGGTCGCGATCGCGCGACAGTTGCATCCGAGCTCTCCCAGCTGGTGATGGCCGAAGGCCTGGTGGTCGCCGAGCAGGGGCTCATCGAACATGCCCTGGAGATTTACGGCAGCCTCGGAGGGCTTGACTTCGTCGACGCGTACCTGGCCGCTTCGGCGGCGCTGATCGGCCCGCAGAACATCGCCTCATTCGATCGGGACTTCGATCGGATCGAGGGCATCCGACGGATCGCCTCCTGAGGCAGGCGATCCTCCGCCGCACGCACGTGTTCGCCCGTATCGTCGTCCTCCTCGCGGTCGCCCTCGGCGCCGGATGCCAGCCGGCCGTCGATACCGGCGCTGTGGCCACGCCGAGCCTACCCGGCCTGGCCTCGGTCGCGCCCATCCAGGGCATCGGCGACTCCGGCTTCCGACCGAGCGGGCCGACCGAGACGGCCCTGGTGGTGCGCGTCGTCGATGGCGACACGATCGTCGTCCGGCTCGGCGGCGACGACCGGCGGCTGCGCTACATCGGCATGGACACGCCCGAGACGGTCAAGCCCGACTCGCCGGTGGAGTGGCTCGGACCCCAGGCCAGAGACGCGAACCGCGCCCTGGTCGAAGGCCGAACGGTCGTGCTCGAGAAGGACGTGTCGGAGACCGACCGCTTCGGGCGCCTGCTGCGCTACGTCTGGCTGGTCGATGGCGATCACTGGATGATGGTCGACCTCGAGCTCGTCGCCCGTGGCTTCGCCCAGGTCGAGACCGACCCGCCCGATGTCCGATATGCGGAGCGCTTCGTCGCGGCCCAACAGATCGCGCGCGCCGCCGGCATCGGGCTCTGGGGCCCGAGTCCTTCGGGCGCGCCATAGCCCGCGGGAACAGGTTGTCCGGGCGCACCAGATGCGGGCTGCGCCGGCCGTCCGGCGTTGGCGGCACCCGTATGATCGGCCGATGACGTTCCAGGCGAGCCCAGGCGCGGCCCGGGTCCTCGCGGCCCTTCGCTTCGGGTTGCTCGCGCTGGCCTGCCTGTGGCTGGCGCACGACGCGGTGTTCGCGGCCGAGCACGGGCTCGGAGCCGGCTTCAACGAGGCCATGAGCGCCGGCGGCCACGATGGCTACTGGCCGATCTTCTCGACCGTGGTCGTGATCGCGGTCACCCTGCTGGGCCTGTGGTCGGCGGTCCGGATCGGCCGCCTCGCTGCGGCAGGACGGGGCCCTAGCGACAGAGGCGGCCGTTCCGCCCTCGCCGGACCCGCGAAGGGTGGGCGCCCGGCCCGGTCCTACCGCCAGGACCTGCGCGCGTTGTGGCTACCGCTCCTGGCCCTGACCGCGACCGCATTCACGGTCCAGGAGAACATCGAGCACATCGCCGGTCATCGCCACCTGATCGGGCTCGGTGCGCTGGCCGGACCCGAGTACCCGCTGGCCCTGCCGGCGATCGCGCTGGTCACGCTGGTCGCCGCGGCGCTCGGTGCCCTCGTTCGGTGGCGGATCGCGGTCCTCGAGGCGCGCGTCGCCGGACGGCTGCATCTTGGGCGACCAAGGGGTCACGAGGCCTCTCGGCCCGCCGAGCGCTGGGTGGATGTCGCCTCGATCCTCGCCCACTCGCGGTTCCTCACCCGCCCCGACGCCGGACGCGCCCCGCCCCGACTCGCCTGACCGTCCCGCGAGCCCTCCCCTCCGACGCGTGTCGAGAGCGGGCGTGGTCGCACGATCCCGGCGCCAGGCGCGCCGGTGCCACTCAGGGAGTCTTTTCCGATGCGTTCTCTCACTGCGCCTCGTCGGACGTCGGTCCGGCGGATCGGCGCCGCCGGGCTCGCCGGCCTGTTCATCGTCCTGCTCGCGACACCTGCCCTCGCTCACGAGGAGCGCGAGGTCGCCGAGTACACGTTCGAGGTCGGGCTCATCGACGAGCCCGTCTTCGTCGGCCAGAAGAGCGGCCTCGAGTTCTTCGTCAACAAGGGCGGCACCCCGGTCGAAGGACTGGAGAAGACGCTCAAGGCCGAGGTGATCGTCGGCCAGGCCAAGCGCGACCTGCCGATCAAGGCCGCGTTCGGCGAGAAGGGCGCCTACAAGTCGGTGTTCATCCCGACGGCGGGCGGCAAGTACACCTTCCACCTCTTCGGCACCGTCGAGGGCAACGCCATCGACGAGTCGTTCACCTCGAGCCCCGACGGCTTCAACGAGGTCCAGGAGGCGACATCCGGGCAGTTCCCGGTCACGCTCGCCACCGCCGCCGAGTTGACCGCCGAGGGCAAAAAAGGCGCGGATGCCGCCGGCCAGATGCCGGTCGCGCTGGCCCTCGCGGGTGCCGGCCTGATCGTGGGGCTCGTCGCACTCGGTGTCGCCCTCGCCGGCCGGCGCCGGCCTGCGGCGTAAGCTCGACGACCATGGAACGTCTCGCGGTCGCGCCCAGGGCGCTCCTTACCCTCGGTGCGGCCGCGGCCGTCCTGCTTAGCGGACCCGTCCTGACCGGACCGGTTTTCGACCGTTCGATCGGCTTCGTGGCCCTGGGCCACTCTCAGCTCGCATCGAGCCAGCCCGGGGCCGGGGAGACGCTCGCCGCGCCTCCGACCGAGATCCGGCTGGTGTTCAGCGAGCCGATCGACCCGCGTTACACCTCGCTCGACCTGCTCGACGGCACGGGCCGGGCGGTCCTCCTCGGAGTGGGTGCGCCCGATCCGACGGATCCACACATCCTGGTCGCCGCCATCCTACCCGGGACGAACATGCCGCTGGACAGCCTGTACACCGTCGACTGGCGGGCGCTGTCGGCCGCCGACGGGCACACGACCCAGGGGTTCCTGGCCTTCGGCGTCGGCAAGATCTCGATCGGCGGTCAGGCGGCCGGTGGACCTGGCGCGGCCGGCATGGCGACCGGGGAGTTGCACGGGGGCCACTCCGGAGGCGCAGCGGCGGCCGAGATTCAGGGCAAGGTGCTGGCCTACGGCGGCGCGATGCTCGCGTTCGGACTCGCGATCCTCGCGTGGCTGGTGCTCCGGCCGGCGCTCGGAGAGGTTCCGCAGGGCATGGCCTACGGCTCGGGGATCGGTCTCGTGGCCGGGGCAGCGGGTTGCATCCTGCTCCTCGTGGTCGGGGCCGACTCGGTGCCGGCCGCCGCCGCCCCGGGCGGTGGCACGGACTACATCGCCTTCGCGAGCGGGACCCGGATCGGGCAGCTCCTCGCCGCTCGAGCCGCGATGGGACTGGTGGCCGGGGTCGTCGTCCTGGTCGTCGCGCGGTTCGGTGGCTCGCGCGGGACCGCGGTCGCACTTGCCCTCGGTGGGGTCGCAGGGCTGGTCGGGCTCGTCCTTACCGCTACGGCGGGGCATGCATCGGCCTTCGCTTCGCCGATCCCGGTCGCGATGGATATCGTCCACATCGCTGCCGCCAGCGTCTGGCTGGGCGGCCTGGTCATGCTGGGCGCGCTGACCGACTTCGGGGGCACGAGCCGGCTCGAACCAGGGTCCCTCGTGCGGGTCGTGCCGCGGTTCTCGGCCCTGGCCCTGGTCTCGGTCACCCTGATCGCGCTGACCGGGATCTACGCCGACTGGGTCCAGACCCGCGACCTGCTCGCCTTCGGGACCCCGTACGGGTTCAACCTGCTGGTCAAGGTCGTGGTCTTCCTCCTCGCCCTGGCGGTCGGGCTGGTCAACTATCTCGACGGCGGGCGGGACGGCATTCGGCGGTTCGGCCTGTCACGGCGGCTGCTCCTCGAGCTGGTCCTCGGCGTGGCCGTCCTGGCGATCACGGCGAACCTGACCAGTGGCTCGCCGACCGGCGCGGACCGGTCGATCGCCATCGCTCCGGCCGCGAGCTCGGTCGTCTCGGCCGAGCCGGCATCCCTGGCGCTTCTGCCCGGCCGGCCGGGGCCCAACCGGTTCGAGGCCGGCCTGCCGGCGCCGCTGGCCCAGGGCACCCTGGTGGAGCTGGTCCTCCAGCGGCTCGACCAGGACGTCGGCAGCTCGCGGATCCCGATGCGTCCGGCCGCCGACAGTCCGACGCCGCGGTTCGTGGCCGACGTCAGCCTGCCGGCGGGCACGCGCTGGGATGCCACCGTGGTCGCGACCGCCTCGACCGGCTCCGAGCTCACCCGCCAGCGTTTCGTGTTCGCGCTCGACGGTGGGGCCATCTCCGAGGGTCGCGACACGCCGCCGATAGATCCCGGGATGGCGGCGGCGATCCTGCTGCTGCTGCTGGGCGTGGTCGGGCTCGGCTATGCCCTTGCGGGCGGGACACTGCCCCGGACCGCGCCCGACGCGTCGCGACCGGCCATGATCGGGGCCAGCGTGGCCGGCGTGGCCCTCGGGCTCGCCGCGCTCATGATCGGCGGTCCGCGATGATCCCCCATGGTCCGCTCCTCTCGATCTCGCCGTCGTCCACGGGTGGGGGCGGGATCACGGTCGAGGCGGTCGTCGGCATCCAGCTCGCGATCGTCGCGGTCCTGCTGCTCGCCTTCTCGCTCTACGTTCGCGATCGACGACCGCGCTGGGCGTCGCGGGCCCGGCTGGCGGCCATCGCGGCAGGCGTCCCCGGCTTGATCCTCGTGCTGGCCGGGGCGCTCAGCGTGACCGGCGGCTCGAGCGGCGCGCCGCTCACCAACCCGATCCCCAACACCGTGAGCTCCGTCGAACGAGGCGGCGTCGTCTACCAGGCGACCTGCGCCCGCTGCCATGGCGTGGACGCCATCGGCGGCGGGCCTGACGCCGGGAGCACCCAGGTCCGCCCGCCGAACCTGCGCAGCGGCCACGTCAACCAGCACACCGACGGGCAGATCTACGAGTGGATCTCGAACGGGCTGCCGGGCGGGATGCCGGCCCGGGCGAGCACGCTGTCGGAGACTGACCGCTGGAACCTGGTGAACTACCTGCGCTCGATCAACGGGCAGGCCCCGGGCGCGAGCGCGGCGCCGTCGGCCGGCGGTCCCGCGTCGCCGAGTGCCGGGTCGTCGTCAACGCGCGCTGAGCCGCCCGAGGCGGTCGGGCTGGTCGTGGGCGGCGGGCTTGGGTCGGTCCTGCTCGGCTGGCTCGCGTTCGGGTTCGGCCGGCTTGGCGTTTCGCGCCGGAGGCAGGATGGGAGCCGGGCCAACACCCGACGGATGCGCGACGACACCTGAGGCACCGCGGGTCAGGTCAGGCGGTGGTCGCCCGACGACTGGCAAGGACGAGGGCGAAGCCCAGGCCGACGACCAGCAGGCCACCGATGGCCGCGATCGGGAGCAGCGGCAGCGTTCCGGCGGGGGCGGTGGCCGGCGCAGGCTCCGCGGTGCTGCCACCGAGCGCCACGTCCCGGGGCACGAGATGGAAGTCGATGGACAGGTCGACCGGCTGGCCCTCGATCGATCCGCCCAGACGCAACGCGTAGGTCCCCTCGACCGACGGGTCGAACTCGGCCTCGTAGCGGCCGGCCTCCTCGCGGGCCACCATCGTCAGCGTCCGGGTGGTGCCTACGCCTGTGACCTGGGCGGTGAGGGTCTTCTCGACTCCGTCGACCGGCCTCCCGGCCTGGGTGATCGAGACGTCGAACCCCGAGCGCGGTGCCTGGAAGAACGGCTCTCCGATGAGGCCGAGCTCGATGGTGTAGCTGCCCACCGACCGTTCCACGTGGCCAAGGACCGATTGGGCCGGCACTAGCCACAGCATCGCGACGATCGCGACGAGGAGCAGCCGGCTGGCCACAAGCGGGGCCTGCGCGGTCAGAAAGCGCACGTCCGGACGGTTGGTGGGCAGCACCGGGCCACGATAACGGACGGATCCCGCCGATCCACCGGTCGGAAGCGGGTTCTGTTGCGGTCGGTCACCGAGACTTGCCCCGACGACCGAGTCTTGGCCGCCCCGGGTTGGCGCGAGGCGTCTCCCGTACGTCCTTGGGGCGCCCGGACCGCCGTGCGTCGTATGCGCCAACCAATGAACGAGCTGGATGCAGCTCCGTGGCCGGGCCGTCTGCCGGGTTCTTCCGCGCGTCCGGTGCACCGATCCGCGAACATGATCCAGAAACCGTCGAAACCGGCGCGTGTGGCGCGCGACCCTGAGACTTCGGAGGGCCTTAGACCTCGCTCCGCGACCCTATGGGGCCTCCTTGATCGGTTGGCGCGTCCTGCGCACCAGCGCCCCGCTCTGGGCCGGCAGGCACGTTCGACCGCCCCTCCAGCCCCCGGCGCCGTCCTCGAACCCCGACCGAACCGACCGAACCCCGTCCGAACCCCGTCCGAACCCGGGCCTGGGGACGTGGATCGTCGAGGTCCCGTTGGCGGACGACCGAGATGGCCACGCCCACCAGCGCCGCCGCGACCCCCGCGTAGATCGCCCATTCCAGCGGCGTGTGGGGACCGTGGTGGTTGAGCGGACCGGGAGGAACGGGGCCGGGGCAATCACGACCGACGGCAGGCTCAGTCGTACGGCCGGCGCCATCCGACGGATCCAGCCGATCCCATGGATCTTGCGGCCGACCGCCCGGCGCGGACAGAGCCTCAGACCCGGCGATAGGCCCGGACCGAGAGGGGCACGAAGACCGCCACGATGACGACGATCCAGAGCAGCGAGGGCAGGACGGTCTCGAGCGTGGCCGTGCCGCTCAGCAGGGACCGCCCGGCATCGACCGTGACTGTGATCGGGTTGACCTTGACCAGCGGCTGGAGCCAGTCGGGCATCGTCTGGACCGGGACGAACGAGCTCGATGCGAAGGTCAGCGGGAAGATCCAGATGAAGCCGGCGGCCTGGACCGACTCGACGTCCTTGACCAGCAGCCCGATGAGCGCCGAGATCCAGCTGAACGCATAGGCGAAACTGACCACGATGACCAGCATCAGTACGTACGCGAGGACCCCCGCCTTGAACGGCTCGAAGCCGATCAGGACGCCGACCACCGTCATGAGCACCACGACGAAGATGTTCCGGATCAGGTCGGCGAAGGTCCGGCCGGCCAACACCGCCGAGCGGGCCATCGGCAGCGACCGGAAGCGGTCGATCATCCCCCGGCTGAGATCCTCGGCCAGGCCGATCCCCGTCGCGGTGGCACCGAACACGGCCGACTGGACGAAGATCCCGGGCATCAGGAAGTTGGCGTAGTTGCCGTCGGGCACGCTCGACGCGATCGCCCCACCGAACACGAACACGAACAGCACGACGAACATCACTGGCTGGATCGTCGAGAAGATCAGCAGCTGCGGGATGCGGACGTACTGGAGCAGGTTCCGCCAGGTCACGACGGCGGCATCGGCCAGGGTCCAGTACAGCGCAGGGCGCGACGGCTTCGGCTCGGGCGCGACGGCGGATCGGGTGGTCGCGGTCATGCGGGCGTCCCTCCAGCGCGCGGACCGCGCCTGCGGGTCGGTCGACCGGCTGGGCCGACGGGACCCCCGCCGTCGCCGTCGCCGCTTTCCGCCTCGGCGTGGTGTCCGGTCAGGGTCAGGAAGACGTCGTCGAGCGTCGGGTGATGGAGGCTGAGCTCGTTGAC
>JBDTQW010000085.1:0-11127 GCA_039931975.1 Chloroflexota bacterium | reverse complement strand
CCGTCGAGGATGCTCGCCCCGGTGACGTCGCTGGGCAGCAGGTCCGGCGTCCCCTGGATCCGGCCGAAGCTGAGACCGAGGGCCCGCGAGAACGCCCGCGCGAGGAGGGTCTTGCCTACGCCCGGCACGTCCTCGATCAGGGCGTGCCCGTCGGCCAGCAGGGCGACCGCCAGGAGTCGGAGCGGCTCGTCGGCGCCGACCACGGCGATCGCGACGGCGTCGCGCACGGCCCGGAAGGCCCGGGCTCCGTCGGCGGCGCCGGCAGGGCTCGGACGGTCGCGGGGTGTCGTGGCGGGGTCGCCGTGGGTCACGCTGCATCTCCGGTCGCTCGAGCAGGGTCGCCCAAGGGTACGTCTGGGGAACCACCAACGTTCACTCGCCGGAACCGCGAGTCTGTGGCAGGATGCCGGTCATGGCGGGCCGCGACCTTCCGATCCGGAGCGAGCCGGGCTTCTCGCTTCCAGCCTTCGGCCGCCTCGCGCCGCCGCCGCCACCCGAGCTCGTGGCGGCGCGGATCGAGGCGTACTCAAGCCTTGGCGATGTCGTCGTCGACCTCCACGGTCGGGGCGGCTGGATCGCCCGTGCCTCGGTCGACCGCCAGCGCCGGGCAGCGTCCCTGGAGACCAGCCCGTTGACCCGGCTGCTGGCCGAAGTCGTCCTTCGGCCACCCGACGTCCGCCATCTCGACGCCGCGTTCCAGGCCATCGCCGCCGCGCCACGCGAGCAGTCCGCGCTCAAGGTCTGGCTGGGCGAGAAGTACGCCAGTCGCTGCGCGACCTGCGGCCGGAGTGTCGTCGTCGACGAGATCGTCTGGGAGACGGTGTCCGGCGAGGGATCGCGCCCGGTCCACAAGCACTATCGCTGCACGGTCTGTCGCGACCAGGTCGGCGGCGCGGATCAGCGCCACGGCGCGATCGATGAGGCGGACCTCACCCGGATCGCCGCCACCGACCCGCGCGGCCCGGCCTGGCGGGTCATCCGCGACCGGTTCCCGACTGTCGACGGCGACGACACCCTCGTCGAGGGGCTACTCGATCTGCATACGCCCCGCCAGCTGCTTGGTCTACAGGCGATCCTGGAGCGGATCGAAGGTGATCTGCGCTCCGCGCCGGTCGAAGCGGCGATGCGACTGGCCCTGCTCCATGCCCTCCTGCCGGCCTCGCGCCTCAACGGCTACCCGGGCCGGATCGCCAACCTCCGGATCAGTGGCGGCCGGATCCGCCTCCCCGCCGGCGGCCAGTGGCGAGAGCGCAACCCGTGGCTCGCCTTCGAGGACGGGTTCCGCCTCGTCCGCGGCTTCGTCCAGCGGCTCGAAGGGGCCCCGCTGGGGCTGATGACTGCCCGCTTCGGGGAGGACCTGCAAAGCCTGAGCGAGGGGATGGCCAATGTCGTCGTCCGACTCGGGACGCCGTCGTCGTTCCGTTCGCTCGGGGCCGAGGCGGACGCCCTCGCTCGGCTGCCCGACCGGCCGCGGGTCCGGCTCGTCCTTGGCCAGCCGCCGCAACGCCCTAACGTCGAGCGGCTGTCCTATGCCTATTTCGCCACCGGCTGGGTCCTCGGCCGGGAGGCTGCCTCGCTGCTACCCCTCGAGGCCGTCTTCGGTGGCTCCGGCCGGGCTCCATGGGGCTGGCAATCGGCCGCCATCCGACGGGCCTTCGAGGCTGCGGCACCGCTGCTCAGCCGCGACGGGCGGGCCGTGCTCATCCTCGAGCCGGGCGGCCCGGAGGGTCTCGTCGCGGCGGCCCTGGGCGGCGTCGCCGCGGGCTATCGACTGGTCGGCGCCTGGCTGGCCGAGCCGGTCGAGGAGCTCGGCGGCACGGTCGACTTCGTGCCGCCGGGCGCGACCGTGCCGGTCGGCCCCCGGACCCGGGCGAATGCGGGCCTGCCCCACGTCCCCGGCGGGGCCGGGGACCCCGACACCGTCCCGGGACGGGGCTTGTTCGCACCCGCCGAACGGTTCGACCGGGTCCGTTCATCCGAGGCGGACGTGGCCAGGACCGTGACCGACACGACGGTCGAGATCCTGCAGGCGCGCGGCGAGCCCGCCCGATACGAGCGGCTGCTCGGCGAGATCCTGGTGGGTCTGGACCGGGCCGGCCAGCTGCGCCGTCTGGTCGCTCGGCCCGGCGGCCCCGACGACGGCGCCGACCTCGACTCATCGGCCGATGGGATCGAGGCGTGGCCCGGCACCGAGCGCGGGACCGACGAGGGCGGAGCGCGCCGCCCACGGCCCCACGACGGCAACCCCGCGGCCGGCCCCTCGCCAGGCCGCGACCCCACGGCAGATGCCCGGCCTGCGGTGGAAGGAAGCCGGACGCCCGGGCCTCGAGTCGGGCCCGCCCAGCGCCCGGCCCGGGAGCCTGCCGTGGCGGCCGTGGCCGATCAGGTCGATCGGCTCCTCACGATCATCCGTGAAGAGCTGGGGCGGCCCAGCCACCGTCGCCTCCAGGAGATCGAGCCCGGCCGCTGGTGGCTGTCCGATCCGGTCGACATGGCCGCCGCCGCGCTGCCCCTTGCCGATCGGGTCGAGTGGTCCGTGTACAGCCTCCTGTCGACCGCCGGCCGGCTGTCCGAAGCCGCCTTCAACGAGCGCATCGCCGCCCTGTTCACCGGCCACGACCTGCCCGACGAGGCACTGGTGGCGGCCTGCCTCGACAGCTATCGGAGCATGGCCAGCACGCCCGACCGGATCATCACCTCGGACGACCTCCTGCGCCGCTCGCACGAGCACAGCGAGATCGTGGCCGACCTGGTCGACATCGGGCACCGCCTCGGGATGCGCGCCTGGATCGCCACCCGCGAGCAGGTCCGCAAAGTCCGCGGCCGCTACCTTGCCGACTGGCTCGATGACAGCGAGCGGCGCCAGGGTCCGCCGCGGGTCGGCCGCGCGCGGCCCGAGAACGTCGACGAGATCGACATCGTCTGGCAGGTTCGGGGGCGAGCGAGCTTCCTGTTCGAGGTGGAGTGGACGGCGATGCTCGGCGAGCCGCTCCTGCGCCGAGGTGCGCTCATCCCGTCGGCCGAGGACATCGTCCGGTTCCTCGTGGTCGCCCCGGAGCGCACCGAGCTCCTGCGCTACAAGCTGGAGCGCTCGCCCCTGATCCGGACGGCGATGGAGGCTGGCAACTGGCACATCCTCAAGTCGAACCACCTGCGGGCGTTCGCGGCCCGGGATCCGCTGAACCTCGCCGATCTCGAGCCGTACATCGGTCTCGACCCGGCCATCGAGCATCGCAGCAGCGAGCAGATGCCCCTCTTCGGCGGCTGACCACTCCGGTGCGTGTACCCTGTTGGCGTCCCTGCCCGGACCGCCCCTGACCCACCTGAACCCCCTCGCGGAGGCCCTCGTTGACCCAGCTCGACCCCGGTTCGCCCGTCAACGTCCTCGCCGATCGATTCTGGGAGTCGATCCTGGCCGAGGAACCCACGACCGCCACGATGTACGGCGACGACCGCTATGACGACCGCCTGGAGGATCCCAGCCCCGAGGGTCGAGCCCGGCGTCGCCGGCTGATGGAGACGACGCTGGCGGAGGCCGCGACGATCGACCCCGGTCCGTCGCTGGAGGACCGGATCACCCTGGACATGATCCGGGTCGTGTGCGAGCTCGCGATCGTCCAGGACGACCAGCGCACGGACCTGTTGCGCGTCGTCGACCAGATGGCCGGGCCGCAGACGTTGCTGCCCCAGGCGGTCCTGCTCCAGGCCGCCGACACACCCGAGCGACTCGAGCGCCTCGAGGCCCGCTTGCGGGCGTACGAGGGCTACATGGCGGCCAACCGCGAGCTGCTCCGCGAGGGGCTGGCCAGCGGGTTGACGGCCCCGAGGATCGTGACGGAGCGGACCGTCGCCCAGCTCGAGAGGCTGCTCGAGATCCCGGCAGACGAGTCGATCGTCACGACCGGGGCGAGGGTCGCCTCGGAGGCCGATCGGGCCCGGATCGAGCGGATCGTGCGGGACGTCGTCCTGCCGGCCGACCGGGCCTTCCTCGAGGCGATCCGCGACGGCTACCTGGCCGCCAGCCGGGACGAGCCGGGCCTCTGGTCGGCGCCCGACGGCGATGCGTTGTATCGGACCCAGATCCTGGCCTGGACCACCCTCGACATCGACCCCGAGGAGGTCCATCGGATCGGACTCGAGGAACTCGACTCGATCGACATCGAGCGCCGGGCCATCGCCCGGTCCGAGGGCTTCGGGGACGACGCGGCCGCCTACCGCGCAGCGATCGCTGCCGATCCCGAGAACATCCCGGCCTCGCCCGAGGCGTTCGTCGCTCGGGCGGCCGAGGATATCGACCGGGCGATGGCCATCGCTCCCCGCTACTTCGGGCGCCTGCCCCGGGCGGCCATCGAGGTCAGGCCGGTCGAGGCGTTCAAGGAGCGGGATAGCCCCTTCGCCTACTACATCCCGCCCACGACCGACGGCTCGCGGTCCGGGATCTACTACGCCAACACCTACGACCTGCCCTCGCGGCTCTATACCAAGCTCGCCTCGACGACCTACCACGAGGCGGCCCCGGGGCATCACTTCCAGATCGTGCTGGAGATGGAAAACGACCGCCTCACCACGTTCCGCCGCCTCGGGTCCCGCCTGGTCGGCGGGGCCTATGTCGAGGGCTGGGGCCTCTACTCGGAGCGATTGGCCGACGAGATGGGCCTCTACCGCAGCCAGGCCGAGCGGTTTGGGATGCTCGATGGGCAGGCCTGGCGAGCCGCGCGGCTGGTCGTCGACAGCGGCCTCCACGGGCTCCGCTGGCCGCGCCAGCGCTCGATCGACACGCTCCTGGCCGCCGGCCTGTCGAAGACCGACGCGGTCATCGAGACCGACCGCTACATCGCCTGGCCCGGCCAGGCCCTGACCTACAAGCTGGGCCAGCGCGAGATCGAGCGGTTGCGTACGCAGATCGCGGCCCGCGACGGCGCGGAATTCGACCTGCGTGCCTTCCACGACGCGGTCCTCGGCCACGGCTCGCTGCCACTGGCGACGCTGGCCCGCGAGCTGCCCAACTGGGTGGCCACGCCCGCCTGATCCCTGCCCGGGGCCCGCCCGCCCGCCCGTTTGAACCGGCAGCGGAGTCCCTAGCCGCCGGCGGCTCGGATCGTGGCAGCGACCTCCGTTTGGCCGGCCCGGTCGGCCAGCTCGGCCGCGGTCAGGACGTCGTCGTTGCGGGCCTTCGGGTCGGCCCCGCGGGCCAGCAATAGCTGGACCGTCGCGGCCAGCCCGTTCTGCGCCGCGCCCATCAGCGGCGTGTAGCCGTGCCGCTGAGGAGCGTCGACGTCGGCGCCACCGTGGATCAGCATCTCGGCCACCGCTTCGTGGCCCCCGGCGACGGCGCTGTGCAGTGGCTGGACGTACACGTCGCCCGTGGCCCACGGGTTCGGGTCCGCGCCACGGTCGAGGAGCAGCCGGGCCACCGCGGGCCGGCCGAAGAACGCAGCCAGGTGCAGGGCGGTGAAACCGTCGGCGGAGCGCTCGTCGATCGGTGCGCCGGCCTCGTCCGGGGCCGGTCCCGAGGCCCCGTTCGACCCGCCGTCATGGCCCGCGGCGCCGCCTCGTCGACCGGCCGTCTCGCGGTCCATCTCGCGTTCGCGCTCGGCCTCGGTGAGGAGGGCGTCGAGGCGCTCGACGTCGCCGACGATCGCGGCCTCGAACCGGTCGAGATCGGGCCCGGCCGCCAGTATCCGCTCGACGATCGCGGGCTGGCCGTGATAGGCCGCGACGGTCAGCGCCGACAGCCCGGCGTCGTCGCTGGCGGAGGCCGCGGCCGGTCGTTCGGTCAGGATCCGGTCGACCGTGGCGAGGTCGCCTGATCGGATCGCCTCGAACAGCCGTGCCGCGTCCATCCGATCCTCCAACCCTGGGTCACCCGACGATACCCCGTCCCGTCGCGCCGAGGCGTCACCGTCAGCTGTCGAAGCCGATCCCTACGGCGTCGAGCGCGCGCAGCAGCAGCCCGCGGCGGCCCTCGTTCCGGTCGGCCCGGTCGAGCTCGCGCCGGACCAGGTTCACCGCGACCGACCGGAGCGGCTCGGGCGGGAACGGAAACGGACTGCTGCGGACGAACTCCAGCCCGAGCAGCTCTGAGTCCGGTCGGAGGATGAAGTCGCGGACGACGCCGGCCGCCCAGCGCGAGGCACCCACGCCGAGCCCGGTGTAGCCGAGTGCATGGGTCACCCGGCCGCCCATCGTCTGGCCGAAGGTGACCATGAACGAGCTGGTCGTGTCGATCGCGCCGCCCCAGCGATACGGGAAGCCGAGCCCGGCGAGCTGCGGGAAGGCCCGGAGGAACTGGGCCTCGAGCCGCTCGAAGGTCTCGGGACGGTGGTCGTAGCGCGGCCCGATCCCGTTTCCGGAGTGGTACACCGCGTCGTAGCCGCCCCACAGGATCCGGTCGTCGGCGGTCAGTCGGAAGTAGTGGAACTGGTTGTTGGCGTCGCTCATCGCCTGGCGGCCCGCCCAGCCAACGGCCTCGTGCTGGGCCGCCGTCAGCGGGTCGGAGACCAGGACGTAGTCGTAGACGGGCACGAACAGCCCGGCCAGGCGGGGATACCAGCCAGAGTAGGCCGAGGTGGCCACGACGACGTGCCCGGCCTGGACCGTGCCGCTGGCCGGCCGGTCATCGGCGGAGCCGATCAATGCCTGGCCGAGCGCACTTGGCTCGAACGGGAGTCCCAGGCGGCGGCCGATGCCGAATGACTCGTCGCGCTCGGCCGACGAGTCGACGGTGCGCACCCGCACTCCACGAGGGATCCGCTCGAGGCTCACGGTCCGGGTCCCCTCGTGGATCTCGACCCCCAGATCGGTGGCTACCCGAGCCAGGCCGCGGCACAGCTTGACCGGGTCGAGCAGCACGGCGTCGTCCGGCCCGGCCATAACACCCGCCTGCCAGATGGGCGAATGGACCTCGGCCTGGATGGCCGCCCGGTCGAGGAAGACCAGTCGGTCGCCGCGCGCGTTCGCCTCCGTAACCCACTCGTGGAACTCGGCGACCTGGTGGGCCTCGTCGGCCACGGTCAGGACGCCGGTCTCCTCGAGGTCGCACTCGATCCCGTGATCGTGGATGAATGCGATCAGCTCGCGCAGGTTGTCGCGCCCGAGACGCTCCAGCCGGTCCACCTCGCTCGGGAAATGCCGCTCGCCGTTGGCCCGCCCGTGAACCAGGCTGGCCTCGCAGAAGCCGCCGTTGCGACCGCTCGCGCCGAATCCGACGAAAGCCTGCTCGAGGACCACGATCCGCAGCGCCGGCTCGGACTCGGCCAGCCGGATCGCCGTCCACAGCCCCGTGAAACCGCCCCCGACGATGGCGACGTCGGCCCGGATCGCACCGTGCAGGGCCGGGCGGGACGCGGGGGTTTCGCCGGCCAGCCAATAGCTCGGGCTCATCGCGGCGATCCTGCCACACTCGGCTCGCCATCGCGCGATTCGGGCTCGGTTCGCGGTTGACCGGCTGCGCTGCGCTGCGGATATCGCAGACATGGGTAGCCGTTTCCGCGGATATCGAATTGACGGGCCCAGATCGGATATGCCAAGATTGACCCCGGCGCGTCCCACATCGCGCAACCGTCCCGCCACGTGTCCCAGCGAGCGGACAGCCACCCCACCCGCGCGCCGGGCTGTCCGGTAACCGGCCCGGTCGCTCAGCCGGAGTGATCATGACCACAGAACCCGTCGCCGGCCCCGTCCCCGCCCTGCACCGTGAGCGCCAGCTCGAGATGTACCGGCGCGCGCTCAAGGTCATGCCGGGCGGCACGGACTCCAACTTCCGGGCTTGGGGCGAGAGCACGATCTACGTCGACCGGGGCAAGGGCGGCACGGTCTGGGACGTCGACGGCAACGAGTTCATCGACCTGCGCATGGGCTACGGACCGGTGATCCTCGGCCACGGCGACGAGCGCGTCGACGACTACGTCAACGAGCGCATGCGCCGCGGGGTCAGCTTCTCGCTGACTAGTGAGGACGAGGTCCGCACAGTGGAGCTCATCTCGGAGCTGACCGGATGGGTCGACCAGGCCCGCATGACCGTCTCCGGCACCGAGGCGACGATGCACGCGATGCGGGTCGCCCGGGCGTTCACGGGTCGCGAGAAGATCGTGAAATTCGAGGGCCAGTACCACGGCGTGCACGACTACGCCTTGATCAGTGTCGGCCCCGACGACATGTCCGAGCTCGGCGACGCCGACGCACCTGTCGCGCTGGCCTGGGGCCGCGGCATCCCCGCCGCCGTCGCCGACACGATCATCCCGGCGCGCTACAACAACATCGACTTCCTGCGCAATCTCTTCCAGCGCCGGGGCGAGGAGATCGCTGCGATCATCGTGGAGCCGGTCCTCGGCAACGCACAGAGCATCATGCCCCAGCCGGGTTTCCACCAGGCGATGCGGGCGCTGACCGAGGAGTTCGGGATCCTGCTCATCTTCGACGAGGTCAAGACGGGCTTCCGCCTCGCTCGCGGTGGCGCCGCCGAGTTCTTCGGGATCACCCCCGACCTGGCGACGTATGCCAAGGCGATGGGCAACGGCTATCCCGCCGCGGCGTTCGGCGGTCGCGCGGAAGTGATGAGCGTGCTGCCCGACAAGGTCAGTCACGGCGGCACCTACGCCGGCAACCGGATCGCGGCCGCCGCGGCGGTCAAGACCCTGTCGATCCTCAAAGACACTGACGCCCTCGAGACCATCCACGCGACCGGTCTTCGCATCCAGGCAGGCTTGCGCGAGGTTCTGAACCCGAAGGGCCTGCCGTATCACTTCACCGGTCACCCGTCGATGTTCGGGATCATGTTCCGGGAGACGGTCGCGACGGAGTACCGGGACTGGGCGACGTCCGACCACGAGCTGTACGACGCGATCGCCGTGGCGATGCAGCCCCGCGGCGCGATGCCCGAGCCCGACTCGCGCGAGCCGTGGTTCCTGTGCGAAGCGCACGCCGAGGGCGACTACGTCGATCGGATCATCACGATCTTCTCCGACGCGCTCGACGCGGCGCTCGAGGCGCGAGCGCACGGCGACATCCCGGCGCCTCCGACGGGCGCCATGTCCCATCCAGCCGCAGGATGACGGAGATCACGATGACGATGGCTCTCGACGGCAACGCCGTCCGCTCGGTCGACCGGGCTGCGGCCCTCCTGCTCGCCCTGGGCGACAGCCAGGGCGAGGCGGGGGTCACCGAGCTCGCCCGTCGTCTCGGCCTCCACAAGTCGACCGCGTCCCGCCTACTGGCCACGCTCCAGCGACGGGGCCTTGTCGAGCAGGACGACGAGACCGGCAAATACCGGCTCGGCCTCGTCGTCATCCGCCTGGCCGAGCGGGCCGAACGGACCCTTGACCTGCGCGGGATCGCCATGCCCGAGCTCGAGCGCCTGGCCCGCCTGACCCGTGAGACGACCGGCTTGGGCGTCCTCGACGGAGAGCAGCTTCTGACCGTCGCCCAGGCCGATGGTCCGAACCTCGTCGCGGTCGGCGACTGGACCGGCCGGTCCGTACCGCTCCATTGCGTCGCGTCCGGCAAGGTCCTGATGGCCGCGCTGGCCGAGCGCCAGGTCCTGCGCATCCTCCGGCACGGGCTGGTGGCCCACACTGAGCGGACGATCACCGAGCTGGAACCACTCCTCGAGGAGCTGTCCCGGATCCGTCGCCGCGGCTACGCGACCGCGATCGGCGAGTACGAGGCGGGCCTCAATGCAGTCGCCGCGCCGGTCCACGATGCGCGCGGGGCGGTGATCGCGGCCGTCGACATCTGGGGCCCGGCATTCCGGGTCACCCCCCGACGGATCCCCGAGCTCGCCGCGCAGGCCCGGGAGGCGGCCGCCGCCATCTCGGTCCGCCTCGGTGGCGCCTCCGCCTGAGCTCGCCCGGGGTGCGGACCCGCTAGGCTTTGGCGATGACCGCGACCCAGATCGCCGATTGGCTCCAGCGCCACGGGATCCCGACGCTCGTCCTGCTCGTCGTCGCCGTCATCGTCCTCAGGGCCACCCGCCCCATGGTCCATCGTGCCCTGCTGGGCGTGCTCCGTCGCCGGCGGCCAACGGCTCGCGAGACCGAGCCGACCGCCGACGAGCTCGCCAAGCGGGTCGCCACGATCGAGGACCTCGTCGCCAGCGCCCTTCGCTTCGCGGTCATCGTGGCCACGCTCCTCGTGCTGCTGACCTGGATCGACCTGCTGCCGGTCATCGCCGGGTTCGGGGTGATCCTGGCCGCCCTGACCCTGGCCGGCCAGAGCATCGTGCTCGACTACCTGATGGGCGTCCTGATCGTCCTCGAGGGCCCGTACTACAAGGGCGACTGGGTCCAGATCGGCGGCGCAGAAGGCGAGGTCGAGGAGATCGGGTTGCGCCGCACGACGC
Organism: Chloroflexota bacterium; assembly: GCA_039931975.1. GTDB lineage: Bacteria > Chloroflexota > Limnocylindria > Limnocylindrales > CSP1-4 > Chersky-267. Next base: position 788 of record JBDTQW010000085.1, on the reverse strand, counting down.
TGCGCGACGCGAGCGGCACGGTCCACAGCGTGTCGAACGGCGTGGTCCGGGTGTCCTCCAACCTCACCCGGGTCTTCGCCCGGATGCAGGTGGACCTGACCGTCCCGTTCGGGACCGATCTCGACGAGGCGACCCGGGTGGCCAACGAAGTCGGGCAGGCCATGGCCGACGATCCCGAGTGGAGCGGCCGGCTGCTCGAAGCGCCGACGCTGACCAGGGTGCCCGGCCTGAGCGACGCGGGGCCGACCATCCGGATCGCCGGCAAGGTCCGCGCGGCCGATCGCTGGGCGGCACCGAGCGAGCTGCGCAAGCGTCTGCTCGAGACCTTCCAGGCCAAGGGCATCGTGCTGGAGCCCGACGGCCGTCCCGGCTGAGCTTCGATGGCTCGTCCTGTGGCCCTCGCACGCCGCGTAGAATGACCTCCCGTCGTCAGCTTCGAGAGGTGGGTCCATGAGCGTCGAGCCGTCGTCGAAGCCCGAGATCGAGAACCTGATGGGCGAGGGGCAGACCTTCCCCCCGCCGCCCGAGTTCGTGGCCCAGGCCAACGCGACGGCCGAGCTGTACGCCGAGGCGGAGGCGAATCCCGAGGCATTCTGGGCGAAGCATGCCCGGGATCGGATCAGCTGGATCAAGCCGTTCGAGACGACCCTCGAATGGGAGCTCCCGTTCGCCAAGTGGTTCGTCGGCGGCGAGCTGAACGTGGCCTACAACTGTGTCGATCGGCATGTCGAGCGCGGGCTCGGCGACAAGGTGGCCTACCACTGGATCGGCGAGCCGGGCGACACCCG
>JBDTQW010000084.1:0-11185 GCA_039931975.1 Chloroflexota bacterium | reverse complement strand
AACAAGGGCCTGGAGGTCATCGAGGCACACTGGCTGTACGATGTCGACTACGACGTGATCGACGTCGTGATCCACCCGCAGAGCGTCGTCCATTCGGCCGTGCAGTTCATCGACGGCTCGCTGAAGGCGCAGCTCGGAACACCGGACATGCGCCTCCCCATCCAGTACGCCGTGACCTACCCGACCCGCCACCCCTCGCCGGCGGCCCCGCCGGACCTGCTGGCGGTTGCCCGGCTGGACTTCCGCGCGCCCGACGAGGAACGCTTCCCGGCGCTCCGGATCGCCCGCGAGGCCGGACGGATCGGCTCGCGGGCAACGACCGCGCTGATCGCAGCGGATGAGGTCGCGGTCGCCCGGTTCCTGGGTGGGACGCTCGACTTCCCGGGCATCGCCCGAACCCTCGAGACGGCGGTGACGAGGTTCGGGGCGGGCGCGGATCAGACGCCCGGTGTCGACGAGCTGATCGCCCTCGACGCCGAGGTGCGTGCGGCCATCGGGCCGGGAGAGGTCCGATCATGACGGCGGTCGTGCAGAGCGCGATCACGATCGTCATCTTCTTCGGGATGCTCGGCGGGCTGGTGGTCATCCACGAGCTGGGCCACTTCGTGACCGCCCGGCTGGCCCGGGTCCGCGTCCTCGAGTTCGGGATCGGCTTCCCGCCGCGAGCCAAGGTCCTGCGCTCGGAAGGGGAGACGCTCTACACCCTCAATTGGCTGCCGATCGGCGGCTTCGTCCGTCTCGAGGGCGAGGACGGCGACTCGAACGATCCGCGCTCCTTCGTGCGCGCGTCCTTGCCGACCAAGCTGGTCATCCTGGTAGCCGGCGTGGTCATGAACATCGTCCTCGCCTTCGTCATCTTCTTAGCGATCTCGGCCCTGGCCAACCCGACGTGGGGCCTGACGATCAGCGAGGTCAAGGCCGGATCGCCCGCGGCCACGGCCGGTCTCGCGGTCGGCGACCAGGTGGTCACCATCGATGGCCAGACGTTCGACGGATTCAAGGATCCCGGCCTTGCCCTGCGCGATCGGGCCGGACACACCGTCCAGCTCGGCGTGGTCCGCCCCGACGGGACCCACCAGACGATCGGCGCTACCCTCCGCCGGCCGGAGGACATCACCGCGACCAGCGGCGCCCTTGGCATCGCCTTCGGACGGAAGATCAACTACGTCCAGAATCCGCCCGCGGCCGCCGTCGGGATGGCCGTGCAGCGGACCGGCGAGGCGTTGACCCTGATCTGGGACGGCCTCGGGAAGCTGGCCGATTCGATCGTCAATCGGCCGACCCAGCCACCGCCGGTAACCGGTCCGATCGGGATCGCCAGCCAGGTGGGTGACGTGTTCTGGCAGCTGGGACCGGTGTTCACCCTGTATCTCGCCGGGATCCTGTCGGCCAACCTCGCCCTGGTCAACATCCTGCCCTTCCCGCCGCTCGATGGCGGTCGCATCGCGGTGCTCCTGATCAAGTCGGTCGCCGGTGAGCGGATCAGCCTGCGGGCCGAGCGTCTGACCTACCTCGTCGGGTTCGCCGTCTTGATGGTCTTCTTGGCCTGGATCTCGTTCTTCGACATCACGGCTCCGGGCCGAGGCCAATGACCGAGCCGCTGCCGGTCACGGAGCCGCGGCCGGTGCTGGAGCCGCGACCCGCGGCCGGCGCGGGGGCCGCCGCACCTCAGCGGCGGGCGACTGTGACTGTCGACGTCGGCGGGGTCCTCGTCGGCAGCGACCACCCGATCGTCGTCCAGTCGATGACCAATACCGACACGGCCGATCCTGACGGAACCGCCATCCAGGTCGCCCAGCTGGCTCACGCCGGCAGCCAGCTGGTCCGAGTCACGGTCAACACGGAAGAGGCCGCCGCCGCCGTCCCCGAGATGGTCCGCAAGGTCCGCGGCCTGGGCGTCGACGTCCCGATCATCGGCGACTTCCACTACAACGGGCACCTCCTGCTCACCAGGTACCCGGAGATGGCCGCGGCCCTGGCCAAGTACCGGATCAACCCGGGCAACGTCGGGGCGAAGCGCCACGACGAGCACTTCCAGACCATCGTCCGGGCCGCCATCGAGCACGACAAGCCGGTCCGCATCGGGGTCAATTGGGGCTCACTCGACCAGGCCCTCCTGACTGAGCTGATGGACGCCAACGCCCGCGCGCCCGAACCGCGCGACTCACGAGACGTGATGATCGAGGCGATGATCGAGTCGGCGCTCCGGTCGGCCGAGCTAGCCGAGTCGACCGGCCTGGGCCACGATCGGATCATCCTGTCGGCCAAGGTTTCCGGCGTCGGCGACCTGGTCGACGTCTATCGCCGGCTGGCGCCCCGGAGCGACTACCCGCTTCACCTCGGCCTGACCGAGGCGGGCATGGGCATGAAGGGCATCGTCGCGTCGACCGCCGGGCTGGCGCTGCTGCTGACGGAGGGCATCGGCGACACCATCCGGGTCTCGCTCACCCCCGAGCCCGGCGCCGGGCGCGAGCTCGAGGTGGAGGTCGCCCAGCAGATCCTCCAGTCGCTCGGGCTGCGCTCGTTCCTGCCCCAGGTCAGCGCCTGCCCCGGTTGTGGCCGGACCACCTCGACCTTCTTCCAGGAGATGGCCCGCGACATCCAGGCCTATCTCAAGCAGCAGATGCCGCTGTGGCGGGAGTCGTACCCCGGTGTCGAGGACCTCCGCGTCGCGGTGATGGGCTGCGTGGTCAACGGGCCGGGTGAGAGCAAGCACGCCGACATCGGGATCAGCCTGCCGGGCACCTTCGAAGAGCCGGTCGCCCCGGTATTCGTCGACGGGCAGCTGGATCGGACCCTGCGCGGCGATTCGATCGTGCCCGAATTCCTGGCCCTGCTCGATGGCTACGTCGAGCGCCGCTTCGGTGTGGCCACCGCGACGCCCTCGACCTGACCGCGACAGCGCGGCCGGCCCGCCGCGTCATTCCCCGCTGGGAATGCGGTGCAGTCCCGATCGGCAGAGTGGAGGGTCCACCCGTCCGGGTGTATACTCGGCACAACTGAACGGCCGCTCCATGACGTGGGTGACCCCCACGTTTCTTTTTGAGCGAGCCGTTATCCGGGTTCGACGGAGACGCGTCGGCAGTAAGTCTTGACAGGAGGGCAAAGGTGAATCGTGACTTCGTCACTGCACTCCTGCAACTGAACGCCGAGAAGCAGGTCCCCCGCGAGCAGCTCATCCGGACCGTCGAGGACGCGATCCAGTCGGCCTATCGTCGGACGGAGGGCAACGAGGACGTCCAGGTCCGGATCGACGGCGAGACCGGCCGCATCCGCACCTTCCGCGCCCGCCAGGTCGTCGACGAGGTGGCCGATCCGCTCACCGAGCTGACCCGCGCGGATGCCCGCGCCCACGACCCCAACGCCCAGGTCGGCGACCTCGTCGAGACGGAGGAGCTCGATCCTGAGGCCTTCGGCCGAATCCACGCCCAAACCGCCAAGCAGGTCGTCCTGCAGCGCCTCCGCGAGGCCGAGCGGGACGTTGCCTACGACCAGTTCGCCAGCCGTGAAGGCGAGCTCATGACCGGCACGGTCAACCGGGTCGAGCCACGGGCGATCATCCTCGACCTTGCCGGTCAGGGTGGGATCACCCGGGCGGAGGCCGTCCTGGCCACGACCGAGCAGTCGAGCCTCGAGCATTACCGGATCGGCCAACCGGTCAAGGCCTTCGTCCTCGAGGTCCGTCGCGGCCTCCGCGGACCCCAGCTCTTCGTCAGCCGGGCGCACAAGAACTTCCTGCGCCGACTGTTCGAGCTGGAGGTCCCCGAGATCCACAGCGGGACGGTCGAGATCAAGGCGATCGCCCGCGAGGCGGGTTCGCGGTCGAAGGTCGCCGTCGCCAGCCGCCAGGACGGGCTCGATCCAGTCGGCGCGACGGTCGGCCAGCGCGGCGCCCGCGTCCAGGCGGTCGTGGCCGAGCTGGCGGGGGAGAAGATCGACGTCATCCCCTGGAACGACGACCCTGCCGTGTTCGTGGCCAACGCTCTCAGCCCGGCCCAGGTCCTCGACGTCTCGATCGACGAGGAGCACCGCATCGCCAGTGTGACCGTGCCTGAGCGGATGCTGTCGCTGGCCATCGGCCGTGAGGGCCAGAACGCCCGGCTGGCGGCCAAGCTGTCCGGCTGGCGGATCGATATCCGAAGCGATGTGTCGGTCGCCGAAGCGAAGGCTGCCGCAGCGGCCGAGGCCGCCGCACCCGCGGCCGCCTCCGGCGCCGATGCCGGTGACGCCGTCGCGGCCCCGCCGGCAGGACCCAAGCCGAAGGTCAGCCGAGCCAGGAAGACAGCCGACGCAGACGCCACGGAGCTGGTCGGCGGAGCGCCCGCCGCGATCAGCGGCGCCACGGAGGCGCCTATGACCGAGGCTCCGGCGACGAAACCGAAGGCCAGCCGAGCGAGGAAGACCGCCGTAGCGGAGCCTGGCTCCGAGACCGCCGGCGAAGCCTCGCCCAAGGCGAAGGCCACGCGGGCGAAGGGCGCGACGTCGGCGAAGCCGGCGACTGCGCCGGCGAAGCCGGCGACTGCGGCCAAGAAGGCGGCGAGGGCCAAGAGCCCGACCAAGGCTACGGCAAAGGCCGAGAGCGCGACTGCGGTCACGGCCGAGGCCGCCGTCGACTCGGATGGTGCAGAACCGAAGGCGAAGGCGACCCGTAAGAAGAAGACCGAATCGATCGCGGAGGTATCGTCGTAGCCCGGCCAGGAGTGACCGGCCAGCGACGGTCGGCTCCGATCCGGACCTGCGTCTCGTGCCGGACGACAAGCGCCAAGCGTGAGCTGGTGCGGATCGTCCGGACGCCGGACGGCCAGGTCGTCTCCGATCCCAGCGGTCGGCGGCCGGGGCGCGGTGCGTACTTGTGCGCCGACGGCTCGTGCTGGGGCCGCGCGCTCGAGAAGGGCTCGCTCAGCCGAGCCCTGGGGGTGGCCCTGCCGGACGGGCTCCGCGAGGAGCTAGCCCAGCGGGCCAAGACAATGACGATGACGAACGAAGGAGGAGATCAGCGTGGCGAGGAGTAGGAGCGGTACCCGGGGCCGGCGCGGCCCGCGCAAGCCGCCGCGCCGCGATGCGAGCGTCGGCCAGGCGGCGGTCCAGGTCGCGGACCCGCGGGAACGTGGCGCCCTGGAGCTGCCGGTCACGATCACGGTCAAGGAGCTGGCCGAGCTGCTGGCGGTCAACGCCGCCGATGTCATCCGCGAGCTGATCAAGAGCGGCATCTTCGCGACCATCAACCAGCTGATCGATCGCGATACCGCGGCACTCGTCGCCGGGGAGCTCGGCTACGAGGTCGCCGAGGCGGTCGCCACGTCCGCCGGGGTCGCGGATGCCGACGCGGAGGAGGCCCATGGCGAGGCGACCAAGGAAGTCCTCTACGAGGAGGACGAGGCGTCGCTACTTGAGACGCGGGCGCCGATCGTCACCGTCATGGGCCACGTCGACCACGGCAAGACCAGCCTGCTCGACGCCATCCGGACGACCGAGATCGCGGCCGGCGAGCGCGGTGGGATCACGCAGCACATCGGCGCGAGCGAGGTCAGCCGGGACGGTCGCCGGATCGTCTTCCTCGACACGCCCGGTCACGAGGCGTTCACGGCGATGCGCGCCCGTGGCGCCAAGGTCACCGACATCGCGGTCGTGGTCGTCGCCGCCGACGACGGGGTAATGCCCCAGACCCTCGAGGCGATCGACCACGCGCGTGCGGCCAAGGTGCCGATCATCATCGCCCTGAACAAGATCGACAAGCCGGACGCCAACCCGGACCGGGTGAAGACGGAGCTGTCCGAGGCCAACGTCATCGTCGAGGAGTACGGCGGCGACACGCCGCTGGTGCCCGTCTCCGCAAAGGCCCGGCTCGGGCTCGATGAGCTGCTCGACATGGTCCTCCTCGTCGCGGACCTCCAGGAGCTCAAGGCCAACCCCAAGCGGTCGGCCATCGGCACGATCGTCGAGGCCGAGCTCGACAAGGGTCGTGGCCCTGTGGCCACGGCGATCATCCAGACCGGCACCCTGCGGGTCGGCGACGTCATCGTCGTGGGCGAGACCTACGGCAAGGTGCGCGCCCTCGAGAACGGCAGCGGGAAGCGGATGACCAAAGCCGGACCGTCGACCGCGGCGGTCGTCCTCGGCCTGGCCGACGTGCCCCAGGCTGGCGACATCCTGCGGACGGTCGCCGACGAGAAGGAAGCCCGGACCATGGTCGAGTCGCGCAAGGCGGCGGCCACGGCCAAGACCGGCGACGGCGGACGGGCCACCCTCGAGGACCTCTACCGGCAGATCCAGGCCGGCCAGGCCAAGGAGCTCCGGATCATCCTCAAGGCCGACGTCTCGGGCTCGCTCGGGGCGATCACGCACGCCCTCGAACAGCTCTCGACCGAGGACGTCCGCCTGAACGTCCTGCATGAGGGGGCCGGCGACATCACCGACAACGACATCATGCTCGCGACCGCGTCGGACGCCATCGTGGTCGGCTTCAACACCGGGGTGACCGAGACGGCCCGGCGTTCGGCCGAAGCCGAAGGTGTCGACGTACGGACCTACGAGATCATCTACAAGCTGACCGATGACATCGACGCCGCCCTGAAGGGCCTGCTCGAGCCCGAGATCGTCGAGGTCGTCGAGGGTCGAGCGGAGGTCCGCCAGATCTTCAAGGTCGGCAAGAACACCGTCATCGCCGGCTGCTACGTGACCGACGGCCGGATCGTCCGCGGCGGCGCACGGGTGTGGCGCGGCGGGAAGGTCGTTGCCACCGACCGGATCGAGTCGCTGCGGCGCTTCCGCGACGACGTGCGCGAAGTGGAGAAGAACTTCGAATGCGGGATCGGCCTGGCCAACTACCACGACCTGGTCGAGGGCGACATCATCGAGTGCTTCACCCAGAAGACCGTCAGCCGGGCCAATCCTCCGGCCGAGCGCTGAAATCCTCAGGCCGAGCGCTGCAGCTCGGCCTTCGGAGGGCGAGTCGCAGCTCAGCGTTGAGGGTGCCAGGACAACGACCTTGAGGTTGCCAACCCATCGATGAGTCAGCGTACTGAGCGGATCGACGAGCTGCTCCGGCAGGAGATCGGAGCGATCCTGACCCGCGATGTGAAGGACCCCCGGGTCGGCTTTGCCACGGTCACCCGGGTCGAGACCGCGCCGGACCTTGGCCACGCCCGGGTCTGGGTCAGCGTCATCGGCCAGCAGGCCGAGCGCAAGGAGACCATCGCCGCCCTCGACAGCGTGATGCACTTCGTTCGGCGCGAGCTCGGTGCACGTCTGCGCTTGCGCCGCATCCCCGTCCTCCACGTCCGCCTGGACGACACGCTCGAGCGGGGGACGCGCCTGCTCCATCTGCTGGACGAGCTCGAAGCGGGTCGAACCCCGGACGACTTCGCTCCCGACGACGAAACCCTACCCACCCCGATCGTCCGGCTGCCCCACGAGGGCGATCTGGCCGATGAGCCGGCGCCCGCTGCCGAGCCTCCGCTGCCGGCTCGTTCGCGTCGTTCAAGGCGGTCGACGGGACCGGCCCGGACCCGTGGAACCAGCGTGAGGCCGATCGCGAAGGGCGGCAAGGGCGGCCAGCGTGGCCCCAAGGGTGCGGCGAACCGGCGCGGGCCCGATGGGCCAAAGGGGAGCAGGGGATCGAAGCCGTGAGCGTCGACCTGTCGAGGTGGGCGGGCGCTGTGCCCGACGTCGTCGCAGAGGCCCTGGCCGGTGGCCGGGAGGTGCTCGTGGTCAGCCACGAGAACCCCGATGCGGACACCCTCGGGGCCGCCCTCGCCGTGCGCACCATGGTCGAGCGGAACGGCGGCCGTGCGACGGCCGTGTGCAGCGATCCGGTCCCCCCGCTGTACGGCTTCCTGCCCGGGGTCGAGACGGTCCAAGCCGACCCAGAGCCCGATCGCGCCTATGACCTGCTCGTCATCGTCGACTGTGGCTCGCTCGATCGGGTGGGCGCGGTCCGCGAGCGCCATGCCCGGCTGTTCGCCGACCTGCCCCGGGTGATCGTCGACCATCACCTGTCGAATGCCGGCGACGCGGCGACCGACTGGATCGATCCCCAGGCCGCCGCCACATGCGAGATGGTCACGCTGCTGGCCACTCGCCTCGGCGTCCCGCTCGATGCGGGGGAGGGGAGCCTGGCGACCGCGCTCATGGCCGGCATCGTCATGGACACCTCCACATTCGCCCACCCAAACGTCACGCCGCGGACCCTCGCTGTCGCCGCCGCGTTGGTCGAGGCGGGGGCACCGTTGAGCGAGATCTCGCGGCGGCTGTACCGCTCCAAGCCGGACGCCCAGCTGCGCCTCTTCGGCCGGGTCCTCGACCGGCTCGAGTCCGCCGACCGGGGTCGGGTGGTGTGGTCCACCCTGACCGACGCGGACCTCGCTTCGACGGGCACCAGCGCCGCTCACTCCGAGGGGATCATCGATCTGCTCTCCCAGTCCGAGCAGGCGGAGGTCGCCATCCTCTTCAAGGAACAGGGCCCGGCGACCCGGATCAGCGTCCGAACCAGGCCCGGCGGGGTCGACGCCACCGTCCTGACCGGCACGTTCGGCGGCGGCGGGCACGCCCGGGCGGCCGGCGCGACGGTCGCCCTGCCGCTGCCCGCGGCGCGCGACTCCGTCCTGGCCGAGGCCCGCCGACTGGCCGACGCGGTCGCCCGGTGAGCGAACCGCGGAGCGAACCGTCGAGTAGGCCCGCGGCCGATTCTGCTCGTTCGACCCATGACACCCGCGCACACGCGCTGGGCCTCCACGGCATCCTCATCGTGGCCAAGCCCGCCGGGCCGACCTCGCACGACATCGTGGCCTTGGTCCGTCGGTTGACCGGGACCAAGCGGGTGGGGCATGGCGGCACGCTCGATCCGTTCGCGACCGGCGTCCTGCCGCTCTTCCTGGGCCGGGCGACGCGGCTCGTGGAGTACCACCTCGGGGATCGCAAGGCGTACCGCGCCACCATCTGCTTCGGGGCGAGCTCGACGACCGACGATCTCGATGGCGAGCTGACCCCCGCGGACGGCCCGGCTCCCGATCGGGCGGCCGTCCAGGCAGCGCTGGCAACCCAGGTCGGGCCGATCGCCCAGGTCCCTCCGGCGTATTCGGCGATCAAGCTCGGCGGTCGGCGCGCCTACGCGATGGCCCGGGCCGGCGAGACGCCGGTGCTTGCTGCTCGCGAGGTGACCATCGATCGGCTCGAGCTCATCGACTGGGACGGAACCGACCCCGATCGGCCGATCGCGATCGTCGAGGTCGATTGCTCGGCCGGGACCTACGTGCGGTCGCTGGCCCGGGACGTGGGCAGGGTCGTGGGCAGCGCGGCCTACCTCGGTGCGTTGGTGCGAACCGGGTCGGGCGGGTTCCGGATCGATCGTGCGCATTCGCTCGAGGCGATTCGCGCAGGGACGGCGACCGGACCGGCGGGACTCGTCTCGTTGCTCCTGCCACTGGACACCGGCCTCGAGGCGCTCCCTCGAGTGACCCTGTCCGAGGCAGAGGTGGTCGCGGTCGGCCGAGGCCAGTTCGTTCGCCCGGAGGCAGCCCTGCCCCGGATCCCGCCGGGCGAGCACCTGATCGCCGTGGACGAGAATGCCCGGATCGTGGCCGTCGGGGGGATCCGCGACGGACGGTTCCACCCTGACAAGGTCCTGGTGGAGTCGCCGAGCCCGGTCGCCGTCGCGAGCCGGGCCTGATCCGCTCGTCGGGCGCGATGGACGTCGTCAGCGGGATCGACGGGCTGGCCACCGAGCATGGCCGGCTGCTCGCGGTCGTCGGCGTGTTCGATGGCCTCCACCGTGGCCATCGCTACCTGCTGGCCCACCTGCGGCGAGCGGCCGCCCGCTACGGTGCTCGTCCCGCGGTCGTGACGTTCGACGCGCACCCCGACGAGATCCTCGTCGGTGCCGCGCCGCCGCTCCTGTGCGACCCGGACGAGCGCCTGGCTCGGCTCGCCGGGGCGGGCGTCGAGCTGACCGTCGTCCAGCCGTTCGACGAGACGCTGCGGATGACCGAGTTCGACGCCTTCGTGGCGGCTCTCGGCGCACGGGCCGAGCTGGCCGGATTCCTGATGACCCCGGACGCGGCCTTCGGCCACGAGCGCCGGGGGACTCCGGCAGCGCTCGCCGAGCTCGGCCGCCAGCGTGGCTTCGAGGTGGTCGTCGTATCCCCGTTCGTGCTCGACGGTCGCCCCGTCCGGAGCAGCACCGTCCGGGCCGACATCGCCGCGGGGGACTTGGCCGCTGCCCGCCACCTGGTCGGTCGACCGGTTGCCGCAACGGGCGTGACCGGCGCCGACGCGACGCTTGCCTTTCCCATCCCGGTCGCGCTGCCGCCAGCCGGCCGCTATGCCGGCACGATCGAGCCGGCGTGGACGCCATCGGGTCGCGTAGCCGTCCCGCGCCGGGTAGTCGTCACGGTCGATGACTCGGGCGTCCGGCTGAGCCGCGAGAGCGCCCAGACCGGTCAGCGGTCGCGAGTCGCGTTCAGCCGAAGTTTGTCGCTACGGGACAATCCTGCTATCCTTCCCCGGTCACAGAAAGACGTCTAGGTAAGTTCGTGTTCGGAGGACCGAGTGCCGCTCGCGCGGGAACAGAAGCAACAGGTCATCGCTGCGTACGCCACCCTTGAGGGTGACACCGGCTCGCCGGAGGTCCAGATCGCGCTCCTGACGGAGCGGATCAAGGAGCTCACGGGGCACCTGCGAAGCTTTCCCAAGGACAATCACTCGCGCCGCGGCCTCCTCAAGCTCGTCGGCCAGCGCCGCCGCCTTCTTGCATACCTGATCAAGAAGGACAACGCGCGCTACCGCACCGTCATCGGACGGTTGGGACTCCGCCGCTAGGCATCGCCGCTCCGGACCCCTGGGTGGATCACCCGGGGTCCATTCGCGTCCGACACCAACGGCGGGCCACGCGCCCGCAAGGTCGCTCCTCCTGGACCAAAAAGGAGGAACACATTCCCGTGTCTCAGATCTTCGAGACGCAATTCGGCGGTCGAACGCTGACCGTCGAGACCGGCAAGCTCGCTCGCCTCGCGGGCGGCTCCGTCACCGTCCGCTACGGCGACACCTTGGTCCTCGGGACCGCCAATCGGTCGGAGCCCCGTCCCGGGCTCGACTTCTTCCCGCTCACCGTCGACTTCGAGGAGCGGATGTACGCGGCCGGCAAGATCCCCGGCGGCTTCATCAAGCGCGAAGCGCGCCCGTCCGAGGC
>JBDTQW010000083.1:0-11526 GCA_039931975.1 Chloroflexota bacterium | reverse complement strand
CACGTGAGGAGCTCAAGTATGGCTGCGCCTGTGATCGAACAAAGCGCATCCACAAACGATCACCATCGGCGATGGAGCCGGGGACGAGCCCATGACCCCTGAAGCCCAAGGTGTGCCCACTTGCCTCTGTGGCTCGCGGCTGTCCTGCTTCGCGCCGGCGGTAAGCTTCGCGCGTAGTCACGTGAGGAGAACGCAAAACTAGGAGCGTGTGACCGTGACTGGTACGGTCAGGCTGCGCTCAACGACCCGATGCGGACCGCGAAGCCGGCGAGCTCGCGGGGTGACGATCACATGCACCTATCGGACCTCGAGCCTCACCTGGTCGCCGAGAGATTGGTGGCCGTCAGTCCAGCCCGCCGCGAGCGTGGACTTGAGAGATGGCCCCGCAGACGAACCGCGGTCGGCCCTGCGCCCCAGGGCCTCGCCCGCCCCATAACCCGAAACTCGGAGGCTCCGACTCAGTCCTGGTGGCTACCGCTGTCTGGGCCGCTATCCAACTGGCGCAGGAAGCCCAACATGTCGACCTCGCCGTTCTCCTCGACGATCATTCCGTCGACCAACCGCTCGATGTCGATGCCTGTCGACGTGACCGGCTGGCCCGTTGGCGTTCCGCCATCCCATGAACCCAGATTGGTGCCGCGGCCCGTCCAGCGAACGACCACCTTGTCGTCCTCGGCCACGAGTTCGTCGATCGTGACGCGCCAATCGGGGATGGCGGCGTAGAGGTCGGTGGCGAACTGTTTCAGCCCGTCGAGCTGCGGTCCCGGGGCGTAGAAGCGGTCCGCCGCCGACACGTTCCCGGATCCCCACAACTCGTCGAACAATTGTCGGATCACGGCCTTGTTGTCGTCGGTCGAGATGGCGAACGCTCCTCTCGTTTCGGTGAACCGCGTGGTCTCGCAGGTTCCGGGTCGCGGCATTCCAACCGTACCGCCAATTCTGAGCATGGAAGGCTCACGCAACGGCGCACCATTCGTGGGCCGCACACCGCCTGGACCTGTCGCGCTCGACCGCAAGCACCATGCCAACGGACCGGTCTTGGCTCGCGCCGGACGGGTTCACCCGTTCTTGGCCTCTCGACCGGCCTGGGCCGCCCGTGCCAGAGAGTTGACGCCGGTTTCGGTGGTCCGCCGACGGACATGATCGAAGAACGACGGGCGGAGATCGCCGATCGGATCACGGGCTGCAGGCTCTTGATGCACGACTGGTCGGATTGCTCGGGCACCTCGAGCTCCCACGCCGTTCCCTCGCGATGCTCGGCGGGCCGTGTTGCGAGGGTGCGGACGCGGTAAATCGGAGCCGCTGAAGGCCGCTGTCCGTGCGGCTCATCCATGACGGAGATGGCCGGGAGCACTTCGTGATGGAGGCCGCGGGTTCGCCGGTGTGCGGCCCCACGCCGGCGACTCACCTCTTCGGGACGTGCCAGGCGCTTAGTTGCACGACACGGCCTGAGATTGGTCCAACGTCTGGTAGTCCTCCCGGTGTTGCACACCGGCATCTGCCAGCAGCAGCCCGTTCGCAGCAGCGTCGGTCAGGAACACATACGGGCTGTAGCCGAGGCGCGCCTGAACGCTGTTCTTCAGGAGCCGGTGGGCGACGTTGACGGCAGGGCCTAGGATCTCCGTCTGCGCCCCGACCGTCTGTCGCACGGCCATGCCCCGGTGGAGGACCATCTTCAGGTCGAGCCTGGCAAAGACGGGGCAGGCGGTACAAATGTGATCGCTCGCGAATCGGGCCTGCTCCTCGCGTGTTGACCGGAAGGCCTCATATATCGCACGGAGCCGGCCGAGGAGCCATTCGCCCTCGCCGTCGAGCTTCGCGACAGGCGCGGTAGCGAACACGGCATCGTCCTCGAGCTTGGCGAGCTCGAACTCGGGTTGAACGCCCTCGACGACGCCTTCAAGCAGCTCGCCAAGGACGCCGTAGCCCGCCGGGATGCCAGCACTGAAGTCGACGCCGTGGTCGCGTTCGACATTCGCGAGAAAGGCGGTATAGCCGGAGATGTCGACCAACAACAGGTAGCGATCGCCAGCTTTCGAGGCCGCTTGCGTCGTGTCGACCATGGCATTGCCCATCGTATGCCAACATTCGGGTGGCGGCGCGCCTTCGCCTCGGGGAACAAGGCCTGCCGAGTTCCGCCCCTTTTGGGGGGGTTTTCGCGATCTGCTCGGCGGGCTCCTCTTCAGCAGCGCTGGAGCACGCAGCGGGCCACCTCGAGGACGACGTCTACCTCGAGCGCCTCCGAGACCTGCGCGAGGCGAAGCACGACGTCGAGCGGACCAGGGGTGAGGGGGTCGCCGCGGACCGCGCGATCGAGTGGCTCCCCGCTTTGTCAGCGACGTGGACAGAGGCCGACGTCCCCGAGGCGAAGACGGACGTGCTCCACGCCATCTACGACCAGATCGTCGTCACAGGGAGGACTCACGTCGTCGGCCTTTGCCCACGGCCTGGCGCTTGCGCTGCCCGAGGTGGCGATGTCGCGACTCACGACATGGCGCGCTCGACAGGTGTTGGACGCGCAATTTCAACCTATACCATCCCGATCGAGGGCCGCGAAGAGTGGCGGGCCGCAGCCGGGCTGCGGGCATGAAGGACGGATAGCGGCGAGGCTCGCTCCCGCAGACGCCGACCGCCCGTCAGGTCGACGTCCTCGCCGCGTTCTTCGCCGCAGGAGGCTGCAGAGGACTCGCCCGTCGCTCTATCGCTTGACGATATATCGCAATGCGCTGTAGGGTCCGATTATGGCGATGGCGATGGCGAAGGCGACCCGAGCCCGACGCCCGACCCGGGCTGGCCCGATCGTCTTCATGGCGGCGGTCGCCGTCGCGATCGCCTCGAGCGCCTGCGCAAGCGACCAACGGCCGTCTCTCGGTACCTTCGACACCGATGCGACGGCCGTCGAGACCGTGATCAACGACGCCGGCACAGCCCTGGCGGCCGGGGACGTCGCCGCGTTCGTTGACCTGTGGACCGATGACGGCCTGCAGGAGGTCTTCTCTGAATCCACGGAGACCTTTGATCGCCAGAGCGGCTACTACGTCCGGGCCAAGCAATGGTCCCTCGGGTCACCGACGCAGACCGACGTATCCGGCACGACAGCGTCGACCGTCGCGTTGCTGTCCTTCCGCTTGGTCGGCGCCGCGCGCCGGTTCTCCCTGGTCCAGGTCGGCGGGGCCTGGAAGATCGACGCAGCCGACCTGACGACCACAGACGTGCCCGCCGTCCAGCTGGTCCAGGTGACCCTGGACCGGTCGAGACTGGGCTTCGATGCCTCGGCGATCCACAGTGGTGACATCGCACTGGACGTCCGCAATCCGACGTCCGACGTCCACGAACTCAACATCATCACCGTGCCAGCATCGATGGACATGGCCGACTTCTTCGCCCATCCGGAACGGCAGGCGGAACTCCCGGAGGGCCAATCGATGCCGACGGGAATGGACTTCATCGGGGGCATCCCCCGGATCCAACCCGGTGCCGAGGTGACGATGGTGTTCCGACAGCCCCTCCCGGCCGCTCGCTACGTCCTGTTCTGCAATGTCGAGGACGGCTCCGGCACGCCACACGCGCGATTGGGCGAGTTCGCCGCGTTCACCATCGAGTAGGAGGACCAACCGATCCAAGCCGGTCAGTGGCGCGGCGGCCGCCGTCGTGTCTCGGGGTTCGCGTGGGCTGCCCTCATCGGCGCAGCCACCGGCGTCGTGTTGTTGGCGTTGCCGGTGGCCAACGCCTGGCTTCCCATCTGGGCAGCCGCTCTCGATCCCTCGATTGCGGCCCCGCCGGCGGCTGAATTGTTCGGAATGGCAGCCGATGGCTCGACCCAAACCAGGTTGACGATCACCGCCGCCGATGAGCGCTCGCCGGCTGTGTCGCCGGACGGGTTCCGGGTGGCCGTGAAGCTTTGGCCTGCCGACGTTGACGGTCCGCAGACGCTGGCCGTGGTCGACCTCCGAACCGGAGCCACCCAGGAACTCGTGCGCGAAGGGTTCATCAACCAGCCCAGCTGGTCACCGGATGGCCAGCGCATCCTGTTCGGCTGGGAGCGCACTGGTGCCGGGGACGTCCAGCTGTGGTGGGTTCCGGCAGATGGCTCTGGCCAGCCGGTCCGCTTGCTCGAGGGGGAGGACAACTCGTTCGGTGGCCAGTGGTCTCCCGACGGGCAGAGCCTGGTGTGTGCTTCAGATCGCGATGGATTCGGCTTGTACGTGGCCAACGCTGACGGCACCGATATCCACAAGATCGTCGATGCACCGCGGTACGCCGATGCCGCCTGGTCCCCCGACAGCCGCCAGATTGCATTCACCTCCGATGAAGGCGGCGCGTTCGGCCTCTCAGTCGTTGACCGGGACGGCGGCAACCAGCGGCTCGTGCGTGAGTTTGCCGGTGCGATCCTCATCCCGGATTGGTCGCCGGACGGAATGACCCTGGTGTTCGAGAGCCACCAATCCGGGGACGGCGAGATCGGCTCGGTGTCGATCGACGGGACCGACGAGCGGAATCTCACCCGCAGCCCGGGGATCAACGACGGGATGGGCGGACCGACCGTCGCTCGCGACGGGTCGATCATCTACGCCTCCGCGGTTCCGCAGTTGGCGGCGTTCAGTCCGGTGATCCGCGAGCGCCTCGGTTTGGCGGCGCTCGTGACCCAGAGTGTGTTGCTCGCACTCGGCGCGGCCCTGCTGCTCGCCAGACCTCGGCTGCGATTCGGCGTCATCGCCGTATTCGGCGGCGTGGCGGCAGCCATCCAGCTCGGATGGTGGGGCGCCTGGGCGTTCCTGCCGGCGGCGATCGGAGCCGCCCTGGCGGCAGATGTCGTCCGATGGGCGATGCGGATGCGGGCGGGGTCACGAGTTCGGGACGCGGCTGTCCTCGCCACCTTGACCGGGTTGTCCGCGGTGGGCTACCTGGCGACGGTCGCCTCGACCACGGTGATCGAGTGGCCGGCCGACTGGTGGTCCGGCGAGTCGTGGGATGCGTCTGGCATCGGTTTCCCGCTTCAGACCGTCATCGCGGCCATGCTGCTGTCAACGGGTATCGGCGCGATCATCGGTCTAGTGACCGCGGGATCAAGGTCGACCGCGTCTGGACAGGCGACGCAGCCCTGAGCCTGACGGCGCTCGTGTCTGATCCACTCTCCACGCCATCTACGATCGGATCGTCGTCGCAAGGAGGAGAATCGTGTCCGTCAGGCTCACTCCGTCGGCCTAGGCCACGGATTCGCGCTGGCGCTGCCGGAAAAGGCTTCCAATGGCGCGCCCGACAGGATTCGAACCTGCGACCTTCGGCTCCGGAGGCCGACGCTCTATCCACTGAGCTACAGGCGCGCGGGCCACGATCATAGCGGTCGAGCCTGGGTAGAGCTTCGGCTTCTGATTTGAAGGTCTATCTCGTTGGCTGATTCCCGCTCGCCGACCCCGTCAGAACGCTCGTAGAGCGTAAAACCGGCGGCGTCAACCTTGTTACCCACCTGCGTGAACCCAGTCGGGATGACGGCGGGCCAATGCCCCGTCGCTCTGCAGTACGGCGAACGACTCAGGCGCCGTGGGGTCGCAGACGACGAGCAGGTGTGTTGCGCCGCTCCGGCGTTCCGTGGCCCTTGCCCTGCGCCAGGCGGTTGCGGATAGTTGAGCAGTGGTAGCGCCGCCCATCGGCACCGTGACCCCGCACCATTCGCGACCAGATCGGCGCTGGCTACGGGGCGATGACGGATGCGTGCCTCGCGCGATCCGCCTGGCCGCGCGCGCCGAAGGGCTGTTGCTCGATCCGGTCTACTCGGGCACCGCCCTGGCCGGGGTCATGGCCCTCCCCGGATCTGCCCTGGCGGCAAGCGCGATCGTCGTCCTGTCGACCAGTGGCGTTCCGGCTCTGTTCGGATCACGCTACGAGGCATGGTTACCGGGACCCGAGCAGGGCCCCGAACTGGCGCCCCGGCGCGTTGCCGACCGATCCGATCGGCGATAGGGTGGGCCGACCGGCCGCGTAGCCAGCGGCGTCAGTCCAACCCGTGCCTCCCCAGTCCAGCCAGCGCGTCGGACGGATCCAGATGGGTTGCTCATAGATGGCGGCGAAGCGGTCGAAGGTGATGCCGGCCCGATCGGCCAGATCGGCGTATTTGTGGGCGAACTCGTCGGGCAGGACTCGTGAGGTCGGCTGGGCGGCGAGCTCGGCCACCGCATCGACAAGCTCCACGTCGAAGGCGAGGCCCGGTTCACCGACCGCGACCATCACCCGGGGCTCGGCGCGGATGTTTCGGACCTTCTGCGCGCCCGGTTTGCTGAAGACGAGGATCGACCGCCGGTCCCAGAGGAACCACAATGGAACGACATGCGGACCGCCGTCCGGACGGACCGAGCTGAGCCAGACGACCGGGCTGCGCTGGAGGGCCACCACGATCGAAGGCCGGGGAGCGCCAGCGGTCACCGGCGCGCCAGTCATGCGAACCCCCCGGATCAGCTACCCGCCGCGGCGGGCGTGGGTCGGTCCGGCAGCGCGCCGAGCTGGCGCAGGAGGGTCATGTCGTCACGAACGGCCCAGTGCTCGATCGCCAGGCCCTCCCGGAACTTCAGGATGTGGACGTAGTCGTAGGCGACCTCGCGGTTCGTCGGGGCGATGCCCATGAGCTCGCCGGTGTGCCGGCCATGATGGGTGCAGTGGACCACGAC
Source organism: Chloroflexota bacterium (assembly GCA_039931975.1). GTDB lineage: Bacteria > Chloroflexota > Limnocylindria > Limnocylindrales > CSP1-4 > Chersky-267. The sequence continues at coordinate 4,864 of JBDTQW010000083.1, read as the reverse complement.
CTTGTCTCCTTCGCAGATGATCTGGTGGATCTCCCACCATTGGTCAGAGAACACCTGCCCGAGCCAGAGCATCGTCCGCTTCACGCCCTCGAAGCCGGGTGGCTCGCCCGGGCGGGCGCCGTGCGCGATCGCATCCGGGGCCACGACCTCGGCCAGTGCCTCGACATCGCAGGCCGGGAAGATCTCCTCCCAGGTCCGCCGGGCGATGAACTTGATGTCGCTCATGGCCTTGCCTCCGCCGAAGCTATTGGTTAGAATAGTGATGACTTGGAGTTAGGAGTATTCCACTTAATGAATGAAGGCGTCAAGACCCGGCGCCGATACGATTCGCGGCGGCGCCGGGAACAGGCGGCTCAGACGCAGGCCGACATCCTTGCGGCAGCGGGAAAGCTCTTCCGGGACCGCGGGTACGGCGCGACGTCCATGCCCCTCATCGCGACCGAGTCAGGCGTGGTGGTTGAGACCGTCTACCGCGCGTTCGGCAGCAAGGCCGGACTCTTCAGGGCGGTCATGGAAGCGGTCCTTGCGGGCGGCGCTAGCCGTGCCGACGTCCGGGTCGAGGAGCGACCGGCGATCCGGGCGCTGATCGAGGAGCAGGATCCGCGCCGCCAGATCGAGCTCTACGTCGCCACGCAGCCCGGCATCCACCGTCGTTCGGGGCCACTGCTCCGCGCTCTGTTGGGCGCTGTGGCCACGGACCCCGAGCTCGACGCACTCTGGGACGAGATGGAAGCCTGGCGGCTCGAGGGTCAGGGTCGTTTCGTCGGGTTGCTCGCGGAACGGGGTCGACTACGGCCGGGGCTTTCGTTCGAGGAGGCCCGCGACGTTCTGTGGACGCTGTGCTCGCTCGCGGTCTACGACCTCCTGGTCATCGAGCGCGACTGGACGTCCGAGCGCTACCAGGAATGGCTCACTGCCGTCCTGACGCGTGAGCTCCTCCCGGACGATCCCCTCAGCCCTCGACCGTGACCGACACCCGCTGAGCGGCCGGATTGGCATAGCCCCCGACGTTCCAGCCGGGCGCATCCGTCTGGGCACTGCCTCCGGTGTCCCGCGCTCGGCAGCACAGGACGTGCTCACCGGCAGCCCGCGGCTGCCAGTCGTAGCTCCACGATCGCCAGGCCCACGGGCCGAGCTCGGCTGGTTCGAGCGTGGCCTCCCGCCATGTCGCGCCGTCATCGTCCGACACCTCGACCGCGGCGATCGGCGACGTCCCCGACCAGGCGCGTCCGGCGATCCGGCATGGGCCCATCGGCAGGACCCGACGCCGAGTGAAGAAGTCGGGGATCCCGGGTGGGATCATCAGCGCCCGCGGCCGGATGCGCTGCATCGCCACTCCCGGCTCGTCAGGATCGAGACGGAAGCGATACGACCGCTCCTGCTGGTAGCCCCGGAAGGGTTCGCGGACGACGGAGAGGCCGGAGAGCCATTTGACGCTGGCCATCCCGTACCAACCCGGCACGACGAGGCGGACGGGAGCGCCGTGTTGTGGCAGAAGCGGCTGCCCGTTCATCTCGTAGGCGAGGAGGACCTCCGGACGCCGGGCATCATCGAGCGACAGGGCTCGCGCGTAGGACTGCTCGATCCCTCCCTCCACCCCGCGGTCGAGCCCGGTGAAGACGATCTCGCGCGCCTTCGGGTCCAGGCCCGCTTCGTCCAGGAGCGCTCCGAGCGGCGTACCCGACCATTCGGCCGTCCCGACCGCCTCGTGCAACCAGGGCTGGCTGAGCGGGCGCGGATCCATCAGTGCCCGGCCGTTGCCGGCACACTCCATCGTCACCGCGAGAGTCGTGCGCGGTCGAGCCCGTAGCTGCTCGAGGGTCAGGCGGCGGGGGAGGGCCACAGCGCCGTCCACCTCGAGACTCCAGGTCTCGGCGTCGACGGCGGGCACGTCGTAGTGGATGAGCAGATAGTGCAGGCCGGCCGGTGTCAGCGGATAGCGCAACGCCTCCAATGGCAGACCGTGGTTGCGCGTGGCCAGCTGGAGCTCCTCGACCGTCAGCCGCCCCGGCTCGCCAAAGACCGGGTCCGTTGATGGTGGCATCGCACCTCCTGTGCCGACCATAGACCGCCGCCGCCGCCGCTGCATGGGTGTCCCTGCGGAGCGTCTTGTCTTGGACAGCGACGCCCACCGTAACGAAGGAAGGCTCGACCGGCAGGCGGAGGCGCTTTCGGCCGGTGACCGTCGGCGCCATCGTGAGCGCCGAGACGCTCCCGAGCCGAGCTCGGATCGACGAGTTCTCAACATCCCCGAGACGAGGACCGATCGCAGCCGAGCCCCGCTTCAGCGCGCGCGGGCCCGAAAAGGTTCGGAGCGGTCTCCCGAGGGAAACCGCTCCGATGCTGTCCCGGTGAAGGTGTCCGCCGAAACGGACTCTTCTGCCACGCCACAAAGGCATCTATCACGTCGGCTGCACCGACTACCCTGACCCGACCTACCCATGACCTTGAAGCTGGGGCAGCAGGCTGCTTGCGCAGCGTCTTAACTTTACCGTCTGGTGGGCCTGAATCCAAGGGTTTTGTCACATTCCGCGGTGAAAATTCCTTAACCTTCGTGGAAACACGCCAGGGTCAGTCCTCGGAGATGGTCACCTTGGTCATCGCCACCGGCGCATCCGGCAGGTCCCGGGCGTTGCGAGGCGCGGAGACGATCTTGTCCACGACGTCCAGGCCCTTGGTCACCTGGCCGAACAGGGTGTAGTTCTTGGGCAGCTTGCCGGTCAGGTCGTCGGTGCAGATGAAGAATTGGCTGCCGTTGGTGTTCGGTCCCGAGTTGGCCATCGCCAGGGCACCGCGGACGTAGTCGCCCTTGACCGGCTCGTCGGCGAACTTGTAGCCGGGCCCACCAGTGCCGACCCGCCCGCCGTTCAGGCTGGCCTTCTTGCCGTGCTCGCCGTCGCCGCCCTGGATGACGAAGCCGGGGACCACCCGGTGGAAGATGACGTCATCGTAGAAGCCCTTGTTGGCCAGGTCCACGAAGTTCTGAGCGGCCTTTGGCGCACTCTCGGTGTACAGCTCGACCTCGATGTCGCCGAGGTCGGTGGCGATGGTGGCGCGGGTCATGGCGTTCTCCTTGCTGTGGGTTACGGTTCGACGCTGGCTTTGGTGATCGGGACCGGCTCTAGGGCCCGGTTATCGCGCCCGCCGCCGTTGGGCATCGCCGCGATCGCGTCGACGACCTCCATGCCGGTTGTCACCGTGCCGAACACCGAGTAGTTCGGATCCAGCCTGATGTCTCCGAGGACGATGAAGAACTGGCTGCCGTTGGTGTCGGGACCGGAGTTGGCCATCGCCACGACTCCGCGGGTAATGGCGGTCGACACCGGATCGTCGGCGAACTCGTAGCCCGGCCCGCCCTGACCGACGCGGGCGTCGATGTTCGGTGCCCGCCCGAACTGTCCGTCGCCGCCCTGGATCACGAACCCCGGGACCAGGCGATGGAACACGACGCCGTCGTAGAACCCGCACCGGACGAGAGCCACGAAGTTCCCGGCGGCGTTCGGCCCGAGCGCGCCGTCGACCTTGATCACGATCGAGCCCTTCGGCGTCGCCAGGGTCACGTTGGCCGTCGTCCCGGCCGCGAGAGGTGGCGGCGGGCTGGTGGGGCAGCTGCCCGACCCAGCCGAGGCGCCGGGTGCGGCCGGAGCCAGCGGCGCGCTCTCACCAACCGTCGACAGGATGGTGCTCGTCTGCCGGCTCACGCAGCCGGCGACGAGGATCGCGAGGAGCCCCAGCACCACGAGCCGTCGGACGGAGGAGCGAAGCGGGAAACGAGTCATGCAGCGGCCTCCAGGGCAGCAGGAAAGTCGATGGCCCCGGAGAGAAGGGCTTCTCCGAGGATGAGGCCGGCCACGCCTGCGTCGCGCAGGCGCGAGATGGCGGCCGGATCGGCCGCCCCGCCGGCGACGAGGATATCGGCATCGTACGATCGAGCGAGGCGGGCCAGCAGGTCGTGGTCCGGATCGGAGCCGCCGTGCGCCAGGACGAACCTGCGGACGCCCAGCCCGACGAGCTCGCCGACCAGGCCGTCGAGCGTCGGGACCGCCGAACGCTTCCAGGGGTACGCCGCGAGCCGGTCGGAGCGTGGGTCGAGCCCGACCGCCAGCCAGTCGCCGGCGACCTCCAGGCAGGCGCCCAGCAGGGCCGGGTCCTCGACCACCGACATGGCCAGGACCACCCGAGTGGCGCCCGCGGCGAACGCCAGTCGGATGGCGTCGGCATCCTCCATCCCGCCGGCGATCTGGAGCGGGACCGCGACCCGGGCCGCGACGGAGCCGATCGTCTCGAGGTTCATCGGCCAGCCCGCCCGAGCGCCGTCGAAGTCGACCAGGTGGATGAGCCGCGCGCCGTCCTCGACGAACCGTGCCGCGATCCGGTCGGGCCGATCGGTCGGTGCGCCGGTCCCGGCTGAGGCCCCCGGCCAGTAGACGATCCGCGAGCGGCCGGCCTCGATGTCGATCGAGGGGATGATCTGCACGATTCGCCGGTCAGCGTGCAGCCGCACGGTCGGTGGCCGACCCACCGCGGCCAACCGAGCCGCCGTCCCCGCCCAGCAGCCGCCGGTGGAAGCTGATCGGCAGGCTGGCGTTGCGCAGGAGGGTGTCGTGGAAGCCCTTCAGCGAGAAGGCCGTGCCGAGCCGTTTCTGCTCGTCCGCCCGGAGCTGGAGGAGCAGGACCTTGCCGAGCAGGTAGCTGAACTGGTAGGTCGGGGTGTAGGTGTATCGCAGGATCTCGGCCCGTGCGTTGGCTTCCTCGAACCTCGTGCTGTCCACCAGGAACCGAGTGCTCTCGTCGACACTGAGCTCGCCCCGGTGCATCCGCACGTCGAGGATGATCCGACACGCCCGCCAGATGGCGTCGGTGT
>JBDTQW010000082.1:0-11571 GCA_039931975.1 Chloroflexota bacterium | reverse complement strand
GGGGGACGCGGCCGCCATGTGCCTTGCCTGCGGCGCCACCATGGACCTGCAGGCTGATGCCATCGTGCCCGGTGCCAGCATGCCCGGCGGACCGCCCGACCCCGCGGCCCTGGCCCGACCCGCCCGGGGCGGGCGCGGCGCCGCTCGGCCGGGTGGCGTGCGGACCAGGACCGGCCGAGCCGGCGGCGGCCGACGGACCAATGGTCGCAGCCGCGAGGCCGGGAGCGCGCCCGGGGCGTGACCGGCGCCGACGCCCTCGATCGCTTCCTCGGCGGGTTGACGGCCCGCGACGCCTCCGAGCACACCCGCCGCTCGTACGCCACGTCGGTCGCGGCGTATCTGACCTGGCTCGACGAGCGGGCCGTCGACTGGCGCCGTCCGAGCCGGAACGACCTGCGGGCGTATCTCGAATCGTTGTCCGCCGGCCGGGCGCGGACGTCGGTGGGCCAGCGGCTCGGCGCGATCCGCTCGTTCTACCGCTTCGCCAGCCGCCACGAGCTGTGCGCCGGCGATCCCTGGGGGGCCATCGCGACGCCGCGCCAGCCCAAGCGGCTGCCCAAGGTCCTCGAGATGCGCCAGGTGGAGGCGCTCCTGGCGGTCATCGATGCCGAGGGTGCCGACGCCGCCGCCGGGACCGGCCGGGCACCCACCCTGACGGCGGCGCTGGTGCTGCGCGACCGGGCCCTGGTGGAGGTCGCCTACGCCGCGGGTCTGCGGATCAGCGAGCTGGCCGGCGCCACGATCGGCTCGGTCGACCTGGCGAGGGATGAGATCAGGGTGATGGGCAAGGGGCGCAAGGAGCGGATCGGTCTCCTCGGCCGGCCGGCCCGCGCCGCCGTCGCGGAGTACCTGGTTGACGGCCGGCCGGTCCTCGCCGCCCGAGGGCCGGCCCATTCCGACGACGATGCCAGCGGCCACGTGTTCCTCAACCAGCGCGGGGGGCCGCTGGGAGTGCGCGGGCTGCGCTTCCGTCTCGAGCGGCTGCGGGCGCGAGCCGGCCTGCCGCTGGGGGTATCCCCGCACACGCTCCGCCACAGTTTCGCGACCCATCTCCTCGACGGCGGCGCCGACCTGCGCGTCGTGCAGGAACTCCTGGGCCACGAGAGCCTGGCCACGACCCAGCTGTATACGCACGTCTCCGGTTCGCGTCTTCGGTCGGCGTACCTCGACGCACATCCGCGCGCCCGCAGCTCCACCCGATCGTCGTGACCGCTGGCCGCTCGCTGGCCCGCGCCGGGCTGATCGTTACCGGCGGGTTCTTGGTGTCGCGGGCCCTTGGCTGGGTCCGCCTTGCGGTCCTGGGCGCGACCATCGGCGCCAATGGCGAGCTCGACACCTTCTTCGCCGCGTTCGGGATCCCCGACCTGATCTTCCAGCTCGTCGCGGCCGGGGCGCTCTCGTCGGCACTCATCCCGATCGTGGCCGGACTGCTCGAGACCGGCGAGGCTTCGCGGGCCTGGCGGGTCGCCTCTACGGTCGCCGATCTGATGCTCGTGATCCTCGCGATCCTGGCGACCCTGGTCTTCGTGGCTGCGCCGGCGATCATCGGCCTGATCACGCCCGGTTTCACCTCGGCCCAGCAGGCCCAGACCGTCGACCTGACCCGGATCATGCTGGCCAGTCCGATCCTGCTCGCCCTGGGCTCGCTGGCCACGAGCCTGCTCAACGCCAAGGGACGCTTTGGCGCCTCGGCCGTCGCCCCGATCGTGTACAACCTGGCGATCATCGGCGGGGCCCTCTTCCTGGCCCCGACCTACGGAGTGACCGGGCTCGCCGTCGGCGTGGTGGCCGGGTCGGCGTGCCACCTGGCGATCCAGCTGCTGCCGCTGCGCCGGATCGGCTTCCGCTGGAGCCCCCGGATCGACCTCGACGACAGCGCCGCTCGCCAGGCACTGATCCTGATGATCCCTCGGGCGATCGGTCTCGGCGCGAGCCAGCTGACGTTCGTCGTCGCCCGCTCGCTGGCGACGACGATCGGGGCCGGAGCGGTGACCGCGTTCTCGATGGCGTTCTCGATCTTCCAGATCCCGATCGGGGTCATCGGCATCCCCATCGGAGTGGTCATGCTCCCGTCCCTGTCGCGCGACCTGGCCCGTGGTGACGTGACCAGCTTCGTGAGCCTGGTGACCCGTGCCCTCCGCCTGATCCTGTGGGTCATGCTCCCGCTGGCCGGCCTGATCGTCGTCCTGCGGACGGAGATCGTGACTGTCCTCTTCGGCTACGGGCGTTTCGACGCGCGGGGAGTGGAGCTGACCGCGATGGTGCTGGTCGTGCTCGCGTTCGCACTGGCCTCGGAATCGCTGATCGCCATCCTGGCCCGGGCGTTCTATGCCGGCCGCGACACGGTCACGCCCGTCGTCGCCGCGATCCTCGCCGTCGTCCTCAACGTGAGCTTGTCGATCGCCCTCGTGGGTCGGCTGGAGCTCGCCGGGATCGGACTGGCGATCGCCATCGGCTCGTGGGCCGAGGTCGGGTTCCTGCTCGTCGTCCTCCGTCGGCGGGTCGGCGGCTTCGACCTCGCCGACCTGGTCGGATCGGGCGCGCTGGCGCTGGTCGGCGCCCTGATCGCCAGCGCGGTGGCCTGGGGGGCGCTCGCGGTGGCCGAGCGCCTGGTCGGGTCGGCGCCGCCCCGACCGCTCCTGCTCCTGGAGCTGGGGCTCGCTGCCGGTTTGGCCGGGCTGACGTATCTCGGCTTCAGCCGGGCGTTGCGGATCGCCGAGCTCGGCACTATCGTGCGGCTCATGTCCGACGCCCTCCGCCGTCCGGCGGCCCCGTGACGGACGGAGCCCCGGCGGTCGTCGACCCCCCGGCTCGCGGCGACAGCTCAGTCGCGACACCTCCCGACGACGCCGACGCCTCGGCCGCCTGGGACGCGTTCGTCGCCGGTCATCCCCGGGCGACGTATCTCCAGACCGAGGCCTGGGCCCGGGTCAAGGCGGCCAACGGCTGGTCGAGTCGCCTGGCCGTGACGACCCTGGACGGCGGCCGCGGAAGGTTCGGGGCACGCATCCTGCTGCGCCGACCACGGCCCGTTCCATGGTCGTTCGCCTACGCCCCCCGCGGGCCCCTCGGCTCGGCCTGGGACGAGGCGTCGCTGGGGGCCTGGGGTGAGACGCTCCGCACCTCGCTCGGCCGGGACGCGCTGGGCGGCGCCGGGGTGGCCCACGTGCGGATCGACCCCGAGATCGAGCGCGACGGCCCGCTCGACACCGGCCGCGGGGCCCGGGCCACGCTCGAACAGCTCGGCTGGCGCCCCGCCCCGGAGATCCAACCGAGCGTGACCCGCCTGATCGACCTGCGGGCCGATGAGACAGCCTTGTGGTCCGACTTGCGCTCGAAGTGGCGCCAGTACGTGAACAAGGGCCGTTCCCTCGGGACGACGGTCGAGGATGTCGACGCCGAGGCCGATCCCTCGGCTTTCCCGACGTTCCATCGGATCATGGCCGAGACGTCGACACGGACGGGTACCCCGATCCGGACCGAGACCGCCTACCGCGACATCTGGGACGCGTTCCGGCCAGCCGGCAGCGCGAGGCTCCTGTTCGCGCGCGACCCCGGCGGCGAGGTGGGCGCGGTCCTCCTGCTCGTTCGCTGGGGCGACCGAGTCGTCGAGCCGTACGGCGGGATGACCGCGGTTGGCGCGGAGCAGCGGGCGAACTACCTGCTCAAATGGGAGGCGATCCGCACGAGCCGCCTGGCCGGTGCCATCTCCTACGACCTGTGGGGCCTCGTCCACCCCGGGATCCGCCAGTTCAAGGAGGGCTTCGGCGGGCGCGAGGTCCACTACATCGGGGCCTGGGACCTGCCCCTCAGCGGGCTGGGCTGGCGAGCGTACCGCCTGGCCGAGGGGCGGCGGCGCGGGCGGCGGGTGGGGCCGAACGGGGACGGGCCCCGATGAGCGCACACCCGATCGAGGGTCCGGCGTCGGCGCTGGAGGATGTCCTCGATGCCGCGGAGCCCCGCCATCCGCGACCCCTGGGCGAGCTCGTCGAGCGGCTCTCGGCCGAGGGCCGGTTGCGTGCGGTCCTGCGCGACGACGCCCCGGTCGACGCGTCCGCCGTCGCCGGGTTGGAGATCGGCGGGATCACCGACGATACCCGCCTTCTGCGCCCGGGCCAGGTGTTCGCGGCCATCCCCGGCGCGCGGACCGACGGCCATGACCTGGTCGCGGCGGCGCTCGCCGGCGGGGCCGTGGCCGCGATCGTCGAGCAACCGGTGGCCGGGGCGGGGGGTGTCCAGCTCGTCGTGGAGCGCAGCGCGACCGCTCTCGGCAGCGCCGCCGGCTGGTGGTATGGCGACCCGAGCCGGGAGCTGGCGGTCGCCGGGGTGACCGGCACCGATGGCAAGACGACGACCACATTCCTGGTGGCCGCGGCCCTCGAAGCGGCCGGGCTGTCGACCGGCCTGGTCGGTACGGTCGAGACCCGGATCGGCCCGCTGCGCGTGCGCACGCCCGGCCACATCACCACGCCGGGGGCACTCCAGCTCCAGTGTCTTCTGCGGGCGATGGCGTCCGGCGGCGATCGCGCCGCGGTCATCGAGACCACCTCCCACGGCCTGGCGGCGGAACGCGTGAGCGGGGTTGCCTATGACGCCGCGATCTTCACGAACCTGACCCACGAGCACCTCGAGTTCCACGGCACCTTCGAGGCGTACCGGGCCGCGAAGCTCAGCCTGTTCGAGCGCCTCAGCCAGCCCGCGAAGCCCAACGTGCCGAGACGTCCGCGGCTCGGCGTGGTCAATGCCGACGATCCCGCGGCCGCGCGATTCGCTGACGCCACCCGGACGGCGGGAGCCCGCCTGCTGACCTATGGCCTGGCACCCGGCGCGGATGTCCGGGCCGGCTCCATCGAGGAGCGTTCGGGCGGCCTGACGATCGGCGTCGTCGGACCGGGCTGGACCGGCGATCTCGCCCTCCGGCTGGCCGGCCGGTTCAACGTCCACAACGCCCTCGCGGCAGTGGCCCTGGGGATCGGCTGGGAGCTTGATCCCGAAGCCGTCCGGGCCGGCCTCGAGGGGCTCGACCGCGTCCCCGGGCGAATGGAGCGGATCGAGCGCGGCCAGCCGTTCACGGTGATCGTCGACTTCGCCCACAGCCCGGCGGCACTGGAGAGCGTGCTCGATGAGCTCGGTCCTCTCGCCGCAGCCGCCGGCGGGGAACTGATCGCCGTGTTCGGGTCGGCCGGCGAGCGCGATACAGCCAAGCGCCCGATGATGGGCCGGATCGCGGGCGAACGGTGCCGCCTCGTCGTCGTGACCGATGAGGATCCTCGGGGCGAAGACCGACTGGCGATCCTGGACGAGATCGCGGCAGGCGCCGAGGCCGCCGGGCGGAAACGAGGCATGGACTTGCTGGTCATCGCAGATCGTGGGGCGGCCGTTGCCGAAGCGCTGGGCCGAGCACGTCCCGGCGATGTCGTCGTGCTCGCCGGGAAGGGCCACGAGCCGACGATCGAGGGCCCCGTCGGCGCGCTGCCGTGGGACGAGCGGGCCGCCGCCGAGCAGGCGCTGGCGGCCCTTGGCTTCGGGGACGGCGCCTGACCGTGCGCGGCTGTCTCGTCACCCTCGTCTTCCTGCTCGCGATCGGCGTCGCGGCGACCTGGTTCGTGCTGCCGCCGCTCATCGGCACCGCCACGCAGGGGGCGTTGGCGGCGACCGGCTTCGTGGCCGATTCGACGACCGTGACCGTCAGCGCCGACCCGCCACCGGAGCTCCTGACCCTTAAGGCCGACAGCATCCGGATCCAGGCGACGAACCTGACATACCGCGGCCTGAGCGCGACGTCGGCCGACCTCACCCTCCACGATGTGGCCTTCGCCGAGCGGACGTTCGAGACCGTTGCCGGCACGCTCAAGGGCGTCCGCTACCAGCCGGATAGCGGGCCCGAGCTCGTGGCACCGCTGGTCCGCTTGACCGGCCCCGTGAACCGGATCCAGGCGACGGTGACCATGCCGGCAGCCGATGCCGAGACCCTGGCCATCGCGGCGGTCGAGAGTGGCACCGGGATCACCCCGCGGAGCGTCGTCCTGAGCGGTAAAGATCGGATCCAGGTCGACGTCAATGGGCTGGTGGTCGCGGCTCGGCTGGCGATCGGCGACGACGGTGCGCTCACACTCGAACCCCCGACGGGCAACCCGATGGGCTCGATCGCCCTCGTGACCCCCGGTCCGGACGCGCCATTCCGGGTCGAATCGTTCTCTGTCGTCGACGGAGGACTGGTCATCGTGGCCACGCTCCTGGCCGATCTCGGCTGACGGCGGGCGCCCGGCCTCGGTCGGTCCGCCCCGGAGCGCTCCGCTGAGCACGGCCGGGGCGCTGCTATCCTTGGACGAGATGTCGATCGAGCCTGCGGCCAGCCCGACGAAGGCGCCTCGGACGGGCGCCCGGCGCACGACCGCGACCAGCACCCCGCGTCCGACCCCGCGAAAGAGCTTCGAGGCTCTTCGCAAGCAGCTCATCGCCGCCCTGGAGCGGCATTACCCCCAGGCCGACCTCGAGTCGGTCGGTCGGGCATTCGAGATGGCCGTCGAGGCCCACGCTGGCCAGAAGCGAGCCTCGGGCGAGGCGTACGTCACCCACCCGATCGCCTCGGCCCAGATCCTGGCCGATCTCGGGATCGATCCGATCGCGGTCCAGGCCGCCCTCCTCCACGACGTCCCCGAGGACACCGAGTTCAGCCTGGCCGACGTCGAGGAGCACTTCGGGGCTGAGGTCGCCCACCTCGTCGACGGCGTGACCAAGCTCTCGAAGTTCAGCACCCACACCCACGAGCAGCAGCAGGCCGAGAACATCCGGAAGATGTTCCTGGCGATGGCCGAGGACATCCGGGTAGTGCTCATCAAGCTCGCCGACCGGCTCCACAACATGCGCACCCTGGCACCCCTTCCGCCCGACAAGCAGCAGCGCATCGCCCGCCAGACGATGGAGATCTACGCGCCGTTGGCCGAACGGCTGGGGATCTGGCAGATCAAGTGGGAGCTCGAAGACCTGGCCTTCAAGGCGCTCGAGCCGGACCGCTTCCGCGAGCTCGCCAAGCTCCTCGACACGCGGCGCAAGGGGCGCGAAGGATTCATCGAGTCCGCGATCGCGGAGCTCCGCCCGGCGTTGGCCGCCGCCGGCATCGAGGCCGAGCTCCAGGGTCGACCGAAACACATCTACAGCATCTACAAGAAGATGCAGCGCAAGGGCGCCGGGTTCGAGGAGATCTACGACGTCTACGCCATCCGCTGCCTGGTCGAGGAGGTCAAGGACTGCTACGCCGCACTAGGCGTCGCCCACTCGATCTGGCGGCCGATCCCGGGCCAGTTCGACGACTACATCGCGGTCCCCAAGAACAACCTCTACCAGAGCCTCCACACCGCAGTGATCGTCAGCGAGGGCAAGCCCCTCGAGATTCAGATCCGGACCCACGCGATGCACCAGGTCAGCGAGGTCGGCATCGCGGCCCACTGGCGCTATAAGGAAGGCAGCCGGTCCGATCGCGAATACGACGCCAAGCTGGCCTGGCTGCGCCAGTTGATGGACTGGCAACGCGAGGTTTCGGACGCGACCGAGTTCGTGGAAGGCATCAAGCTCGACATCTTCCAGGACCAGGTCTTCGTGTTCACCCCACGCGGTGACGTCAAGGACCTGCCGGCCGGCTCGACGCCCCTCGACTTCGCCTACCGGATCCATACCGACGTCGGCCACCGCTGCATCGGGGCCAAGGTCAACAACCGGCTGGTGCCCCTCGATTACCGGCTGAAGAACGGCGACATCGTCGAGATCGTCACGACCAAGGGCGAGCACGGCCCGTCGCGCGACTGGCTCAACGTCGTCCGCACCAGCCATGCCCGGGAGAAGATCCGGGCGTGGTTCAAGCGCCAGGAGCGGGACGACAACATCGTCCATGGGCGCGAGTCGTTCGAGCGCGAGCTCCGGCGGTTGGCCCGCAAGTCGATCCAGTCGGTCGGCCTGGACAAGGTCGCCGAGGTCGCCAAGCAGTACACCTACGACAGCCTCGACGATTTCTACGCGGCCATCGGCTACGGCGCGGTCGGTGCCCAGCAGGTGGTCATGCGCCTCGGCGTGGTCGATGACGCCGAGCTGACCCTGCCGACGACGGCCCCGCCGTCCGTCCCGGAGCGTACCGGCGGCGTCCGGGTCAAGGGCGTGGGCGACCTGCTGGTGCGCTTCGCAAAGTGTTGCCACCCGATCCCCGGCGACCCGATCCAGGGCTTCATCACGCGGGGCAAGGGCGTCACCGTCCACCTTCGTTCGTGCCCGACCGTGATGAACGAGCGCGAGGTCAGCCGGCTCATCGAGGTAGAGTGGGAGGCAGCGGCGACCCAGACCTACCCGATCGCCATCAGGATCGAGGCGTACGACCGGACCGGGCTGCTGTCGGACATCACCCAGGTCGTGGCCGAGGCCAAGGTCAACATCCTCGCCGCGAACGTCAATGTGCAGCAGGATCACACGGCGGTGGTCATCGCCACGCTCCAGGTCGCCTCGGTCAGCCAGCTGGCCAGGGTCATGGGTCGGATCGAGCAGCTCAAGGACGTGATCTCGGTCCAGCGCGACCTGGGCTGATCCGAGGATGCGCCACACCATCCGCCTGCCCGAGCCGGGCAGCCCCGAGATCGTGGTCGATCAGAGCCAGCTCACGGGGCTCGGCGTCTCCGTTGACGGCGTGCGGTTGTCCCGGCTGCGCGAGCGCGGGGCTCCGTCGTGGCAGATCCCTATGGCCGATGGCACGACCCGTCGGATCAGCATCGGTGGCCAGATGCGCGGCCTGCAGGCGGTCGTCGAGGGCGACGGAATCATCCAGCTCGAGCGGCGCCTTGAGATCTGGGAGCTGATCCTGGCCGTCCTGCCGTTCGGCCTCCTCGGCCTGACCGGCATCCCGGGCGGCATCCTTGGCCTGATCGCGATCCTGGTCAACTTGCGCATCTTCCGACTGCCCTGGCCGCTGCCCGTGAGGGTGCTGGCGACCCTGGGCACGCTTCTCCTTGCCGGCGCCGGCTCGTATCTCATCGCCCGGGTGCTGTTCGCCTAGACTTCCGGCCATGCCCGCCTACCGCGCTCCGCGCGGGACCCGCGACCTGCTGCCCGACGAGCGGGTGGTCTGGGCCCGTCTCGAGCGGCTCGCCTCCGAGCTCGCCGAGCGCTACGGCTATCGCGAGATCCAGACCCCGATGTTCGAGCAGACCGCGGTCTTCGAGCGCGGCCTGGGCGAGGCGACCGACGCGGTCGAGAAGGAGCTGTTCCGGCTCGTCCCGCGAACCGAGGAGGCGGAATCGTGGGCGCTCCGTCCCGAGCCGACCGCCGGCATCATGCGGGCCTACATCCAGCACGGGATGCATACCTGGCCCCAGCCAGTCAAGTTGCGCCTGGTCGGCCCGATGTTCCGCTACGACCGGCCACAGGCGGGGCGCCACCGCCAGTTCTGGCAGTTCGACGTCGAGGCGATCGGCGACCCGGGTCCGGCGATCGATGCCGAGATCATCGAGCTCGCTTTGCGCTTCTACCACGATGCGGGCATCCCCGACGTCGAGGTCGCCCTCAATTCGATCGGCGACGAGGTCTGCCGGCCGACCTACGTCGCGGAGCTCGTCGAGTACTACCGCAAGCACGCCGAAGCGCTCCCCACATTCGAGCGCGAGCGACTCGAGCGCAACCCCCTCCGCCTGCTCGACTCGAAGGACCCGGCGATGATCGGGATCAACGCCGGTGCGCCCAGGATCGTCGATCGGCTGTGCCCGGCCTGCGCCGACCACTTCGCGGCGGTCCGGGCGCATCTCGACGCGCTGGGGATCGGATACGAGCTGGAGCCCGCGCTCGTGCGCGGTCTCGATTACTACACTCGGACCGCGTTCGAGTTCTTTCCCGTCGGCGCCGAGGGCCAGCAGTCGGCGCTGGGCGGCGGAGGCCGCTACGACGGCCTGGTCGAGCTGCTCGGCGGCCATCCCACGCCGGGCATCGGCTTCGGGATCGGCCTCGACCGAGTCGTCCTTGCCCTCGAGGGGCAGGAGGCGGCATCGACCCACGCCGCGGGCCCACTGGCGGTCGTCGTCGGCGTGGATCCGGCCGGGACTGTCGAGCGCCTCCAGCTGGCCACGTCACTCCGGGCGGCAGGCCTGCGGGTCCGGGCCGAGCTCGGCCAGCGCAAGCTCGGCCGTCAGCTCGAGGCGGCGTCCAAGGAGGGGGCTCATTTCGCGGTCATCCTGGGCGACGAGGGGATCGTCGGGCCGGTCCAGCTGCGCGACCTGCAGGCCGGCTCCCAGCGCGCGGTGGCCGTCGCCGACCTGAGCCGGGAGCTCAGCCGAGCCGACGAGACGCACCAGCACGGCTGACCCGGTGCCGGGTCGCGGGCGCGCCGACGGGCCCGGGCCTTCGACTACGATACGCCGGCCATGACCGACCCGATCGTTGCGAACCCGTTGGCTACGCCATATCGCAGCCATACCTGCGGCCAGTTGCGCGTCACCGACGCCGGCAGGACCGCGCGCCTGTCCGGCTGGGTCCACCGCCGGCGCGATCACGGCCAGCTGATCTTCCTCGACCTGCGCGATCGCTACGGGATCACCCAGGTCGTCGTCGACGTCACTGACGCGCCCGATGCCCACGACATCGCCAGTCGGGCCCGGAACGAGTTCGTGGTGAGCGTCGAGGGCAGCGTCGACCGACGGATCTCGGGCAAGGAAAACCCCGATCTGCCCACCGGCGAGATCGAGCTGCGGGCGCGCACCGTGCAGATCCTGGCGGAGGCCAGGACGCCGCCGTTCTACATCAACGAGCCCGATGCCCCGATCGACGAGGCGCTCCGCCTCAAGTTTCGCTACCTCGACCTCCGGCGCGAGCCGATGCAGCGCCGGTTGCTGCTCCGCTCGCAGCTGGTCCAGGAGATCCGTGAGGTCCACCACGCCCACGGCTTCGTCGAGGTCGAGACCCCCGACCTGATCAAGTCGACGCCGGAGGGCGCTCGCGACTTCATCGTTCCGAGCCGGCTCCAGCCCGGCAACGTGTACGCCCTGCCCCAGAGCCCGCAGCAGCTCAAGCAGCTGCTGATGGTGGCCGGGATCGATCGATACTTCCAAATCGCCCGCTGCTTCCGTGATGAGGACCTGCGCGGCGACCGGCAACCGGAGTTCACCCAGCTCGATCTCGAGATGAGCTTCGTCGACGAGGACACCGTGATGGCCTTCGTCGAGGCGAGCACGATCGAGGTCAGTCGCGCAGTCGTACCCGAGCGCCCGCTCCAGGCCACGCCGTTCCCACGCTTCACCTACGACGAGGTCCTCGAGCGCTACGGCTCGGACAAGCCGGACCTTCGCTTCGGGATGGAGCTGGTCGACCTGGCGCCGGTGTTGGTCGACGCCGGCGGTGTGCCGGCATCCGGTTTCCGCGTGTTCCACGAGGCCCTGGCCGCCGGGGGGCGGGTGAAGGCGATCGTGGCGCCCGGGCTGGGTGGCGCCCCCCGCTCCCAGCTCGACGAACTGACCGAGCAGGCCCGACGATTCGGTGCGAAGGGCCTCGCCTGGCTGGCGGTCGAGGCCGGCGGCTCCGTCCGCTCGCCGATCGCCAAGTTCC
>JBDTQW010000081.1:0-11768 GCA_039931975.1 Chloroflexota bacterium | reverse complement strand
AGGATCGCCATCTTCGGCTCGAGGACGGCCATCTGGAGCATCTCCAGGCGCTTCTTCTCGCCGCCTGAGAACCCCTCGTTGACGTACCGGCTGGCGAACGCCTCGTCGATCTTGAGCAGGCCCATCTTGTCGCGCATCAGGCGGCGGAACTGGCCCATGTTCAGGCCACCGCCCTTGATCAGGTCGGTGACGTCGACGTTGGGGTCCTTGTCGACGCCCTGGATCTTGGCGTTGAGCGCCGACCGGATGAAGCTGGCGACGCTCAGGCCGGGGATCGCCGTCGGGTACTGGAAGGCCAGGAACATGCCGAGGCGCGAGCGCTTGTCCGGGGTCAGCTTGAGGATGTCGCGACCCTGCCAGGTCACCGATCCACCCGTGATGACGTAGGCGGGATGACCCATCAGCGCGTAGGCCAGGGTGGTCTTGCCCGATCCGTTCGGGCCCATGATCGCGTGGACCTCGCCCGGGCTCACGGTCAGGTCGATCCCGTTGAGGATCTCGTGCGTCGGGTCGCCGATCGGAGCGACGCGGAGGTCACGGATGACGAGGTCGTTGTCGGTCGTAGTCACGGGTGGCAGGGCTCCTGGTTGGTCGTCGCGGGGTCGGTCAGACGCCGAGGGGTGCGCCGGTCGGGCGGGGCTGGACGGCCGGCTGGGGGTCGGCCAACGGCGTCCGCAACGGGACGAGATCGGCCAGGGTCATCCCCTCGAGCGTACCGGTGATCGCATCCCGGATCCTGACCCAGAGCAGGTTCACCGAGCAGCGTGCGGTCCGATCGCAGGCGGGCTCATGGGCCGCGTCCGTCTCCTCGGTCGCACAGATCATCGGCGCGATCGGACCTTCGAGGGCGCGCAGGATGTCCGCCATCCGGATGTCCTGGGGTGCCCGGGTGAGCTCGTACCCGCCATGCGCGCCGCGGGTCGATACGACCAGGCCGGCATCGCGCAGGCTCATCACGAGCTGCTCCAGGTACGGCCGCGGCAGCTCCTCCTCGGCCGCGACGTCGGCCAAGCTGGCCGGCCCCGCGCCGTAGTGACGGCCGAGCTGGACCATCAACCGAACGCCGTATTCGCCCTTCGTGGAGAACGACACTGCGCCGCTGCCATGGAACTGGGTCCGGGTGCTCAGGGAGACGTTCCTCGAATTCCGACTGATTCTGTCGGGATTAAGTCTACGCGGGCCACTTTGGCTCGTCAACGCGACCGGCGAAGCTGACGGCGGAGTAGATCGCGCCAAGGAAACGAGTCGGGACGGAGTCCAGCCGGCGAGTGTCGCGGAAGCCGGCCCCGTCGGCGACCGCCCGCCACGTCTCGAATGACAGGGGGAACGGGACCCATGGATTGCCGCGGTCGGCGTCGTATTCCACCAGGACCAGCCGGCCGCCGTCCCGCAGGTAGCCGCGGACGAGGGCCAGCACGGGCACCTTGTGACGCACGAAATGGAGCGAGTTGGCCATGACGATGCCGTCCAGCGGGCCGAGCTCCAGCGGCCGAGTGAAGTCGGCGAGTCGCTGGTCCAGGTCCACCGCGGGAAACCGCCGACGCAGGTCGTCCGCCTGGGCGCGCAGCGCGTCCGGGTCCCGGTCGACCGACACGATCCGGCCCGTCGGACCGAGCACGTCGGCCAACGCGAGCGTGAAGGCGCCCTTACCGGACCCCAGATCCGCCCAGTGCGAACCGCCGCCGGTCACCCCGTCCCGGATGAGCCGGACGTGGTCCGAGTGATCCATGGCCGACCATCGTACCGACCGACCGACGGATCGATGCCGCTGGCCGCCCAACGGGCCCGCCAGTCGACGGGAGGTGGCCCTCACGTGTCGAGTCGTCACGTCGCTGCCAGACTTGACGCACACTCGTCGCATTCGTCCCGTTGGATCACGGACATGACCGAAGGCGCCCCGCCGCTCCCCAATGCCCCCGCCGCGTCAGCCACGCGGTGGCCCTTCTTCGTCGCGGGAGGGGTCGCCGTCGCGGTAGCCATCGCGGTCGGCGAGATCGTCGCGGGCCTGCTGCCGGGTGCGCCGTCCCTGGTCGTGTCGATCGGCACGCTGGCCATCGACCTGCAGCCGCCGGGTGCCAAGGATCTCGTGGTATCGCTGTTTGGGACCAACGACAAGCTTGCCCTGAACATCCTGATCCTGGTCGTCGCCGTTGCCCTTGGCGGATCGCTCGGACTGGCGGCCCGGCGCCGCTTCGCGACCGCCGCCACCGGGTTCGCCGCGTTCGCCGTCCTTGCGCTCTATGCCTCACTTCGGATGGGCATCGGCTCGCCGCCGCTGTCGTTGGTAACGGTGGTCCTGGCCCTCGCCGCCGCGCTCGGCAGCCTGCGCCTGTTGGTGGACACGGCGCGGGGGGGTCCCGCTGGGGTCACGACCGGCCCGGCCACGGCCGCCACTCCACCAACCGCGGGGCAGGTCCGGACGCTGGCCCGGATGCCCGACTGGGACCGGCGCCGCTTCCTGATCCAGTCGGGGGCGTTGGCCGTCGGCTCGGTCGTGGTCGGCTCGGTCGGCCGTTCGCTGCTGCAGAGCTCGCACTCGCAGGAACCGCCCGCGACCGTGCTGCCCGGCTCCGCGCTGTCCCCAGCGCCGCTCAGCCAGGCCGCCTCGCTGGCGGTCGACGGGATCACCCCGATCGTGGTCCCCAACGACGACTTCTACCGGATCGACACCGCCCTCGTCGTGCCCCGGGTCGATGTCGCGAAGTGGTCGGTCAAGGTGAGCGGGATGGTCGACCACCAGATCGTCCTGACCTACCCACAGCTGACCGCGCTGCCGATCTTCGAGCAGTACGTGACGATCGCCTGCGTCTCCAACGAGGTCGGTGGCGATCTTGTCGGGAACGCTCTTTGGCGCGGGGTCCACCTCCGCGACGTCCTGGCGATGGCCGGCGTCAAGGACGGGGCGACGCAGATCGTCGGACGGTCGGTCGACGGCTTCACGGTCGGCTTCCCGACCGAGTGGGCGATGGATCCCAGCCGGGACCCGATGGTCGCCGTCGGGATGAACGGTGAGCCGCTCCCGGTCGAGCATGGCTTCCCGGCCAGGCTGATCATCCCCGGCCTGTACGGCTACGTATCGGCGACGAAATGGCTGGCCGAGATCGAGCTCACGACGCTCCAGGCATTCGACGCCTACTGGGTCCCGCTCGGCTGGTCCAAGGAGGCACCGATCCTCACCCAGTCGCGGATCGACGTCCCCCACAACGGCGCCGCGGTGGGCGTCGGGCCGGTCGTCGTCGCCGGGGTGGCCTGGGCGCCCGATCGAGGCATCGCCAAGGTCGATGTCCGGATCGACAGCGGCGCATGGCTCCCGGCGACCCTGTCCGCGCCCATCTCCAAGGCGACCTGGGTCCAGTGGCGACTCGATTGGGACGCCAGCGCAGGCGATCACACGATCGAAGTCCGGGCCACGGACGGTCGAGCCGAGACCCAGACGGACCAGCAGTCGCCACCGGCCCCGGATGGCGCCCGCGGGCACCACACCATCAGGATCCGGGCGAACTGAAGCGCCGTCTACCCCCGGCCCCCGGGCCGGGTGCCTTGCCGAGGCCCTTGGCACCGTCGTTCGACTAGGACTGTCGGGCTATCGTCGGGCCGCTCCGGTGGAGATACGGTGTGTTCGGGCCGTTCCGACGCCGACGAGCGGCGGTCCGACGCCCACGCCCTGAAGGCGTCCTGGAGGTCCTTCTCACCCCGGTGGCCACCACCTACCGACGCGATCGCAACCGCAGCGCGCGAGGCCGCCGCAAGGACACGCGCGCGAACGCCCCTGCGGCCGCGGGTCCCATCGACGTCGCACGCGACGAGGCCCTGCGCGGGATCGCCGCCGCGGTATCGGGACGGACAGATCTGGCCACCCTGTTCGACGACGTCATTGCCTACACCAGCGCGTTCTTCTCGGTCGAGCGGGCGGGCCTGTGGCTGATGGAGGACGCCTTCCATCCCTTCCGGCTGGCCGCCCATCGAGGCCTCAGCCCGGGACTGCGCGAGACCGTGTCCAACCTCACGATGGAATCCGGAGCGACCGGCGTCCAGGTCGCGCGTGATCGCGAGCTGCGGGTCCTCCAGGACGCAGCCGAGACCGCGGTCACGGCAGAGATGCGCGAGGCTTACCGGCGGGACGGGATCGAGACGGTCTGCTTCGTCCCAGTCGTCTTCCGCGAGCGCGTGCTCGGGCTGCTCGTCCTCTATCACGAGACGCGCCGGGAATGGCCCGCCGAGGAGCTCGAGCTCGCCGGCGCCTTCGCCGACCAGATGGCCACGGCGATCGAGAACGCCCGGTTGTACGAGGAGACCCTCGACCTGGCGGCCCGGCTGCGGGCGATCCAGGACCTGACTGCCCGGCTGAACCGGATCCAGGACGTGGGCGGCATCGCCGAGGCGATCGTGGCCGAGGCGCGCAGCCTGATCGATCACGACAACATCAGGGTCTACCGGGTCGACCATGGGACGGGGATGTGCGAGCCGATCGCCTTCCAGGGGGTCTTCATGGGCCTCGCTACCCCGGACATGGCCCTGCTGCGCTGCAGGATCGGTGAGGGCCTGACGGGTTGGGTCGCCGAGCACAACCAGGCCCTGCTCATCGGCGACGCCGAGGACGACCCGCGGGGGCTCCTCGTCGGGACGATCAACGGCCCGGAGTCGATGCTGCTGGTGCCGATGGCCTACGACGACCGGGTCGAGGGGGTCATCGTCCTGGCCAAGCTCGGTCGGAACCGATTCACCGCCGACCACGAGGCGACCCTGTCGATCTTCGCCGGCCACGCCGCGCAGGCCTTCATCAACGCCGACAACGCCGAACAGGTACGCCGCCAGCGGGCCGCGCTCGAGCACCAGCTGGCCAGCCAGCGCCGGCTTCTGGAGGTCAACGAAAAGCTCCTGTCGACGCTCGATCCCCAGGCCGTCCTGGAGATGATCGCGGACTCGCTCAAGTCGGTCGTGGCCTACGACGCGCTGACCATCTATCGGGTCGACCGCGTCGCATCGGTCCGCCGCGCGGTGGTCGCCCGCGACCGGTTCGCCGACGTGATCATGGACTACGTCGGCCCGCTCCGGATCGGGATCACCGGCTGGGTCATCGATCGGAACGAGGCCGTCCTGGCCAACGACGTTCATCTCGATCCGCGCTCGGTCCAGATCCCGGGTACCCCGTTCGAGCCCGAATCGATGATCGTTGTCCCGCTGGCGGTCGCCGGCGAGGTCATCGGCACCATGAACATCGCCCGGATGGGCACAGACGAGTCTCATTTCGACGAGAACGAGTTCGAGCTGACCAAGCTGTTCGCCGGTCAGGCCTCGATCGCCCTCCAAAACGCCGAGGTCCATCGGGCCGTCGAGGTCCGGGCCGAGTTCGACGCGCTGACCGGATTGCGCAACCACGGGGCGTTCCAGCGCGCATTGGACGAGGCCATCAGCAGTGCCGGGGCGTCGGGCTTCGCGGTGCTGATGATGGACCTCGACTCGTTCAAGGCCTTCAACGACGCACACGGTCACCCTGCCGGTGACGCACTGCTCCGGGCGGTCGGGGGTGCCATCTTCGGAGCATTGCGCGACGGCGATGGAGCCTATCGCTACGGCGGCGACGAGTTCGCCGTGCTCCTGCCGGGGATCGGCCGGGGTCCCGCCCAGGCGATCGCAGAGCGGATCCGCGGAGCCGTCGCGAAGATGGCAGCCGCCGAGACCGGTGGCGCCGGGCCGGCCGTCACCATCAGCGTCGGCATCGCCACGTTCCCGGCCGACGGCCGGCTCAAGGACGTCTTGGTCAAGGCCGCCGACGTCGACCTGTACCGGGTCAAGCCGGTGCATGCGGACACCGGCCGCCCCGGTGACGTGACCGGCGACGCCTACCTGACGGCGCTCAACGAGACCGCGGTCGCGCTGATGGACCGGACCGACCCGACCGAGCTGCTCGGCACGATCGTCCGGCGGGCGGCGGGTCTTGTCGGGACGCCGCACGGCTACGTCTATGTCGTCGACGAGGACGACGATGTGCTGGTCGTGCGGGCGGCCTGCGGGATGTTCGCCGACGACCTCGGCTATCAGCTCGACCGGGGTGTCGGGGTCGGCGGCACAGTGTGGGCCACCGGCGAGCTGCTGGTCGTCCCGGACTACGACACGATGCCGGCGCGCGATCCGAATCGGGCATCTGGGATCGGCTCGGTCATCGGCATCCCGCTCCTGTCCGACGGCCAGGTCGTGGGCGTGATAGGGCTCGCCTCGGGCGAGCTCGAGCTGTCGTTCGGCGCCCGCGAGATCGAGGTCCTCAAGCGCTTCGGCGAGCTGGCATCGCTTGCCCTCGACAACGCCCGGCTGCTCCAGAACGCCCAGCATGAAGTCGAAGAGCGGGGCCGGGCCGAGGACGCTCTGCGCGTGTCGGAGGACCGTTATCGGCGCCTCTCGGATGCGACCTCAGAGGCCCTCGCCATCCACCGCGACGGGGTCATCCTCGAGGTCAACGCGGCGTTCGCCCGGCTGCTGGGCTATCGGGCCGAGGATTGTGTCGGGCGGTCGGTCCTGGACTTCGCCTCACCCGAGTCGGCCGCGAAGGTGCGCGACGGCGGCTACAGCACGGAGTCGGCGGCACCGATGGAATTCTCGGCCCTGGCCAGCGACGGGACGACGTTCCCTGTCGAGGTCTCGTGGCGGCAGATCCCCTACCCCGACGGACAGCCGGCCGACGTTATCGCCGTGCGCGACATGCGCGAACGACGACGGCTGGAAGCCGAGCTCAGTAAGTCTGCGTTCTACGACGGCCTGACGGGGCTGCCGAACCGGGCGCTCCTGCTCGACCGGATGAGCCACGCCCTGTCGTTCATCCGGCCCGACGAGGACGGCCCGATCGGGTTCGTCCTGCTCGATCTCGACCGATTCAAGGTCATCAACGAGAGCCTCGGCCATGCCGCCGGCGATCGACTCCTCGAGCTCGTCGGGCGGCGGCTGACGGAATGCCTCCGCCCGGGCGATACCGTGGCCCGGTTCGGGGGCGATGAGTTCGCGATCCTTCTCGACGCGGTCCGGGACGAGGACGAGGCGCTCCGCGTCGCCGAGCGGATCGAAGCCGAGCTGCGGGCTCCGTTCGACCTCGACGGCCGGGATGCGTTCGTCGGCGCGAGCATGGGTATCGTTCTCGGGCGGGCAGGCACCACCCAACCCGGGGAGCTGCTGCGCGACGCCGAGATCGCCCTCTACCGGGCGAAGGCGGACGTGACGACCCGCCACGCGCTGTTCGAGCCCGGGATGAGCGCCGCCGTGTCCGAGCGCCTCGATCTTGAGAACGACCTGCGCCGTGCGGTCGAACGGAACGAGCTGCGCCTCCACTACCAACCCCTGGTCGACCTGGCGACCGACCGGATCGTCGGCCTCGAGGCCCTGGTCCGCTGGCAGCATCCGACTCGCGGGCTCGTCCCGCCGCTGTCGTTCATCCCGCTGGCCGAGGAGACCGGCTTGATCCTGGGGATCGGCCGCTGGGTCCTCTACACGGCCTGCCGCCAGGCGCGAGCGTGGCAGGTCGAATTCCCGGCGGACCCGCCGCTGGCGATGAGCGTCAACCTCTCGGCCAAGCAGTTCGCCCGGGCCGAACTCGTCGGGCAGGTGTCGGCCATCCTCGGGGAGACCGGCCTCCGACCGGCCTGCCTCGAGCTGGAGATCACCGAGTCGGTCCTGATGGACGAGTCGGACGCGGGAATCCAGTCGTTGCAGGCACTGCGCGGACTCGGGGTGAAGCTCGTCCTCGACGACTTCGGGACCGGATACTCGTCGCTGTCGTACCTCAAGCACATGCCCCTGGACACGATCAAGATCGATCGATCCTTCGTGGCCGGGCTCACCGGCGACGCCAACCAAGCGATCGTTCAGGCCGTCATCTCCCTGGCCCACGGCCTCGGCATCGAGGTCGTGGCCGAGGGGATCGAGACCGCCGAGCAGCTTGCCCGGCTGCGCGAGCTGTCCTGCGACCGGGGTCAGGGCTACTTCTACGCCCGGCCGCTTCCGGCCGACGAGCTGGCCAGGCTCCTGCGGGGCGATGTTCCCCTGGGCCAGGCGTTGGCCGTCGACCCCGCCCGAACCAAGCGAGCGAACGACCGGCCGACCGGCCGCCCCAAGGCGAGCTGACCCGGGTCTGGAGGCACGCTCAGGCTGGCCGCGGGTTCGCGGCGATCCAGCGCTCGACCACCCGATCGAGCCGCTCGAAGACGATCCCCTCCAGGGTGCGGGCGTGGGCGATGAACCGCTCCAGCATCACCATGCGGTGGCCCCGGCCGATCGCCTCCGGATGCATCGTCACGGTCAGCAGGCCGCCTGGCGCGCGCTCCCAGGCGTACTCCAGCTCAGCGGTCCAGATCTCCTCTACCTTGGAGGGCGCGCTCATTGGACCGACCCCCTTGGCGCCCGGCTCGAAATGCGGCCAGTCGTCGAGGGCCCAGCTGATGGGCACCTCGACCAGCGGACCGGGTGGGCCGTAGCGGGACCCCGTCCTAGCGTCGTGGAAGTCGCCGGTGGTGATCCGGTACAGCCGGTAATCGTCCGCCATCAGGCTCGAGTCGTACTGCAGGCCGAGGCTGGCGGCCAGCTCCAGGGTCCCCTCCGAGAGCGACCAATACGGCGCCCGGAAGCCACGTGGCGCCTGGCCCGAAAGCCGGGCCACGGCCTCGACACTGCGCTCCATGACGTCCCGCTCGAGCTCCGGTCCGAGGCCGGCGAGGTCCTCGTGCGCCCAGCCATGACAGCCGATCTCGTGTCCGCCGGCGAGGATGGCCGCGATGCTGTCGGGGAACGAGACGAGGGTGTGCCCGGGGACGAACCACGTACTCGGAATGGACTCTCGCTCGAGCAGTTCGAGGATGCGCGGCGCGCCCACCCGCGGCCCGAACTCGCCCCGCGAACGAAGGGTCGGCCCTTCGCCCCGGTCGACCTCGGACGAGATGGCGTCGTGGTCGAAGGTCAGGGCGACGGTGAGCCGCGGCTCGGCCACCGGCTTGCGGCCCGCGCCGAGCGGAGCTGCCCGCGCCGAGGACGAAGCGCTAGCGCCGGCCGCCCATCAGGCGCAGGAGGAACAGGAAGATGTTGATGAAGTCGAGGTACAGCGACAACGCACCGAGGACGGCGCCCTTCTCCATCGAGCCCGTCGCCGCCGCGAACTGGCCGCGCGAGATCTTCTGGACGTCCCAGGCGGTCAGGACCACGAAGATCCCGATGCCCAGGATTGAGATGACCCAGCTGATGCTGTCGCTGCGCAGGAAGATGTTGACCACCGAGGCGATGACGATGCCGATCAGGCCCATGAATGCGTAGCCGCCGATGGAGGCCAAGGAGCGCTTGGTGATCGCGCCGTACGCAGCGGCCGCACCGAACATCCCGGCCGCGCTGACGAACGCCGCTGCGATGGAGCCCAGCTCGTAGGCGATGAAGATGAACGACAAGGTCACCCCCATCAGGGCGGCGTAGACGAAGAACAGGCCGAGCGCGACGATCGCGCTCATGCGGTTGATTCCTGCGCTGATCGCGACCACCAGGACGATCTGGACGATGAACAGGGGCAGGAACAACTCGGATGCGGCTCGCACCAGGCTCTCGCTGGTCTGGACGACATAGGCCACGCCCGCGGTCAGCAGGAGGCCGGCGAACATCCAGCCGAACGCCTGGGTCAGGAACCCGACCGAAAGCGCCGTCGTCGGGCGTACGCCGAGGTCGGACCCCGAGGTATATGAGTTGGGGTTGCGGATCATCGGCGCTGCTCTCCTGTCTGCGGTTATCGGTCTGTCGATGGGAGTTGGTCGGTCTCGGATCGCCGGCCGGCCGGGGAGGCCGGGCGATTCCGGCGCCGGCCATCGGACCGGGCCGGGGTACTGGTTCGAGCTTCGGCTTGTTCGGCCGCGCGGGCCAGCACCCAGACGAGGTCGGCCAGACGGTTCAGATACGGTAGCAGGTGCTCTCCGGGCAGCAAGCCGTCTCGCCCGAGTGGGACGACCCGCCGCTCGGCCCGGCGCAGGATGGTCCGGGCCAGCTCGAGCGCTGCGCTCGTCCGGGTCTCGCCCGGCACCACGAATTCCTGGGGCATCTCGATCCGCCGCTCGAGGTCCTCGAGCAGGGCGGTCAGGTCATCGACCATGGCTCCCGACACCCGCGTCCGACCTTCCTCGAGGCGGTCCCAAGCCGCGGGCGTCGTGGCCAGCTCCGCGCCGACCACAAACAGCTCGCGCTGGAGGCGCAGGATGACCTCGGCCAGGCTGGCCAAGGCGGGGCTCAGGACACCGTACTGGCCCTTGCTGCCGAGCTCGGCTCGGGCCAGCCCGAGCGCCGCGACCGCCTCGTCGATCGTGCCGTAGGCCTCGGTCCGGGGGTCGTCCTTGGCGATCCGCGGGCCGCCGAAGAGGAGGCCGGTCGTGCCGTCATCGCCCTTGCCGGTGGCGACCAGCGAATCGATCGTGCCGGTCGCCCGGGCGACCGCCGTGGCAGCCGTGTCGTCGGGGGTCATCGTGTCGTGGTCAGCTGGTCCAGGTCACCACATCAGGCCCGCGTCGCGCGGGTCCCAGCGCTCGGCCAGAAGGGTCACCTTGACGTCGTGCTCCACGACCGACTCCGCCTGCTCCTTGACCTGCTGGATCATCGATCCGGCGTAGGGGCAGAACGGGGTGGTCAGGATCATCTTCACCTCGGTCGACTCGGGGCCGAGGATGATCTGCTTGATCAGGGCCAGCTCGACGACGTTCATCCCGATCTCGGGGTCGACGACCGCGCGCAGCGCGTCGAGGATGGCCAGCTCCGTCGCTCGACGCTCGGCGTCGAAGGCGGGTGTCTCGGTCGGCGCGGCTCCGGAGGGGGCCGTGGCGGTCGTCGTTTCGTCGGTCACGCCCAAATCCTACCATCCAGGTCGGAAATGACACGGCGTGACCTCGAGGACCGGCGACCGGCCAGGTCGCGTCGGACGCGGCGAGGATGCCCGCCAACCTGGACGCGCCTCAGACGGGCGTGGCCGCCGGGTTGAGGACGACTCCCGGGATGCGCAGGTGCTCGGGCAGGATGGCGGCCTCGGCCAAGCTGAAGCCGGGGCCGATGAGCGCCCCATTCGTCCCGAAGAACTCGGCGTAGCGCTCGCGGTTGGCGGCGGCGTAGGCCCAGGCGCAGGCCACGCCAAGGCGGCGCAGCTCGGGGTGGTCGGTCAGGATCCTGGTGAGGTCGTACCCGTGCGAACGCTCCTCGAGGAGCTGCCGGACGGTGAGCCGGCTGCCGTAACAGAATGGCTCGCCGTTCATCACGAGCGGATCGGACTTGACCCACTTGACCGTCATCGTCAGGCGCCCTTGTAGATGAACTGGAGGATGCGGTTGCGCTTTCGGGCGTCGCCGGCGAGCCGCCGATACTTCCGGAAGACGACGATGGCCTGGTCCAGGGCGGTGTCGACGGGCTCGCGCTCACCCGGGGCGACGACGGTGTCGGTCGCGAGTCGCAGTCCCTCGGCCAGTGCGATCAGGTCGTCCATGGGAACCCGCCGACGGCGATAGATGGGTGCCACCTGATCGGCCCATTCGCGGACGAAGCTCGGGTCGGCACTGGCCAGTGCCTTCGTCAGCTCGTCGACGGCGCCGGCGGCGTCCCGCAGGAGCAGCCGCAGGCCGACTTCGTCGTAGCGCTCGCGCAGGGCCGGGTCGGCGGCGAGCGCCAGCTCGAGCGCGCGCGCAGCGACCCGGTCGCGGGCCTGGGTCAGACGCCGGGCCGCCTCGGGAAATCCTGCGGTCATATCGGGCGGCGGCAGGCCGAGGGAGGGATGGCTC
>JBDTQW010000080.1:0-12135 GCA_039931975.1 Chloroflexota bacterium | reverse complement strand
TTCATGAACGTGGTCGGCCCGACATAGGTCGGCAGGTCGAAGTCGCTGAAGACCTCGAACTCCCGGTTCCAGCCGTTGAGGGCCGCGAAGTCAGGCTGGGCGTCGGGATCGTGGCGCTCGGACATCGAGGTCCTCCGGGAGACGGGCCAATACGGTTCGCGTGATGAGCCGCCGGTCGATCCAGGTCCCGTCTCTGGGGGCGCCGCCGGTTCGCAACCAGCGTCCAGCGGGGCGCGCCATGGCCGATGGTAGCACCGGGCCGATGACTTCTCGGACCGCCTCAGTCGTCGGCCCGGAACTCGCGCCAGGCTGCCTCGACCAGGCTCGGGTCGGCGAACAGCTCGTAGGCCGTCTGGGCGACAAGCGTGGCGGCCAGCAGGGTGACCTCGTCGCCGAGGGGCGAGACGGCCGCCTCGCGGAACTCGATCGAATGGCCGGGCACGCCTGCCGGGCAGATGGCGATCGAGGGGTGGATCGTCGGCACGACGAAGCTGACGTTGCCCATGTCGCTGCTGCCGAGGTTGTCCGACGGCGGGCTGTCAGCGACGCCGTAGGCGGCCATGTTCGCGCTGAACCGGTCGCCCAGGATCCGGTTGTGCTTCATCGTCGACGCACCGCCGTCGAAGGTGACCTCGACCGTGCAGCCCGTGGCCGCCGCCGCCGCCTCGCACATCGTCCTGAAGTGCTCGCGCATCTCGAGGTACTGGTCCTGGCGTGGTGAGCGAACCATGAACCACGCCCGGGTCTGGCTGGGGATGATGTTGGCGGCCGTGCCACCCTCCTGGACGATCCCGTGGACTCTGGCGTCGGGGCGGAGCTGCTGGCGCCACAACCCGACCGAGCTGAACAGGAGGATCAGCGCATCGAGCGCGTTGCGACCCATCCACGGCTCCGACGCGGCGTGCGCCTGCTGTCCGTGGAAGGTGACGTAGACGTCCTCGCTGGCCAGCAGGCGACACTCGACGTAGGTGGTGTCCGACGGGTGGTACAGGAGCGCAGCATCGAGCCGGTCGAACAGGCCGTCGCGGATCATGACTCCCTTGCCCGAGCCGCGCTCCTCAGCCGGCGTGCCGAGGAAGACGATCTCGCCGGCGAGCTCGGGGGCCAGGGCGGCCAACCCGATCGCCGCGCCGACGCCCGAGGCGGCCATGGAGTTGTGGCCACAGCCGTGGCCCAGGCCCGGCAGCGCGTCGTACTCGGCCAGGACGCCCACCCGCGGCCCCGCGCCGCCACGACCTCCCGCCAGCCGCCCGCGCACGGCCGTGGTCAGGCTGCCGACCGGGTGCTCCACGGAGTAACCGTGGCGGGCCAGGGCCTCGGCTACCCAGCCGGCCGCCTGGTGCTCCTCGAAGGCCGGCTCCGGGTTGGCGTGGATCCGGTGCGACAGCTCGAGGAGCTCGGTCCGGTGGGCTTCGACCGTGGCCGCGATCCGACGCTTGGCGTCGGCGAACGGCTCGGCCGGGGCGGCGACGTTGAGGCCGAACGTCTCGACGGTCACGGGTACTCCTTCAGCGGCACTCGCGCCGCGCTTCAGCGATCGGCGGACAGGGTCGCCTCGGCAACCGCGACGATGACCAGGACGAACAGGACGATCGGGAGGCTGAACGCGCCCTGCAGCCGGAGGACGACGAACACGGCCACCACGACCGCGACCCAGGCGCCCCGCCGGACGGCACGGATCCAGTCTCCGCGATAGGCGATCCGCCCGTGACGACCGAACACGACCAGCCAGAACAGCGGGACGCTGGTCAGCCCGATGGCGATGCCCATGAGCCCGGCTCCGAGCAGGCCGGCACCAGGGTCCGACCGCGGGTCGCGGGTCGACACGACCAACCCGACCAGGATCCAGGCGATGGCGGCGAGGCCGAACAGGCCGAGATTGGTCATCCGGTCGCGGGGATCCATCGCGCTGGAGTCTAGCCTCCAGTCGACGCTCAGCGCGTCGGTGCCACGCCGGTCCTCGCGAGCGCCCGTACGAGGGTGTTCCCGACATCGAAGCTGATCGCCCGGATCGGCGTCGCCCGGAGTCACCGGGCGGCACTGGCGGGACAGATGTCGCGGAAGGGGCAGTAGCTGCAGGCCATCGCATCCGGCGTCGGGTCGAAGGCTCCGGCACGGATCCCAGCGGCGGCGGTCGCGATCGAGTGGCGTCCCTTGGCCAGGCGCCGGGCGTCGACCACCGCCTGCCCCACCAGCCCGGTCTCCAGGAAGTGGAGCCGGACAGCATCAGGCAATCGACCGGTCATCGCCTCATAGCCCATGGCGTAGATCGTCAGCTGGAGCGAGTCGCGTGCCCGCTGGCGGGCCTTCAGTGGGTCCCGGACGTCACTCGACTTGTAGTCGGTGATCGTCACCCGCTCGCGGGGCAACAGCGGCAGGGTCGGCTCGATGACGTCGGCGGTCGGCTGGTCGGCTTCCGTGGGCGGATCTCCGGCGTTCTCCGATCCAGCCGCGATGGGCTCGATGTCGACCCGGTCCCAGCGGCCGCGGACACGGTCACCGTCGAGGGTGAACGTGAAGTCGCGCTCGACGTACGTCGGGACCACGCTGCCGGGCTGTAATTGGTCCTCGCGGAAGCGTCGCAGGGCAGCCTTGCCCGCCAGCAGCCGCGCCTCCTCGTGCTCGCGGGTCAGGAAGCCTTCGTTCCTCCAGGCGGCGACGAACGCGGCTTCGAGCTCCTCCTCGGTCATGATCTCGCCGTGGCCCTGGCGCCGGTGGAACTCCTGGACCGCACGGTGTAGGGCCGCCCCATAGATGATCGAGTGATGTGGCGCGACCGGGAGCCGGACGACGTGTCCGTACTTGTACTTGAGCGGGCAGGTCAGGTAGTCATCGACCTGGTAAAAGCTCAGCGACAGTCGTTCGGCGCTCCGCCGCCGAACGACGTTGGCCGGCGTGCCCGCTAACCCCGACGAGGCCAGGCGCTCCAGCGTCGCCGCGCTCGACGCCCGCGCGGCGGCCGGATCGGCGATGGGCAGGTCGAGCGCCTCCAGCACGAACGGCGACACCCGGCGCGCCCGGCGGCCTCCATAGTCGGCGGCATTGGTCAGGATCAGCTCATCGCGGGCGCGGGTCATCCCGACGTAGAACAGGCGGCGCTCCTCGCGCAGGTGGGCATCTCCCTCGACCCGCGTGACCGCCAGGAGCTCTGCGGGGATCGCCAGCGGGTCGCGCCGGCTCGTGCCCGGGAAGCGTCCGTCGACGAGGCCGACCATGAACACGACCGGGAACTCGAGGCCCTTTGCCTTATGGACCGTTAGGACCGCAACCGCGTCTGCGTCGCCGTCGAGCTCGGCGGTCGGCGGGTCGTCACCGGCCTCGATCAGGGTCCGCAAGTGCGCGGCGACGGACGACGGGCGGTCGTCGGCGAGCAGGGCTGATCGACTGCGGACGATGTCGAAGAAGCGGGCGATGTTGCGCAGGGCCTCCTCGGCCGCGGCGCCGTCAGCCTTAGCCAGCCGGGCGAGCATTCCCGAGTCCTTGAGGAACGCATAGAGCACTTCGCCGGTCGACCGGCCGTGGGCAAGCCCGGCGAACCGTCGCAGGTCGGCGACGAAGCGAGTGACGCCGGCACGCGTGGCCGGGGCCAGGGGGAGCAGGCCGGGCTGGCGGTCGACCTCCTCGAGCACGTCCCACACGGTCCGATTGCGGCGCCGCGCACTGGCCACGATCGCGGTCAGGTCCTCGCCGCCAAGTCCGTACGGCTCGGATGCGGCCAGGGTATAGACGTCCGCACTCGACCCGAGGTCGGCGACGGCCCTCAGAAAGGCCAGCAGCAGGCGGACCTCGGGGTGGGCATAGAGACCCGAGCTGCCCGAGAATCGCCAGGGCAGGCCGGCCAGGTTGAGGCTACGCAGGATCGCATCGGCCTCCGCGTTGGACCGGACGAGCACAGCGTGGTCGCGCGGCGCGGCTCCGGCCCGGATCCGCTCGGCGATCTCCCCCGTCACCCAGTCCGCCTCGTCCGAGCCTGTCGCGAAGGCCTCGTGGCGGACGGCCGCGGGACGCCGGCCGGCCGGCGGTTCGGGCCGCTGCGCCCGGAGCCGCTTGTCGATCCCGGCCCGGACCTCGAGTCGATCGGGATCGTTGAACCGGATGAGCCGGTGGCTCGCGGCCAGGATCCCGGCCCGGGACCGGTAGTTGCGGCGCAGGACGACGCAGCGCGGCGCGGGCCGGCGGTCGCGGAATTCGAGCAGGTTGCTCATCGCCGCGCCGCGGAAGCGGTAGATCGACTGGTCGTCGTCACCGACGACGGTCAGGTTGCGCTCCGGCCCGGCGATGAGCTCGACCAGCTCAGCCTGTGCCCGGTTGGTGTCCTGGAACTCATCGACGAGGACGTAGCGGAAGCGATCGCGGACCTCGCGCCGCGCGGCCGGCGACTCGCGCAGCAGGCGCAGCGCGAGGGATACCTGGTCGCCGAAGTCGATGAACCCTTCGGACGCCATCAGCGCCTGATAGCGGGCGTATGCCCGGGCCAGCTCGAGTCCACGGGCGGCCGATTCGACCGCGCCGTCGGCCAGCTCGTGGGCGTCGCTGGCAGTACCGTCCTGTTTTGCCAGCTCGGCGAGCAGGTCCGCCTCGCCGACCTCGCGATCCGCGTGGGCCAGGTAGGTGGCCGGGTCGATATCCTCGTCCTTGAGCCGGCTGAAATGGGTGGCCAGGGCGGCCAGGAAGCGGGTCGGGTCGGCCAGCGGTCGGAAGCGCTCGAGGTCGAACTCGAAGAGGTGCTCGCGCAGGAAGATGACGACCTCGGGGCGGCCCAGGACGCGGACGTCGGGGGGCAGACCGAGTTCCAGTGCGTATTCGCGGATGAGCCGGTCCCCGAAGGCGTGGAACGTGGCGATCGCCGTATCGGTGTAGCCGTACGGGACGAGCTGGTCGACCCGGAGCTGCATCTCCGCGGCGGCCTTGTCGGTGAAGGTCAGGGCGAGGATCTCCGCTGGACGAGCGCGTCGGGTGGCGATGAGCCAGGCGATCCGACGGGTCACGACCTGGGTCTTGCCGGTGCCGGCTCCGGCCACGACGAGCAGCGGACCCGCCCCGTGGGTCACCGCCCGGCGCTGCTCGACGTTGAGACCCTCCAGGAGGGCGTCGAGACCGCTCGGCACGACCGGACCATCGACCGGATCGGTGCTTCGATCCGGGGCGTCCGACCAGACCGGGATCTGCTCGAGCGGCCGAGGCATCCGCCGGCGCGCCGGTCGATTCAACGGGCGGCGGCGGATCGTTCCTCGTTGGGCGGTCCGGGTGGCAGGGGGCATAGGCGAAGCATGACCTTGGGCCGTGACAGCTCGCCCGTCACGACCGGGCGGTCAGCGCCCGCCGACCCCGGCGGCCGCACGATCGGCCAGGGCAACCCGGCCTGCGGTCGCCCCGCGGGCGAGGGTCAGCGCCTGGGCCTCCTCGTCCGAGAGGGCAGCCTCGGGTCGTCCCGCGGCCACGGCCTTGGCATAGATCCGGGTGCCGCCGCGGGCATGGAGACTGCTGACCACGACACCGTCGTCGTCGGCGTCGAGCAGGGCCAGGGCAAAGCTCTGGTTGCTGCCCGTGTCCTCGAACGGGTTGAACCGCACCAGGCCGATCCTCTGGAACGCTTTCCGGCCATCCGCCTCGAGCACGCTCGTCCGGCCAGTCAGCCGATCCACGGCGTTGCTGACCTCGGCCACGCGCCCGAGGTGGGCTTCGAGGACACCCTGCAGGCTGCGCCCGTCATCCCCGCGAGTCAGCGCCTCGAGGTGACGGTCGATGCCGACCGCCCGGCGCCACGCGGCCACTGCCACGACCAGGGCGACGCCCAGGAGGACGACCATCAGCCCGACGATGGGGGCCAAGTTGTCCTGGATGAACGCGGTCAAGTAGGCGGCCTCCGTCGGGGGTTCCCGAGTCTAGCAGGTGGCCTCCGCGGGGCGACCTCCCGGTCGGGTGCTATCCTCTCCGCCGGCGGCACCCCGAACGAACCGGACCCGCGCCGCCCAGCGCCTGCCGAGGAGCACCCGAGCCGATGGCCAAACGAGCCCGCGGAGCCACCCGCCGCCCCGGCCAGCGCCGGCCCACCCAGCGTTCCGGCCCGCGCCCCAGCGCCGCGGTCCCGACCGGGCTCGAGGGCGCGGCAGCGTCCGCGGTCGAGCCGGCCGCGGTCCCCGCCGAACCGACCCGAACCGTCTCGCCGGCCGTCCGCACCCGATCGCGCCTGCCGTCCTCCGCGTTCGCCGCCGAAGCCGCCCAGGAGTACGCCTACGTCGTGTCCGACGTCCGGCGGATCGTGATCGTCGCGGGCGGCATCATCGGGATCATGCTCGTGCTGTTCGTCGTCATCGACGTCCTCAGGATCGTCCAGATCTGACCTCGGCGCACCCTTGGTGTGCGGCGCCGGCCTCGGAACGATCTGAGCCGAGACGCTCCGCGGGGGCCGTCGGCATCCCCCGAACGGCCTATGGACACGCTCCCCCTTTCGACCTACGGTCACCTTCCGGCACCCAAGCCGCGCCGCCTTCCCAGGTGATCACCGTCGAACGCCAGCCGATCCACCGCCGCCGCTCGACCCTGCTCCTGCTCGTGTTCGGCGTGAGCCTGTCCCTCGTCGGAATGACCGCGTTCGCCCTGGTGTCGATCGTCTCGGACCGTCTCACCCGGGCCGCGATCGAATCCTCCGTCGCTGCAGACCAGTCGCTCGTGCGCGCGTTCACGGCTACCAGCCTGACCGCCGCCGACCTCCGGCCGACCGGGGTCGACTCGGCGAGGGCCAACGAGATCGTGCGACAGCTCGGCGCCATCGTCGACCGGTCGACGGAAGGAAGTGAGCCGGGGATCGTCCACGTCAAGATCTGGGCCCCCAATGGCACTGTTCTGTACAGCGAACGGGCCGATCTTCGGTTGCAATTCCTGGGCGCCAACGAGGAGATCGACGAGGCGATCGCGGGGCAGTCGACGGTGCCGACCATCGAGGATGCCGATGCCGGCGAGGCGGCCACGTCCGCCCTACCCCCAGGGACCAAGGTCCTCGAGGAGTACGTCCCCGTCGAGCTGAACGGGACGATCCCGGCGGTGTTCGAGATCTATCGTGACGCCACGTCGATCGTCGAAGCCGTGAACGCCGCCCGGGACGATGTCGTGAAGATCACCCTGGGAGCATCGGCCGTCCTGGCCATCCTGCTCTATCTCATCTTCCGGGCGGCCCAGGCGCGCCTCACGCGTAAGACCGAAGAGCTGCTCGAAGCCAGCCGTCGTGACGCCCTGACCGGCCTCTTCAATCACGGCACTGCCGTCGGTGAGCTGACCACCGTCCTGGAGGGATCCCGGATCTCGGGCGCCACGGTCGGCGTGGCCCTGATCGACATCGACAACTTCCGGCTGCTGAACGAGACGTACGGTCACGCCGCCGGGGACGGGGCGCTGATCGAAGTCGCGGGGGTCCTCGCGGCCGAGCTGTCCGATGCATCCACGGTCGGTCGCTTCGGACCGGATGAGTTCCTGGTCATCGCCCCGCCCGCATGTGTCCACGATCTCGAGCCGGCGATCGGGCGCCTGCGCGCCCGGATCGATGCCCTCAGCCTCCAGTTCGGGCGCTCCGAGCGGCTGCCCATCACCGTCAGCAGCGGGATCTGCTATTCGCCGGCCAATGGCCAGGCGGCGACCGAGCTGCTGGCCGTGGCGACGGGGGCCCTGACCGAGGCCAAGGCCAGCGGTGGCAACGGGGTTCGGGTGGCTGATCTGAGCACCGATGAGCTGGCCGCCGCCGAGCGCTCCAGCTTCGACGTCCTGACTGGCCTGGTCCTGGCCGTCGACACCAAGGATCGCTACACCAAGCGGCATTCGGAGGACGTGGCCCGCTACGCCCTGTTCCTGGCCGGCCGGATCGGTCTCGGTCCCGAGGACTGCCGCTCGGTCGAGTTGGCAGGCCTGCTCCACGACGTCGGCAAGATCGCCATCCCGGACGGCATCCTGCGCAAGCCGGGCCCACTGACGGCCGAGGAATACGCCGTGGTCAAGCAGCACGTCGGGCTCGGCGATGCGATCGTCCGGACGCTCCCCAACGTCGAGACTGTCCGGGCCGGGGTCCGCCACCATCACGAGCGTTGGGACGGCACCGGCTATCTCGACGGGTTGGCCGGCGAGGACATCCCACTGATCGCCCGGATCGTGGCCATCGCCGACGCGTTCAGCGCCATGACGACGACCCGGCCGTACCGCAAGGCGTTGACCGTCGCGGAATCGATCGAGCGGCTGCGTGCTGCCGCCGGGACACAGTTCGATCCACGCCTGGTGGCCACCTTCGTCGTGGGCATCGAGACCGTGGCCGATCCCCCGCTTCCGGGCGACGGGCAGCCGAGTCCACGGTGGGCGGAACCGACCTCCAGCGTCGCCTGACCGACCGGCCAACGTAGACTGGCTCGGTGCCGAGCCGCAAGCCCCCGACCGACCAGGTCGCCCTCTTCCAGCCACCGCCAGGACGCCAGCCCCTGGCCGCGCGGATGCGCCCGCGAGACCTCTCGGAGTTCGTCGGCCAGGACCACCTCGTCGGCGAGCGCGGCCCACTGCGCCGGTCGGTCGAGCGGGGCTACCTCGGATCGCTCCTGCTGTGGGGTCCACCGGGGACCGGCAAGACCAGCCTGGCCAGGCTGCTTGCGTCCGACGTCAAGGCCCGCTTCACGACGTTGTCGGCGGTCATGAGCGGCGTCGCCGACATCCGGGCGGCGGTCGCGGCGGCCCGTGAGCAGCTGACCATCGACGGCGGTCGGACGGTCCTCTTCATCGACGAGATCCACCGCTTCAACAAGGCCCAGCAGGATGGGCTCCTGCCGCACGTCGAGGACGGCACGGTGACCCTCATCGGGGCGACCACCGAGAACCCCTACTTCGAGGTCAACGGGGCGCTGCTGTCCCGCCTCCGGGTCTGGCGCCTCGAGCCGCTGTCGGACGAGGACGTTGCGACCGTGGTCCGGCGGGCGATCGCCGACCTCGAGCGGGGCCTGGCCGGGGAGCTCGGGCCGGCCGGCGGGGTGAGCCTCGGGGACGAGGCGTTCGCCCACCTGGTCGGGCTCGCCGGCGGTGACGCGCGCCAGGCGCTCAACGTGCTCGAGGGAGCGGTGGCCCTGGCCGAGGCCGAGGACGTCCGCGACGGCGAGGGTCGGGTGTCACCGCGGCTGACCGACATCGAGGCGGCGGCCCAGCAGAAGGTCCTGGCCTACGATCGGGCCGGCGATGGCCACTACGACACCGTGTCGGCGTTCATCAAGAGCCTTCGCGGCAACGACCCGGACGGAGCCTTGTACTGGCTGGCGACGATGATCGCTGCCGGCGAGGATCCCAAGTTCATCGTCCGCCGGCTGATCATCTCGGCTTCCGAGGACGTCGGCAACGCCGATCCACGGGCACTCCAGGTGGCGGTGGCCGCTGCCGACGCACTCGAGTGGATCGGGCTGCCCGAGGCCCAATACGCCCTCGCCCAGGCAACGGTGTTCATCGCGTCATCGCCGAAGTCCGACTCGATCGGCCGAGCGTACGGCGCGGCCATGGCCGACGTGATCAAGCTCGGTTCGCTCGGAGTCCCGAACCACCTGCGGACCGCGGGCCATCCCGCCCTGAAGCAGTACGGGGACGGCGTGGGATACCGCAACCCGCATGAGTTCGAGGGCGACGACATCGAGCAGCAGTACCTCCCGGACGAGCTCGTCGGACGCCGCTACTACGCCCCGAACGATCAGGGCTACGAGGCCACCATCGCCGCACGGATGGCGGCGCGAGCGGAGTCCCGCCGAGGCCAGACCCGGAAGAGGGCGGATCGACCGAGCGTGCCGATGGCCTCGATGAGCGACGGGTCGAAGGCAAACATGGAGAGTCGCAAGCGGCTCGCCGAGACCCAGAAGCGCGATGCCAAGTGACGGACCGAGTGAGGACATCGATGACTGACGAAGCACGACGCGCGGCCCTCATCGAGCGTCTCGGCGGGATACGCGAACGTTGGCGTCGACTCGTCGCCGACATCGGCCCGGAACGCAGCGAGCAGCCGGGCGCCATGGGCGAGTGGACGTTCAAGGACGTGGCCGCCCACCTCACGGCCTGGCGCACCCGGACGGTCCTTCGGCTCGCAGCAGCCAGGCGCGGGGATCCCCCGCCTCCGCCGCTGTGGGCTGCGGATCTCGGTGAGGACGACGTCGAGGACGACTCGATCAATGCGTGGCTGCACGAGCGCGACAAGGATCGGCCGCTGGCTGATGTACTCGCCGAGGCCGACGCGATCTACGATGACTTCATCGCCGCGGTCGTGTCCCTGCCGATCGGTCTCGCCACGGATCCGACACGGTTCGACTGGCTGGAGGGCCAGGCCCTCGTCGAAGCGGACTTCTCAGGCCATCTCGACGAGCACGAACCCGACGTTCGGGCGTGGCTCGCGCGGAGCTGAGAGGCGCGGCGATCTGAGCGAGACCCGACTAGGCACCGTCGGGGGCGGGGCGCTGCCTGGGTGCCGAGCGGCCGGCATCGCTCATCCCCCGCTCCACGTAGCGGGTGAACGGCTCGACCAGCCGCGTGAATTCGGCCGGGATGATGAACTTGGTGGCAGGCCCGGCCCCGAGTGCCTTGAGCGCCTCGAGGTACTGCAGCGACATCGTCTTCTCGTCGACCCCGGTCGCCGCCTCGAAGATCCGGGTCAGGGCCTGGCTGAACCCTTCGGCCCGCAGGATCGCTGCCTGGCGATCGCCTTCGGCGCGCAGGATCTCGGACTGCTTCTGGCCCTCGGCGACGTTGATCGCGGCCTGCCGGGTCCCCTCCGACTCAGTGATTACGGCACGCCGCGTCCGCTCGGCGGAGAGCTGCCGGTTCATCGCGTCCTGGACGGCGACCGGTGGCGTGATCTCGCGGATCTCGACGGTGGTGACCTTGCCGCCCCAGCGCTCGGTCACCTCGTCGAGCTTGACCCGCAGGACCTCATTGATCTGTTCGCGCTTGCTCAGGACCTCGTCGAGCAGGATGTCGCCGATGACCGCCCGCAGCGTCGTCGTCGCGACGCCCTGCAGGGCGCCCGGGAAGTTGACCACGTTGACCACGCTCTTGAGCGGATCGGAGATGCGCCAGTAGATCAGGAAATCGACATTGATCGGGGCGTTGTCCTTGGTGATGGTCGTCTGGCTGGGGACCTCGATGAACTGCTCGCGCACGTCGACCTTCACCGGCCGATCGATGATCGGGATGAGGAAGCGCAGGCCCGGATCGCGGACCATCGACTCGTTGGTGCGGCCCAGCCGGAAGACGACCATCTTCTGGTACTGCTGCACGACCCGGACCGACAGGTACAGGAATATGAGCACGACCACGAGCACGAACACCGCCGTGGCCAAGATCGCCAGATCCATGCTGTTCTCCTCGGGACGACTATGAGCTCGATTGTGACGGGTCGGCCTCCACCACGAGCGTCAGACCGTCGATCCGGACGACTCGCACCTGGGTACCCCGCTGGAGCGGTCGGTCGTCGACCGCCCGAGCCGACCACTCCTCGCCCGCCGCGTAGATCGAGCCGATCGGTTCCAGAGGACTGCGGACCTCGCCGGGAAACCCCGGGGCGAGCGATACGCCGACCGTCCCCGCCGACCCGCGCATCGCCCGGGTCTTGATGGCGCCGATCGCGATCAGGCCCATGAAGACGGCCGTGGTCATCGTGGCCACGAGCAGCAGCGGCAGGGCGATGCTCACGTCGGGTTCGAAAGGGCCGGGCTCCGTGTACAGCACTGATGCACCCAGCACGAAGCAGATCAGGCCGCCGATCCCGAGCAGGCCGTGACTGGTCACCGTCGCCTCCAGCGCGAACAGGACGAGACCGAAGCCCAGCAGGATGAGTCCGGCGACATTCAGCGGCAGGCTGCCGAAGCCGATAAACGCGAGGATGATCGCCAGGGCGCCCAGGATGCCCGTCACGAAGTTCGGGTTCTGGAGCTCGAAGAACAGCCCGTAGAAGCCGATCGTGAACAACAGGAAGGCAATGTTCGGATCCGACAGCAGATGAAGGAATGCCTGGAACGGGTTCATCGCGAGTTCCTCTGATGAGGCGGATGCGAGGGCGAGTGTCCGCTCGACGCCGCTGACCTTCACGACTCGACCGTCCGCCTGGCGAAGAACCTCGTCGAGGCTGCTTGCGATCCC
>JBDTQW010000079.1:0-12172 GCA_039931975.1 Chloroflexota bacterium | reverse complement strand
GCGTGACCGCCAGGAGCTGGAACGCCCTGGCCCAGCCGGCGGCATCGGTCGCGGTAGGGTCGGCCGGCGGTGGGCCGCCGGCATTGAGCACGACGATGTCGACCGTCCCAAGGGTCGCCACTGCCTCCGCCGCGATCCGCCTCCCGGTCTCCGGCTGGGCGGCGTCGCCCTCGAGGATGGTCACGTCGGTCCCGTAGCGCTCCCGGAGATCGGCGGAGACGGCCTCGAGGCCCTCGCGCTGGCGCGACCAGATCGCCAGCCGGCAACCTTCGGCGGCAAGGGCCGTCGCGGATGCCCGCCCGAGGCCCGAGGAGGCTCCGCCAACGAGTGCGGTCCGTCCGTCAAATCCGAGGTCCATCTCGATCCTCCTGTCGTGGCGTCAGGTCGTCGGGCTGTAGGGCGCGATCGATGGTTCGATGCCCAGCCTGGCCAGCAGACGGTCGAGGGCCGCGAGCGTCGAGCCGTCGAGGGGACCGCCGGGCCCGCGGGTCGTGGCATGGCTCACGACCCCTCGCCGGCGGAGGACCTCCTTGCGGATGGCCAGCCCCACGATGGGCTGGGCCTCGTAGGCAAGCAACGGCAGATATCGATCGAAGAGCCGTCCCGCCCGATCGGCGTCGCCGGTCTCGTGAGCCAACCGGATCGCCCGCAGGATCTCCGGATAGGCGAACCCGGTCATCGTGCCGCTGGCGCCTCGCTCGAGCTCCCACAGAGCGGCTGCGCCACCCAGCCCGCCGAACACGGTCAGGGTGGGGTCCTCGGCCAGGAGCCGGCCGATCTTGAGCGGCGTGGGCGGGTCCTCGAGCTTGACCGTCCGGGCGCCGGCTGCAGCAAGGCTGGCCAGCAGGATGCTGACCGGCACGATCACTCCGGTCGCCGCCGGCTCGTCCTGGACGATCAGCGGCAGGGCGACCTCGGCGGCCACCGCCCGATAGAACCCGGGCAGCAGGTCGAGGTTCCTGACGAGGACCGGTGGCGCGACCATGAGGGCGACCGCCCCGAGTGCCTCGGCCTGGCGACCGTGCGCTACGACGCCGCCCACCGACGGGGCCGAGCAGCCAACGGCCACCGGCAGCCGGCCGGCGGCCGCCTCGAAGATCGTCCGGATCGCGGTCTCGCGCTCGATCGCGCTGAGGCTGCCCGGCTCGGCCATGACGCCCATCGCGGTCAGGCCGTCAACGCCCCACGTCGCCGCCGCCTCGACCAGGCGGGCCAACGAGGCCGTGTCGAGCAGGCCTTCAGCGTCGAACGGCGTGGGCAGGATGAACCACGTCCCACGAGGGCTGAAGCCGGCCGTCCTCGAGCGCGTGGGGTCGATCGACATCGTCCCGCAATGGTGCCACGGGCGCGCGCCGGTCCGAGCGAGACCGTGGAGCGTGACCCGAACGTCAGCGGGCTACCCGGACGAGTCGGTCATGCCCAGCAGCGATCAGTAAGGTCATCGTTGAGGTGATGGGAACGGACCCCGCCCTCGCCGAGTATCTGCCGGTCCTATATCGCGTCGCCCTCGACTCCATCGACGAGCTGGCTCGAGCCGGCGGTCGAAGAGAGGCCGCACGACTCCGGGCCCGGGCTGGTCGCGTCTACAGCAGGGCCTGGGACGAGAGCTGCCGCCGCGCCCTCGACGACATCATCGTCAGGGCGCACGCGGCCTCCGGGACCGCGGCACCAGCGTTGCCCCTGCCGGGGATCGGCTCCCTCAGCTGACCCGGGGCGACTGACCCGACTGGCTTGGGCTACGCTGCGGACATGGCCTCGGCCCTCGTCCGCGAGCTGCTCGACCGCGCCATCCTGGCCCATCGCGCCCTGGCCGATCTGGGCGAGGAGGTCGAGGACGAGTGGACCTATGTCAACGACCTCCACGACGCCTGGGCTGCCCGCCTGACCCAGCTGGCCGACGCCCGCGGCGACGAGCCGGTCGCCGCTGGAGCGAGCGACGCGATCGACGAGGCGATCGCAGAGATCGAGGCCATCGCCGACCCCCACCGGGCCATCGACTGGCTCTCGACCTTCCCCCAGGTGGTCGTCCTGGCCATCGGCGAGCGGGGCTGAGCAAGGCCCGATGCGCTTCCAGGACGCGGCCCGAGACGGTCGAGCGGTCGTCTACGCGGCCATCCAGGCCGAGCCCCTCGTCGCGCTCGCGGCATCGCTCCTGGTCGAGGCCGGGACCCCCGAGCGGCTCCTGGCCAGGGCCGTGATGAATGGCGAACGAACCGATCCGGCCGGGTGGCGGAGGATGTTTCCGGCGCTGTTTGGTGATGGCGTGCCGGCAACCGAGCGCGATCGGGCCGAGGCCATCCTCGCGGTTTCGCTCCAGGTGGCCGATCGCGGAGAGCAGGTCCGCAGCCAGGTCCGAGGGGCCATCGTCGAGGCACTCACCGAGCGGCTCATCGCCCGCCGCGGGCCGACCGTCGCGGCCGCGGTCAGACGCGAGCGCCGGATCCTGTTCGACGGCGTATCGGCCGAGATCCACCCGTACGACGTGACCGTCGAAGTCGACGGCCGGGCCGAGGCCTGGGACTGCAAGTGGGGGGCGCGGGGGATCGGTCCGGACGTCCTCCACCAGCTCGACGACGCCCGGACCCACGCCGTCGACGAGGACGAGCCATTGTCGGTCGGCCTGGTGGTCTTCGACGCCGAGGTGTCCTGCCGCGTCCGGCTCGACCGTCAGACCGCCCCGCACGATGGCACCCGCATCGTGGCGATCGAGGCCCTCCACGGTCTCGCGGAGCCGGCCGGACCGGCTGCCGCCCGATGACGACCAGTGTGGGCGGCGAGCTGTTCGATCCGCCCACCGAGGCCCAGCGACGGGCCAGCCTCCCGTTCCGGGTCCGCTTCGACGAGGCGACCCCGACCGGTGGCGTCCGAACCTCGGCCCTGCTCCGGTATACCGCCGACGTCGCCTCGTACCACTCGGAGCAGCGCGGGTTCAGCCGCTCGTGGTATCGCGACCGAGGGCTGGCCTGGCTGGTCCGCGGGGTCGAGCTCGAGCTCAGCCTGCCGATCCTGTACGGCGACGAGCTCGTCGGGACCACCGAGGCGGTCGCGGCCCGGAAGGTGCTCGCCCGCCGGCGAACGGAGTTCCGGACCGCCGACGACCAGCTCGCCGCAATCGTCGTGGTCGACTGGGCGCTGATCTCCGACGCGGGCATCCCGACCCGGATCCCGGCCGGCCTCGGCGTCGCCTTCGGGATGAGCGAAGGGGGCTTCGTCCCGGTCCGTGTCCGGACTCGAACCCCGATCGATCGCCAGCCGCCCGGCCTCGAGCTG
The DNA here is from genome assembly GCA_039931975.1 of Chloroflexota bacterium. Taxonomy (GTDB): domain Bacteria; phylum Chloroflexota; class Limnocylindria; order Limnocylindrales; family CSP1-4; genus Chersky-267. The sequence goes on along the minus strand of JBDTQW010000079.1, from coordinate 8,902 downwards.
ACCGTCCGGCCCCAGGAGCTCGACCCCATGGACCACGTCAACAACGCGGTCTACCTGGACTGGGCAGATGAGGCGATCCGGTCGGCCGCCGGGCCCGGCGAGGCCGTGGCCCTCGACGCGGTCCCGCGCCGTTGGCGGCTCGAGTACCTGGCGGCGGCCGCGCCGGCGACTCGGATGCTGGCCAGCGCCTGGCGGGATCCGGACGGTTGGTCCTGCCGGATCGTCGACCAGTCGACCGGCCAGGTGCTGCTCGGGGCGCGCCTGGAGGCCTGAGCGCACCACCGCAAGGCCGACGGTCAGGGTCATGGACCGGACGAGCCGGTGCCGGGAGTCACCAGGCGACCGCACCCCAGGTCACCGGACCGGAACGTCCCCCGGACGATGGTCAGGGGGGTCGGTGGGCCGTGCACGCGCGCACCGCCCCAACCGCACCCGGTACCAGCGGCAGCCCACGCGGCGATGACCATCGCGCTATGGCTGGACGAGGGGCCCGCAGCTGAGCATTGCGCGGAGACAGAACGAAGCGCCCGAGTTCACGGGTTGCGTCCACTTTCGTCGATCTCGGGGAGTGTCGAGACCAGGTGACGATCACAGACGGAACTGGCGTCCTGCTGGCCATGCTGGCGGTGGCCCTGGTCGGCGCCCTGCTCGGCACGGCCGGCTACGCGGCCACGATCGGCCGGCGACAGATGCGCCGGATCCTCGAGCTGACCGACCGCCTGGCGACCGGCACCGACCCGACCGGGGCCGTGGACACGGGCAAGGTCGACGACGCCCGCCTGCGGGCCGGCTTCGGTCGGCTGGCGGAGCGGATGGGCCAGGCCTGGACGCTGGCCACCGTCGACCTACTGACCGGCGCACTGAACCGCCAGGCGCTTCTCGCCCGGCTCGAGGACGAGCTCGAACGGGCCGCTCGTTACCAGCGGCCTTGCTCGATCGTGCTGGTCGACCTGGATCACTTCAAGCGGGTCAACGACACGTACGGTCACGCCGCCGGCGACGCCGTCTTGCGTGAGGTGGCCGACGTCCTGACGTCGAACGTGCGCGGCGCCGACTTCGTCGGTCGCTATGGCGGCGAGGAATTCATGATCGTCATGCCCGAGACGGACGCCGACGCGGCCGCGGTCAGCGCCGAGAAGCTCCGGCGGCTGGTCGGATCGCGCCAGGTCCGGCTTGGCGACGGCAACATCCTCGGAGTCACGCTCAGCGCCGGCGTAGCGGGCGGCCTGGGCCAGTTCCTCCAGCTCGACGCCCTGATCCGGGACGCCGATGCCGCGCTGTACTCGGCGAAGTCACTCGGACGCGACCAGGTCTACGTCTTCCACGAGCTCGAAGAGGGCAGCATCGTCCGCCGCGCCGCGATCGGCCCACAGGCGCGCGAGAAGGCCGTCGCCGTCGGACGGGCCGCAATGGGTGCGGCCACCGCGGCTCTCCAGGAAGCGCTGATGGCTCGCCCGACGTGGGCCGGCAAACCGTCGAACATGATCGCCGAGATGGCGGTGAGCCTCGCCCGGGCGCTCGACCTGCCCAACGGCGAGGTCGAACGCGTCCGCACTGCCAGCCTTCTCCACGACCTGGGCAAGCTGGCCATCCCCGACGAGATCCTCACGAACCCGGGCGAGCTGACCGATCCCGAGTGGCGGGTGGTCTCGGAGCATCCTCGGATCGGTCAGGTCGTCCTCGAGCAAGCCGGCGCGCTGCGCGACGCGGCGACCATCGTGCTGCACCATCACGAATGGTTCGACGGCCGCGGCTATCCCCATGGCCTGTCCGGCCAGGAGATCCCCGTCGGCGCTCGGATCGTGGCCATCGCCGACGCCTATGAGGCCATGGTCGCGGGGCGTCCCTACCGCCGCGCGGTCAGCCACGACCAGGCGATCGCCGAGCTCCATCGTCACGCCGGCATCCAGTTCGACCCCGAGCTCGTCCGCCTATTCGCCGTCCTGTTTGCGACGGGAGTCCCCTGGCTGCCCGATGAGCACGACTTCGGACACGCCCACCCGCATGCTGCCGACTCCCGATCGCACGCCCAGATCCACGACGATCTTCACGATCGCCGCCGGGGCGCTCTACCCGATGGCGTCGCTCTCGACCACGACGTCATCGCTGCCGGCGGGCCGGCGATCCCGACCGTGACGTTCGAGCCGGCCGCCTTCGATGGCGCGACCGGGACGAGCGGCTGACGGTGCCGCGACTGAGGCCGATCGGTCCCTTCCGCCATCTTGTTGCCCGGATCGTCGGCCGCCGCCGGATCAGTGCTGACGCAGGCGCCGGTCGAGCCGGCGACCTCGAGCTCCAGTCTCCCGAACAGCGTCTCCTGGAGGTGGTCGCGCGCCACGGCCCGAACGGCGCCAGGGACACCGCCTCACGTCAGATCTCAGGTGCGGCCACTGCCGGGGTGCGGACGGTCGCACCGACCGAGCCAGCCGACGAATTCGCGCCCACCTGGGTCCGGCGCATGGCGGCGCCGATCTCTTCAGTCGACGAGCCGGCGGTCAGCGCAAGCCCGTCCCGGCCCCGGGCGCCACGTCGGCAGCGCCGGCCCTGACCTTCCCGATCGCGAACACCGGTCGGCGATACTGCCGACGTGGTCAGCGGGATGCACAGGTCGGCATCCCCGTCACGGACCAGGATCGGGCGCTCGAGTTCTACGGAGGGAAGCTCGGCTTCGAGACGCGCATCGACGCTGCGTACGGCGAGGGCCAGCGCTGGGTCGAGGTCGCGCCGCAGGGCGTGGTCACGTCGATCGCGCTGATTCGCGCGGATGAGGCGAACCCGGCCGGCATCGACACCGGGGTCCGCTTAACCAGCGAGGACGCTGCGGCCGATCACGCCACCCTGTTGGAGCGGGGCGTCGACGCGGACGGGGAGGTCATTGCGTACCCGGTTCCGATGTTCGTGTTCCGCGACCCGGATGGCAATCGGCTCGTGATCGTCGAGCAGCAGAAGGACCAGTGACCCAGGCCAGGAGGCTCCACATGTTCCAAGACAGCCGCGCGTTTTCCGGCTTCTCGTCCAACGACATCGCGCGGGCCAAGGCGTTCTATGCCCAGACGCTCGGGCTCGAGGTGTCCGAAGAGAACGGCATGCTGACCCTGCATCTCGCCGGTGGCGACAAAGTCCTGATCTACCCCAAGGACAACCACGAGCCGGCCTCGTTCACGGTCCTGAACTTCCCGGTGACAGACATCGACAAGGCAGTCGACGCGTTGACCGAGGCGGGCATCGGACTGGAACGGTACGAGGGATCCGGCCAGGATGAGCGCGGCGTGATGCGCGAGCAGGGCCCGCCGATCGCCTGGTTCAAGGACCCGGCGGGCAACATCCTGGCGGTGCTCCAGGGATAGCTCTGCAGGGACGCTGGCGGTCCGAATGGCTCAACGGCGATCGACCGGCCGATCGTCCGCTGGCGTTGACTCCATGCCGTCGAGCTCCTCGATGGTCGCCTCCGAGGCGGCGCGCTCGGCTTTGAGTCGGGTCGCCGTCGTCTCGGCGCCGCGAAGCGCGCGAAGCACGTTGCCGCCGGCCACCTTCCGCACGTCATCGTCCGCGTAGCCCCGGCGGAGCAGCTCGCCAAGCAACGCCGGGAACCGGGAGACGTCGCTGAGACCATCCGGGAGCGGGTCGCCGCCATCGAAGTCGCTGCCGATCCCGACGTGATCGATCCCGGCGACATCGCGCAGGTGATCGACGTGGTCGGCGACCTGCGACAGGGTGGCCGTCGGACCTGGGTGCTCCGAAAGCCAGCGCTCGCGCGCGAGCGGCTCCTCGTCGTCGGGGCTCGGGGCGTCTCGCAGATGATCGCGAAGCGCCTGGGACACGAACCCCGAGAGAAAGACCGCCATCACGACGCCGCCGTTGTCGCGTACGCGCTGAAGGATCTCGTCCGGGACGTTGCGTGGGTGGTCGCACACGGCCAGCGCGCCCGAGTGGGAGAAGATCACCGGCGCTTCGGTCACTTCCAGCGCCGTCGCCATCGTGTCGGGCGACACGTGGCTGAGATCCACCAGCATCCCGAGTCGGTTCATCTCGCGGACGACCTCGCGGCCGAACGCGGTCAGCCCGCCATGGCGTGGGGCGTCGGTGGCTGCGTCCGCCCAGCGCGTCGTCAGCCAGTGCGTGAGGGTCATGTAGCGAACCCCGCGCGCGTAGGCGTTGCGCAGGGCCGAAAGTGAGGATCCGATCATGCTGCCGCCCTCGAGGCCCAGCAGCGACGCGACCCGGCCGCGCGCGAAGGCCGCCTCCGCTTCGTCCGCGGTCGTCGTGAGCGCGAACGTGTCCGGGTAACGCTCGATGAACCCGTGGACGACGTCCATCTGCTCCAGCGATTGCCGGACCGCATCTGGCTCCGGAAGCGCGGCGGGCACCCACACCGACCAGAACTGACCACCGACGGCCCCGAGTCGAAGCCGAGGGATGTCGGTGTTTAGGTCGGGCTGCGGCTCGTGGAGGTCCACCTCGGAGGTCCGCAGGCCGACCTTCTCGCGCAGGGCGTAGGCCAGGTCGTTGTGGCCGTCGATCAGCGGGGCATTGCGGAGGATGTCTCGCGCCCTTGCGTCGAAGGTGTCTGTCGTCGCGTTCATGCCGTGACGGTAACCCGCGCGAGACCAGTCGCGATTCGAGGCTCGTCTCCAGTCAATGGAACAGGTGGGTCAGGCCTCGCCACCGCTTGCGCGCGCCTGGCCGTGGCTCCGCCTCGATATGGGTGGCCGTGACCGCCGCTGCGGTGAGGGCGTGGAGAGCGGCCACGACACGGTGGGCGGCCTCCCGCTCCTCACGGCTGCCGGGCGCGGGCACGGCGTCGCCGGGACCGAGGCCCGCCAGCTCGCGGGCGGCGACCGGCGGGAGGACGCGAAGCACGATCCGTCGTCCGAGGTAGAGCTCGTGCGCTCCGCCCAGGATGAGTGGCACGACCGAGACACCGGTCCGCAGCGCGACGTAGCCGACACCGGCCCCGAACTCGCGGGCACGGTCCACGGCCACGGCCGGACCGACCTCTGGGAAGAGCGCGAACACGGCCCCTGCGCGCAGGGCAGCCTGGGCACCCGCGAAGTGGGCGTCGACCGCATCGCGCCCGCCGCCGGGCCAGATCGGGATCACCCCGCCGATCCGACGAAAGACGAGCCTCCGGAGCGGCGAACGGAAGATCGCTCGCCCATCGCCGAGCCAGACGAGCCGCGGCTCGACCGGGAGGAGCAGGGCCAGCACGAATGGGTCGACCCAAGTTCGATGGGGCACACCGACCGCGATCCAACCCCCTGCCGGGCGACCGTCGGCCGTTCGGGGCAGGCGCTCGGCACCCTCGAGCCGAAGGCGAATCCCGAGCACGGCGCCGATCATCCGGCCGACGGCGAGCAATACCCGGTAGAGCCGCGTCGCCTTGGCCGAAGGAGGGCCGAGCAGGCCGAGCGGACGCCCTCGGTCGCCCCGGCCGGGACCAGCGGTCTCCAACGAGCGCAACGATCCTCCTGCGAGCGAGTGGCCCGAGTCTAGACGCCTGGCGGACGGCCAGAATGATCCGAGGCCGCCCGGCATCCCACCATCTGGGGCAAGAACCCAGCGCGCCGCCGGTAGTCGGGGCCACCGCAGACCCGCTAGCGTTGGCAGCATGGGATATACGGCGGAGCAGTTCATCGAGCGACTGACCAGGCTTCGGTCACCGAGCGCCGACCGACCCGATGACTTCAGCGGCGTCGGGATGGGCCAGATCTTCCGGATCGCTCGCGAGTGCATGGACATGTCGCCGGCGGAGATCGAGCGCCTGCTCGAGAGCCCGATCCACGCGGTTCGCGTTGGCGCCGTGAGCATCATGGACTGGCAGGCCCGCAGCAGGACGACGCCCGACGAACGTCGGCAGGCCCTGTTCGATCTCCTACGTCCGACGTCACGACCGCATCGACACCTGGGACCTGGTCGACCGCAGCGCGATCCACGTCGTCGGGGAGTACCTGACCGACAAGCCCCGCGACATCCTGTACAGGCTGGCAGCTTCCGCGAGTCCGATGGAGCGCCGCACCGCGATCATCAGCACGTACGCGTTCATCCGCCGCGGCGAGGTGGACGACACCTTCAGGATCGCCGAGCTACTCGTCGACGATCCGGAAGACACCGTGCACAAGGCGGTGGGCTGGATGCTTCGAGAGGCCGGCTAAGCGAGACTCCGCACGCCATGGAGCGCTCCTCGACGCCCACGCCGCGACCATGCCGCGGCTGATGCTGCGGTACGCGATCGAGAAGCTCGACAAGGAACAGCGCGATCGTTACCTGGCGATGAAGCGAACGGGTCGCTAATCGACCATTGCGGAGGGCTCAACAATGAACAACCTGCGCAATCTGGCCGTCGCCGCGACGCCTGGCCGCATCCTTCGCCTCGAGTCAGCGACAAAGCATTGAGGAGAATTGGGCTCGAGGCGAGCATGGTCCCCGGTTGTCACGGCTTGATGCGATCACACCGGTACTCGGCCCGCCGACCGTAGCGCTCGGGCTACAGGCCATTAACACGAGGACGACGACAACTTAGCGTCAGCATCCTGCCACGACAAACGAGTCGACTGATCCAAACTCGGACCCCCCGCGAATTCCCTGCGACCGCCCTTCATGACCTGGCCGACCTTGCGAGGTCCGGCTCTGGCGGTCGCGAGCCCCCAACGGATTGGAGAACCCCTCGTGAAGTTCCGACCCATCTTGCTCACGGCTGCCGCCGCAGTCGTCTTCGCTGCCTGCAGCAGCCCGGGCGCGACCCAGACGCCGGCAGCCGCAGCCCCCAGCATCGCCGCGAGCGCCGCATCGTCCATGGCCCCGAGCGGGTCCCCTTCCGCCGGCGTGATGACGGACAGCGCCGCCGCCGACCTGCGGACGAAGCTCGACCTCGCCCTCGGCGAGCACATCGTCTTCGCCGCGAAGGCGACCGAAGCCGCCCTTGGCGGCCGTGCCGCGGAGTTCGCCGCGTACGGCGACCTGCTGAACAAGAACGGCACCGACATCGGCGCGATGATCGGATCGGTCTACGGCGCCGAGGGGGCCGACAAGTTCAACCAGATCTGGAGCGCCCACAACGGCTTCTTCGTCGACTACACGACCGGTGTCGCGAAGAAGGACCAGGCGATGCAGGACAAGGCCGTCAAGGATTTGACCACGATCTACGTCCCCCAGTTCGCTGACTTCATCAGTGGCGCGACCGGCCTGCCGAAGGACCCGGTCACCAACCTGACCACGCAACACGTCCTCCAGACCAAGGCAATCGTTGACGCCCAGGCGAAGGGCGACTGGAAGGCGGCGTACGCTGCCCTGCGCACCGCGTACGCGCACATGCAGATGATCGGCGACGCGATCGCGCCCGCGATCGCCGCGAAGTTCCCGGACAAGCTCGCCGGCGACCCGAAGAACAAGGGCGTCGACTTCCGCGTCGCGTTCAACCAGCTCCTTCAGGAGCATCTCTATCTCGCCACCGACGCGACCGACGCCGCCCTCGCCGGCCGGGCCGACGAGTTCGCCGCCGCCGGCGCCGCTCTCAATACGAACGGCACCGACATCGGCGCAGCAATCGGCAGCCTCTACGGCGCCGAGGGGGCCGACAAGTTCAACCAGATCTGGAGCGCCCACAACGGCTTCTTCGTCGACTACACGACCGGTGTCGCGAAGAAGGACCAGGCGATGCAGGACAAGGCAGTCAGCGACCTGACCACCATCTACCTGCCGCAGTTCTCGACCTTCCTGTCCGGCGCCACCGGCCTCCCGGTCGACGCCGTCACCGCGCTCGTCAAGGAGCACGTCCTGACGACGAAGGCCGTCGTCGACGCCCAGGCCAAGGGCGATTGGGCCGCGACTGCGGCCGTCGACCGGGCCGCTGGTCAGCACATGGAGATGATCGGCGACCCGCTCGCCCAGGCGATTGTCGCCAAGCTCCCGGCCAAGTTCTCCTGATCCGGTTCCGCTGAATCAGCTCCCGCGGTGGGTGGGTGGAACGCCCACTCGCCCGCCGCAAACATTCGAGGGACGACCATGAACCCGACGAAGATCCTTGCCGCAGCCGGCCTCCTCGCTCTGGCGGTCTCGGCCTGCGGGAGCGCAGTCCCGGCCGGCTCGACGGGCACGGTGCCCGCCGCCTCGTCCGTTGCCAGCCCCAGCGCGGTCCCAGCAAACGCGACGCCGATCACCGTAAAGGATTTCAGCCTCGAACCGAACACGCTCGCCGTCCGGGGCACCGTGTCCCTCGCCGTCACGAACGCGGGGCCGACCGTCCACAATGTGACGATCCGGGACTCGTCCGGCAAAGTCCTCGGCGCGACGGCGGACCTCAAGCCGGGAGAGGCCGCGACACTCACGGCCGACCTCCCGGGCGGGACTTATACGATGTTCTGCTCGCTGCCGGGCCACGAGAGCCTCGGCGTGAAGGGACCGTTGACCGTCACGAAGTAAGGGGTCGGTCGGGATCCGGAGGATTGCCGCGGACGGCACCATCGGTTCGTTCGCCGCCCACCGGCACCGCGGGCTACACGAGCGGCGGAGGCGCCGCTCTGATGATCCTGACGGCGCGTTTGACCGTCTGCCCGTCCGTTCGGACCTTATCGCCCCGTGGATTGGTTCGGTGACCCGCCCGACGGACTCGTGGGCCAATTCTCGGCGACCGGGCAGGGACGGATTCGAACCTGCTTCGGGCGCGATGTCAGGCCGTCGGGTCCGGTTCGGCGGTCATCGCCAGCATCAGGTCCCACAACCTTCGCCGGTCGCCCAGCGACAGGCGGGTCGAGGGGACCCGGTCGAACGGCCGCGGCCGCCGATCGAGGAAGAGTCGCCCGGTCACCGTCCGCCCTTCGTCCGCAGCAACCAGCCAGACCGTCGTGTCCACACCCTCGGCTGGGGTCCGCAGCAGGCCGCCGACCAAGTTGCGGAAGCCCGGTAG
>JBDTQW010000078.1:0-12259 GCA_039931975.1 Chloroflexota bacterium | reverse complement strand
GGCGGCGAGGTGCTCCGGCTTGAAGTAGTCGGACCAGATGACCTGGACCTCGTGCTTGACGAGCTCCGCGTGCTCCTCCTTGACGTGGACGCAGCGGACGAACTTGTTGCGATCGGCGAGCGACGTGGATCCGGCGTCGATCTGGCCGATGAGCTCGACCATCCGGGCGACCGTCCGGGCCGCGGTCTGGGCGCCGGCGGGGTCGTAGATCCCGCACGGGATATCGCAGTGGGCGCGGACCACCGTCTTGGGGGCGAGCCAGTCGGTAAGGCGGGTCATTGGGCACCTCGATCAAGTGGGTTCCAGACAGTCCTCGAAGTGTCCGAGCCCCGGCCCGGAGTGTCAAACGACCTCCGGGCACGCTCCGCCGGGTATCATCGGAGCGATGACGGAGCGCAGCGCACTCGAGGCCGGCGCGGTCGCCTGTCCGTTCGTCGCCTTCGTCGACGACCGGGAGGCACGAGCCGACGTCCCGGACCACCGTCACCGGTGCTACGCGGAGATCCGTCCGGCGCCGCGTGCCCTCGCCCACCAGCAGGCGTTCTGCCTAAGCTCAGGGTTCGCTGCCTGCCCCACGTTCCAGGACTGGGCTCGACGCGAGGCAGCCCGGGCGGCGACACCCGGCCAGCGTCCGGCCGCCCGCTCGGCCGCGGCCTCCGTCAGCGGGCTCATCGACGAATCGCCGGTCGCCGCGAACGAGGCCCGAGCCGACCTCGAAGTAGACCCCTACGACGCCGACGCCCGCCGAGACCAAGACCAGCGCCTGGTCCCGTCGGAGGAACCCGGCGGTGACGACGTTGACGACGACCGCTTCGACGATCGCGCGTCGCGCAACCCGCACCGCGACTGGGCGGCACCGCCACCCTGGGTCGACCCGGGCGATGCCCCGGATGGTCCCGATCCGGATGCACCGGGCTTCCTGGCCTCGCGACCGGGGGCCTACTCCGATCCGGGCGATCTCGCTCCGTCGCCGGCCGGCCTGTCCGCGTCACGCTGGCTGCAGGACGTCCCTTCGCCGCGAACGCTCGAAGGGGCGGGCCCGCCCGAACGACTCGACGATGACGAGCTGGAGCGGGCACTGGCCGAGGACCGCGCCAATCGTGAGCGGGCCGGGATCCGTGCCGGTGGCGGCGTCGCGGCATCGGCTTCGGGCGGGCGGGCCGCGCGGAGAGCCGCGACCCAGGCCGGTCCGCCGCCAAAGGTCTCCGCAGCTCGTCGGGGCCCGATCACTGCCGGACCGTCGTGGGAACGGCCCAGGCGGTTCGAGGCCTATCCCACGCTCAAGACCCGGTTGGGCCTGCCGGCGATCCCGCGGTTGGGCGTGGCCGCGCTGGCCCTGCTGGTGGCCGCCATCGTCCTGTTCCTGCTGCCGTTCATCCTCGGTCGGGGTGGCGGGGGCGGTTCCGTAGCCACTCCGAGCCCGTCTGCCGCAGCGAGTGCCGCGTCCCTCCCGAGCGAGCAGCCCGTCGCCAGCCCGCAGGCCTACGTCATCAAGTCCGGCGACACCCTGCTGAAGATCGCCAAGAAGTTCAACCTGACGGTGGACGAGCTGCTGGCCGCCAACCCGCAGATCAAGAACCCCAACAAGATCGTCGTCGGGAACGAGCTGATCATCCCGGTACCTGCGCCGAACGACGGTATCGACGGCGCATCTCCAGCGCCGGAGTCCGCCGCCCCCTGACCCCGGATCGCGCGATCAGCGGGGGGCGAGGTTGATCGAGGTGATCTTGCCGGCCTCGACCCGGAATGTCGCATCGAGGTGCTGCGAGGGGGCGCCGGGCCGGACGACGAGGATGTCGGCCTCGTAGGTGTTGCCCATGTCGCGGGCATCGCCGGGGATCATCTTGAGCCCGCGATCGCTGCGCAGGAACCAGCCTCCGACGCGCTCGATGCCGCGCAGGGTCTGGACCGAGTCGCCGACGTGGACACGCATCTCGGTGCGCTCGTCCATCAGCGCGACCGCGCCCTCGCGATCGCCCGCGTTGAGCTTCTCGAAGAAGTCGTCCATCGTGTCCACGGCACCCATCGCCGGGGAGTGTACGACGAGCGCCCTAGAAGCCGCCGCCCGACCCGCCCCCGCCACCGCCCGATCCACCGCCACCGAAGCCACCACCACCGCCACTTCCGGACGACGACGGCGAGTTCCCGACAGCTCCCAGGGCGCCGAACATCCCGCCGAAGTCGGGCACGGCCGAGGCCGAGAACACCGATCCGCCATCGCTGCCGATCCCGCCGCCCACGAACGACGCGGACGTCCCGTACCAGGCCGGGAACCACGGCGTCGAGGTGGTCGAGCCCTGGCGCAGGTCGGCGGCGCTGCGCTCGAGGACGGTCTCGGCCTGGTGCTGGAGTCCGAGGGCGACCGCCCAGACCATCGCCTGGTCGGGCGTCTCGATCCAGTCGAGCTTGGCCTCGTCGACGACCTGGTCCATCGAGCGGGCCTGGGCCATCGTCTTGTCGAGGGTTCGCCGGTAGGCAGCCAGCATCGCCCGGATCGTCGCCCCCGCCATCGTCCGAGCCGGCATCGCGCGGGCCAGCACCACGGTCACGATCCCCGCGGCGACGAGCCCGACGCCGAGCACCACCAGCCCCGAGAACGGGATCTGGAAGCCAACGAACGAGGCGATGAACCCGCCGACGAGCTCGAGCACGCCCCGACCCCTCCAGCCCCGGGTGACCTTGGCGGGGGCCTCGCCGAACCAGCCCCGCTCGACGGCAAACGCCTCGAGCTTGTCGTTGAAGGTGGACACCTTTGTCCCGAACTTGAGCAGCTCCTCGTCGGCCAGGACATGGCCGCCGTCGGACAGGTCGCGCAGCTCGCGCAGGGCGTAGCTCTCGGCGGCGCTGAGCGGCTTGCGCGCGTTCAGCCGTCGCCGAGCGGCCTCTTCCTCGGTGGCCGGGACCCTGCCTTCAGTCCGGAGAGAGACCTTCTTGGACAGCAGCCCGTCTTCCTGCTCGAAGGCGAGCTCACCGCGACTGGCCAGGTCGAGCAGCGCGGTGGTCAGCGCCCGGCGCGAGGACGAGCCGTCGTGGACGAGCGCGCCACTGGCCGCCGTCAGCTCCGCCGGTGGCGCCGACATCAGCACCGAGGGATCGTCGACGAAGACCGGGTCGCGTCCGTAGCGCAGCCAATGGAAGACCGTCCAGCCGACCAGGAGGAGGAACAACCCGGGCCCCAGGAGCAGGCCCACGATGGCGTTGACGATCCGGCCCCGCTCCAGGGTCTGGGCGTGGTCGACGGTCGCTGCCTGGTCGACCTTGGCCAGCGCGGCGAGCACCGCCCCGTCCATGTCGGCCCCGCGGAGGAGCGGCAGCATGTCGTTCTCGTAGATCGCCTGTTTCTCCTCGTTCGACAGGAAGGCGGTCCGGAATCCCGGCCCGGCGTACAGCTGGACCTGGCCGTGCCGGAGGCTCTCGTCCATGTCGAACAGGATCACGAGGCCATCGTCGAAGCCCTTCCGGCCGATGCCCCACTGGTCCATCAGGGCGATCGCGTCGTCCTCCGCCGCGTCGGGCGTGTCGCTCTCCGGTTTGAGCTGGGTGTAGACGACCACCTGGGCGCCGGTCCGATCCTCGATCGCCCGCGAGATGCGTTCGGCCTCGGCGATGGCGCTCGGGGACAGGATCCCGGCGGTGTCGTAGACCCGCTGGCCGGTCACCGGGTCGGGAAATGGCGGGCCGGCTGCGGCGGCGGTCGCGCCGATGATCGCGGTCAGCAGGAGGAGCGCGGTGGCAGCAGCCGCGGCGAGCCGGATGGTGCGGAGCGCCGGATGTCGGGATGGGCTCACGCGCACAGGGTAGCGCCCGCGGTCAGCCGAGGGCGGCCGGCGAGCCGCGCCGGCGAGCCAGCGTCAGGTGGCCATCCGGCTCGAGGATGACCTGGGGCGGTCGCGGTCGGCCGTTGTAGGTCGACGCGAACGACGCGCCGTACGCCCCGGCATCGCGGATGGCTACGAGGTCGCCTCGGCGTAGCGCTGGCAGGTGATGTCGGCCCAGCGCGTCGGTCGACTCGCAGATGGGACCGTGGACCTCCACGGGCTGGTCGCCTGTGGCCACGCCCCCCGGGCGGGGCGGTTCGTCGGGCGCCGGGGGACCGACAGACCCGGGCTCGACCGGTCGGCCCAGCGAGGTCAGCGCCACGATCCGGTGATGGGCGCTGTACAGGGCCGGCCTGATCAGCTCGGTCATCCCCGCGTCGAGGACGACCATCCGGCCACCTCGCTCGCGGACATGGAGCACGGATCCGATCAGCCAGCCGGCGCTGGCCACGAGGAATCTGCCGGGCTCGACCGCCAGGCGCGATGGGCGTCGGTCCGCGGGGACCGTGTCGAGCAGCGCTGGGAGCTCGCGGGCGAACCGTTCGGGGCGGGGGATCATCTCTCCCGAGGTCGCCACGGGGAAGCCGCCACCGACATCGAGGGTGTCGAAGTCGGGCAGCCCGCCACCCAACAGGGCCACGATCGCGAGGGCTCGTCGGACTGCATCCCGCCAGGCATCCACCGCACCGAGCTGCGAACCGACGTGCAGGTGGATGCCTCGCCAGCGGAGTGGCCCGTCGGCGCCGCCGCCGGCCTCGATCGCGGCCGCCAGCTCGTCGTCGGCCAGCCCGAACTTGCTCGTACCGGCACCGACCGCCAGGGCGTGCTGGGTCTCGGGCTCGACCGCCGGATTGAACCGGAGGAGCACGTCGAGCCGGGAGAGTCCCGCGCGCCGGGCGAGCCCGGCCAGGGTCGTGGCCTCGTCGGCCGATTCGATCGTGATCCAGCGCAACGGGTCACCCGCAGCCGCCGCACGGACGGCGGCTCGGAGGTCGGCGTCGGTCTTGCCCATGCCCTGCAGCGTGATCCGGTCGTTGGCGAGACCCGCTCGTCGAGCGATCGCCCACTCGCCCCGAGACACGACGTTCGCGCCGAGCCCGGCCGACGCGAGGCGAGCCACGATCGGCGCGACGTCATTCGCCTTGACGGAGTACTGCCGGATCCAGGGGTCGGGAAAGGCGTCCCGCAGCTCGGTGACAGCCGCGCTGAGCCCCGCTGCCTCGGTCAGGTACACCGGTGTGCCGAAGCGTACGGCGGCGGCCCGCAGCGCAGGCGCCACGGCCGCGAGATCGCCCGGTTCGGTCATTGCCCGAGCGAGGCGACGGCGGCTCTCAGCGGCTCGTTCTCAGGACCGGGAGGAACCCGATGACGGTCGAGACGATGCTCAGGATCACCCCGCCGACGACCGCGGCGATGAACGCATCGAGACCCAGCTTCGGGGGCAACCCGCCGACGGTGAACTTGAGCCCGAGTTCCCCGGCGACCCAGGCCAGAGCCAACAACAGCAGGCCGTTCAGGATCACGCCGAACAGCCCGAAGGTCACCATGGTCAGTGGCAGTGACAACAGCTTGATGGCCGGCTTGAGGTAGGCGTTCGCCAGCCCCAGGATGGCCGCCACGATGATGATCGTTGCGATCTGCGGGTTGGCACCGAACGAGATCCCCTTGTAGATGAGCGACGTGACCCACAGCGCGATCCCGGTCCCGACGACGGTGGCGACGATACCGATCATCCCGATCCCTCCTGGTGACTCACGTCACGTTTTATGGCCGCGCGCGAGGACGCGTCGCGCTCGATGATGGCAGACGCGTCGAGCGCCGGTTCGGCGGGCAACCCCAAACCACGAGGCGATCGGCCCCCGAGGCCGTTCGACGCGCCCGTTCAGCGCAACAGGAAGCCGGTCCCGAGCGGATCGCGCGGATCCAGGGTGAACTCGTGCCGGCCGGTCAGGTAGGCGGAACCCTCGACGGTGGTCACGACCGCCCGCCGACCCGCGACCTCGGTCTCGGCGATGACCCGGCCGAGGAATCTCGAGCCGACCACGCTCAGATGGCGCAGCGCCCCGCGACCGTCCGGACCGAGTCGCCCATCGGCCCACAGAAGCGCCAGGCGAGCTGACGTGCCGCTGCCGCAGGGCGAGCGGTCGACCTCGCCGTCGGCGAAGACGGTCACGTTGCGTTGGGTGAGCGCCACGCCTTCGTCCTGGTCGGCGACGCTGGTCGGTTCGTCCTGCCAGTAAATGACCCCGTAGACGCCGCGCAGCTCGGGCTCGTCGGGGTGGACCACCTCGAGGGTGGCGTCGAGAGCGGGCCGGAGCTCGCGCTGCAGGGCGATCAAGGCGGGCAGGCTCGCGCCGGACACGTCCAGCCCCAGGGCACGGACATCGACCGAGGCGTAGAACGCACCGCCATAGCCGATCGCGCAGCGGACCTCCCCGAGGCTCGTCCCGATCGGGACGTCGCCGGCCAGCACGAACCCGGGGACGTTGCGAAACCGGACCGAGGCGACATGGACGCCATCCGGGTCCATCCGGGCGAGGCAGGCCAGCCGCCCCGAGGGCACGTCGACGAGGATCTCCTCCTCGGGCGCACGGGCGGGGATCCGGCCGGACTCGATCGCCCAGGTCACGAGGGCGATGGTCCCGTGGCCGCAGGCGGTGGAATATCCCTCGTTATGGAAGAACACGACGCCGAGATCGGCAGCGGCGTCGTCGGGCTCGGTCACGAAACAGCCGTACATGTCGGCGTGGCCGCGGGGCTCGTCGACGAGCAGGTGTCGGACGCGGTCGAGGACCTGCCCGGCGAAGCGCCGCCGCTCGAGCACCGTCCGGCCCTCGAGCGGTCGGACCCCGCCGGTGACGATCCGGAACGGCTCGCCGCCCGTGTGGTAGTCGACGGTCGTGACCTGGAGGGGGATCTCGCGCTCGATCACGCTCGACCCGACGGGCGGTGCCGCTCGAGACGGGCCAGGAGGCCGGCCTGGACCGCCGGCCACTCCTCGTCGACGATGCTGTAGTAGGCGGTATCCCGGGCTCGGCCACGGGCCATGACCATGTGCTTGCGGAAGATGCCCTCGAAGGTCGCTCCGAGGGCCAGGATTGCCGTCCGCGACGGCTCGTTAAGGGCGTCCGTCTTGAGCTCGACCCGGCGGCAGTCGAGCACGTCGAAGGCATGGCCGAGCATGAGCAGCTTGGTCTCGGTGTTGACCGCGGTGCGCTGGTAGGTGGGGTCGAGCCACGTCCAGCCGATCTCCAGGCGGAGGTCCTCCGGCACGAGGTTGAGATATCGCGAGCTGCCCACGATCCGGCCCGAGCCGCGCTCGACGATCGCGAACGGGACCGCCGTGTGCGCGGCCTGCGATCCCAGGGCCGCCTCCACGATCGCCGCCATCCCCTTCGCCGTGGACCCGTCGGCCGGCATCCACGGCCAGATGCGGGGATCGCTCCCGGCCTCGGTGAGGCCGTCGAGGTGCTCGGCACTCAGTGGCTCGAGGCGGACCGAGTTGCCGCTGAGCACGATCGGCGCGAACCAGGCGGCGCGGTCGCTCATGGCAACCGAGTCTAGGCAGGATCGACGCCGGGCGCCGCCCTTGACCGCGCGACCGGTTCACCCGTCGGCGGTCGGCCTCGGGTGGCTGGGCTCGTAGATCTGCAGCTCGGTCCCGCCCGGGATCGTCATCGTGACCAGGCGCCCCCACGATTGCTCACTGACGGGTCCGAACGACGCGCCCTTGGCTTCGAGCTCCGCGATCGTCCGTGCGATGTCGTCGCACAGCAGGTAGAGCTCGTGGCGCGGCTCCTCGCCCGGATGGACCGCGAGCTCCGCCGGGGGCAAGGCGAAGATCAGCCAGCCATCTCCGGCGTCGACCGAGCGGAGTCCGAGCGCGTCGCCCAGGAATGCCCGCGCCTCGTCAGCGTGCTGGGTGTAGATGATCGCGTGCGCTCCGATGATCATTCGTCGGCTGACGGGTTCGTCCGCCCCGAAGGCCCGCGCCGGGTCATTTGTCCAGTATGCGATCGGCCTTGCGGTCGATCTTCGCCTTTTCCTTCTTGGTCAGGTTGCCTTCATGGAGCTGCTGCGAGGCCCTCGCCTTCGCGTTCCGAGCGTAAGACTTGTCGGGCATCGGGTACTTACGTTCCTCGGGCAGCCCGAACTTGGACTCCGGGATCGAGTCGCGCTTCTTCTCGGTAAGCGTGCCCATGGGTCGGCCTCCCTGCGGCTTCAAGCGCGTGTTGACGCGATCATCATCGGGACCGCGAGACATCCGCATGACGAGCGGTACCGGGACGGGCTTGCGATGCCATTGCACCCAGTAGACTCCGTGCGTGCGGCGCGATCTGACACCCGCGGACCTCGGCGACCTGCTCGAGCGGCCCCTCCTGGCGACGCTGGCGACCCGACGGATCGACGACTCGATCCTGCTGTCGCCGGTCTGGCACGAGTGGCGCGACGGGGCGTTCCTCGTCGTGGTCGAGGCCGGCGACGGCAAGCTCCGTCACGTGACCCGCGATCCGCGGGTCGCGATCATCGTGGCAGAGCCGGACCCGCCCTATCGCGGCATCGAGATCCGCGGCATCGCCGAGATCGAGCGCCTGCCCGATGGCAGCGCGATCCGACGGATCGGACGGCGATACATCGGGGACGATGTCGAGTCCCTGTACGCGGAAGATGACGACTCCAGCGTCGCCCTGCAGATCGGCCCCGGGGACCTGCGCGCCTGGGATTTCGCCGACGAATACCCCGCTTCCTGACGTCTCCCGAGCGCCGCTACACTCCGACGATGACCGAGCCCACCCCGGCTTTCGCCCGGCGCATCGACGCCTTCCTCGCCGAGTTCTTCCGACTCAACCCCCTCCACGCCACCGCAGCGGGAATGCACGCCTACGACGCCGAGTGGCCCGACCTGACCGACGCCGGGCGGAGTGAGCGCCTGGCGTTCGCGAAGCGCTGGCAGGCCGAGCTGGTCGGCTTCGCCAACGACGATCTCTCCCGGGACGAGCGCGTCGACCGGGACCTTCTCTTGGCTGAGCTTGACGGCATCCGGTTCGCCGAAACGGAACTGCGCCAGGAGGCCTGGGATCCGCTCGAATGGATCTACGTCCTGGGCGGCGGCATCTTCCCGCTGATCGCCCGCGAGTTCGCTCCGCTCGCCGACCGGCTCGCGTCTGCCGCCGGTCGGCTCGAAGGCATTCGCGGTGTGGTCGAAGCCGCCCGGACCGAGCTCGTCGGACTGTCGGACCGGCCTGTGTCCGCGTTCCACACCGAGACCGCCCTCAAGCAGCTGCCCGGGATCGCCGAGCTGGCGGACGACGCGGTCAGTGCCGGCCGGGCCGCGAGTCCGAGCGATCCGGAGGTCGCCGCCGTCCTGCCCCGGGTCGAGGCGGCGGCCGCCGACGCAAAGGCAGCCCTGGCGGATCTCGAGGCCCACCTGCGCGAATTCGTCCTGCCGCGGGCCGAGGGCGAGGGTCGCCTCGGAGCCCCCCTCTTCACGACGAAGATGCGCCACACCCTCAAGGACGCCGAGCTGACCCCGGCCCGGATCCTGGCTCGAGCCGAGCAGGAGTACGAGGCGGTCCGTGCCGAGATGATCCGGTTGGCCAGGGACCTGTGGCCGACCTGGGGCGGCGGTACGGAGGCGCCCGGCGACGATGGCGCCCTCGTCCGGGCGGTCCTCGATGCGATCGCCGCGGAGCACCCGCCGGCCGCGGAGCTGCTCGACTTCTGCCGCGAAGAGCTCGGCCGGATCGAGGCGTTCTGCCGAGAACGTGACCTCGTCGGCCTGCCCGACGACCCGCTCGAGATCCGCTGGACGCCGGTGTTCCTGCGTGCCTTCGGCGGGGCGATGCTCGATACCCCGGGACCGCTCGACAAGGGTCAGAAGGCGTTCTTCGCGATCACGCCGGTCGCCGATGACTGGACGCCCGAACAGGTCGAGAGCTACCTCCGCGAGGACAACGACCGGATGCTCAGGGTCCTGACCATCCACGAGGCGGTGCCCGGCCACTATCTCCAGGGCTCCTACGCCAACCGCAACCCGTCGATCGTCCGCGGGATCTTCTGGAGTGGCGTCTACGCCGAGGGCTGGGCCGTCTACGTGACCCAGGTGATGATGGACGTCGGCTACGGGGCGGACGATCCGGCCCTGCTCCTGATCCATTGGAAGTTCTACCTGCGCGCGGCGATCAATACGATCATCGATGTCCGGATCCATGCCGGCGAGGCGCACGGCGGCCCGATGACCGAGGACGAAGCGGTCGAGCTGATGGTCGACGGCGGCTTCCAGGAGGAGGCCGAGGCGCGCAACAAGTACAACCGGGCCCGACTGTCGTCAACCCAGCTGTCGACCTATTTCATCGGCTCGATGGCGATGTGGGAGCTCGAGGTCGCGGTGCGGCGGCGCCTGGCCGAGGCTATCGGTGGCGCTGGCGCGGCTGCCGCGGTCGCCGAGCGGGCGTTGCCGGGCGGTCTCGGCGACACGCCGGGCTTCGCGTACCGGCGCCACCTCGAGGCGGTCGTGAGCCATAGCTCCCCACCGGTGCCGCTGCTCCGCCGCCTCGTTCTTGACGAGGATCCGCCTTGAGCGCCGACGGCGGCTAATCTCCGGCGTTACGTCTTGGGCGGCCTACCCGCTCGGGGTGCACGAGCCGCCGGAGCCTTGGGGGCCCGTCTCGAGTAGGTCGTCTCGCTCGTCGGCTCAGCCAGGCCCGACAGGAGCTCGTCCACCCTGTAGCCCGCCTTCTCGGCGCGACCCGCCAGCGCGGCGACCCGGGTGGCCGCCTCGGCTGCCTTGAGCGCGGGCTTCGCGAGCCGTGCGACCGTCGCCACCAGCAGCTCGAACGCATCGCGATCGAACCAGGCGATCCCTCCGGCATCATGGACGTACAGGGCGTCGCGCAACGCGGGGTCCTTGAACCAGGCGGCGACCGTCGCGTCGTCGAGGCGGCGCATGGCGCGATCGGCGGTCACGAGGCTTCGGATCAGGTCGGCGCCGCGCTCCGCCGCGCTTCCGTTGAGACGCGCCTTTCGCAGCGCGTCCGACACGAGCGGCCGCAGCCGGCGCTCGTCGAATGGCTCGCCCGCGAGAGCCTCGACGAATCCGGCAAGGATCTTCGCCTGGGCGGCCGGGCTGGCCGGCAGCGGGGCCGCGGCGGCCGCCCGGCGAGGTCTCCCGACCACGGCCGCGAGTCGCCGCCGGATCTCGTCGTGAACGGGCCGGAGCACGATCCCGGTCAGCGCCTCCTCGATCGATGGGATCCAGCCGTCGCCGAGCTCGGCCGCGAGGGTGGCAATGGGCCGTTCGGGCTGGTCGGCGAGCTCTTCGAGATCGACCAGGACCAGGCAGCGATAGGCACCGAGCTCGACCCGGAGCCCGTCCCGAACCAGGCCGGCCGACCAGCGCAGACCCTCGAGGCCGGTCATCGCGTCGCGCACGCGCAACCAGCGATCCTCGCGCCCGCTCAGGCCGAGCCCCGCCGCCAGCGACTCGGGGCGCATCCGGCGTTCGCCATCGGGTTCGCGGCCGTTGAACCCGACCGATTCGCGGATCGTGCCCCGGGCCTCCGTGTAGCGGTTGAGATAGACGACCAGCGAGCGCTCGCCTCCGGGCCCCACGTTCGAATAGGCGAAGACGTCCTCGTTGACCGCGCCGCCGTCGTCGACGACGTCATAGAACCGGAATTCGTCCGACCCGGCGAAGCTCGCCCGGCGGTGGAGCAGCGGGAAGATCGTGCGCTCGTGGTGGACGCGCAGGCCGTCGTCGACCGGCTCGTCGAGCTTCGCCCGCCGGTACTCCATGCCGTACTTCTCGGTGAAGCCCTCGATCTGGCCGTGGCCGAACATCGGCAGCCCCGGCAGCGTCGCCATCACGGCGGCCACCCCGAAGTACTTGTCGCCGGTCCCGAACTGGTCGACCGCGGTCCGCTCGTCGGGGTTGCTCATGAAGTTCACGAACCGGCCGAGGATGGCCGGGTCGAACTCGAGGGTGTTTCGGATCACCAGCCGGTAGTCGGCGTTGCGCTCGTCGCGGAGCATGTTCATGAACGCGCTGTTGTAGACCCGGTGCATGCCCAGGGTCCGCACGAAGTAGCCCTCGAGCAGCCAGAACGCCTCGGCCAGGAGGAGCGTCCCGGGGACCTCGGCGGCGACCCGGTCGACGACCTCGCGCCAGAACTCGCGGGGCATCGCGCGGTCGAACTCGGCCCGGGTCATGCCGTGTCCGGCCCGGCTTGGGATCGCTCCGCCCTGACCCGGCTCGGGGAACCACAGTCGCTGGACGTGCTTCTTGGCCAGGACCATCGCGGCGTCGAAGCGGATGACCGGGAACTGGCGGGCGACGTCGAGGATCGCCTGGATGACGGCCTCGCGGACCTCGGCCTTGGAGTAGTCGAGCTGGGCCGTGTCGTTCCAGGGGAAGCTCGTCCCGTCGTTGCCGTGGTAGACGT
>JBDTQW010000077.1:0-12295 GCA_039931975.1 Chloroflexota bacterium | reverse complement strand
CGACCCGAGAGCTGCCCGCGGAGTCGCCAAGCGAGACAGGCGCTCAGGATGCCCGTCGCCGCGTTGCCGATGTCGTTGATCGTGCCGAACGGTCCGCCCACAACGAAATACGTAGCGAGACAGGCCGCGCTGCCTGCCGCGGCTACCCCGATCGCGAGGGCCAGCCGCCCCGTATTTCGAGATCGCGTGTCGTCCATCATGACCTCCTTCGAAATGCTGACCTGGGGAGTATCATTTAACTGCCGTTGGCAGTCAATAAGCAGGATGGTATGTCATGCCTCGCAAATACCAGCTAGGCCAGCGTGCCGCCCCAAAGGCCGAGACGCGCGCCCGGATCGTTGCCGCGGCGCTTGAGATCTATCGCGACCGGGGACTGGCTGGCGCGTCGAACCTGGCGATCGCCCGGGCGGCCGACGTGGCGCCCGCGACGGTTCGCAACCAGTTCCCTGAGCCCGGGGGCCTGTCGCGCGCCGTCTTCGATGCCATGCTCGCTGAGCTCGAAATCCCGACCATGTCGATCTTCGAGGGCGCTGGAGGCCTCCGCGATCGCGTCGGGCGGCTCGCGCGGGAGCTCGCCGCGTTTTACGAGCGAAGCGAGCCCTGGTGGCGGGCGTACGAGCGAGAGCCGGACCTCATCAGCGCGTGGAGCGGCGGCGTCGACCAGTACTACGCCGACATCGAACGCCTCATGCGGGCGGCGCTCGGCGAGCTGTCAGCGGACGACCAGTCGTTGGCAGTGGTGGCCTCGGTGATCGGGCCGCCGACGTTCTTTGCCTTGCGAGGTCGGGGCCTCACCGCGCAAGAGGCCGTTCAGTTGAGCCTGGAGCTTGCGCTTCCGTGGCTTGAGCAGCGCTCAGCGGCATTGTCCGGCCGGGTCTGAGAGACACAATACCCCGTTCGTTGACAATGAAGGGCGTCAATGGCCGGCGGCGGCGCCGATCCTGGCGGCGAGCCGGCCGATGGCGTAGCGGGTCCGGCTGAAGACCCGCTCGTGGGCGCCGCTCAGCTCGATCCAGCGCGCGCCGAATGACTCCTTGA
The DNA here is from genome assembly GCA_039931975.1 of Chloroflexota bacterium. Lineage (GTDB taxonomy): Bacteria > Chloroflexota > Limnocylindria > Limnocylindrales > CSP1-4 > Chersky-267. The sequence goes on along the minus strand of JBDTQW010000077.1, from coordinate 11,257 downwards.
AGGTCAGCATCCCGTGGGTCGGCTCGCCCGGCTCGGGACGGCGCCGCGCGCCGGACACGTCCACACCGCCGAGATCCATCTCGTCACGGCCCTCGGCGTGGGCAGCCTTGATCGCCTCCCAGACGACCAGCCGGACCGCCCCCGGATAGGCCTTCCGAAAGCGTGGGTCGTCCGCGGCGTGTGAATACGTCCAGCGCCGGCCGTGCCGGTAGAAGGTCGCGCCGGCCACGAGCTCGCCGGCGAGATCGTGCGCCCCGAGATAGACGAGATGGCCGTCGACGAACGCCCGTCGCGACCAATCCAGGAAGCGCGGCCGGGAGGCCAGACCGAACCCGCGACGCTCAGCGGTTGCCCGCATCGACCCGTAGAGGGCGTCGAGCTCGGCCAGCAGCTCGGCCGTCGGGTCCTCGGGCCATCGCTGACCCCCGGCCGGATCAGCATCCGGCGAACTGGTCCCCGCCGCACCTGGGACGAGCGGCCCGTAGCGCACGATCCGCATGTCGCTCCGTTCGGCGGCCCGGATCATGTTCCGGGTGGTGGCGCTGAAGCGGGCTAGCAGCTCGTCCGGCCCCGCCACCCCCGCGAGCTCGACGGCCAGGCGGTGGCGCGAGGGCTGGAGCTCCTCGATGCGGTGGTACCCGGCCGCCGCCAGGAGCTCGGGGTAGCCGCTTTCGGCCGGGACCTCGGAGTCGCTGGCCACGACGGCGGCGCCGCGCGCTGCGAACCAGGCGGCGACGGCCTCGAGCCGGGCCAGGGTGGTGCCGGCGTCCGGAGCCGGCAGCGGCCCGCGGGACAGGTAGACGCCCTCGCTGCGGACGAGCGGCCAGGCACGACTGAGGGCAAGGATGCGGGCGCCGTCGTCGGCGACCAGGAAGCGTGGCTGCCAGCCGAATGCCTCGCGATAGGCAGCCCAAGCGCGTGACTGATGGACGTTGCCCTGCGGCTCGTCGACCACGTGGGCGTCCCAGTCCGCGAGCTCGGCGGCCGAGGCCTCGTGGATCCGGAGGGTCATCGTCCGAGGGGACTCGGCGATGCGCCTAGTTGCGCCGCAGCGCGGCCGTCCGCGGGTCGACGCTGAAGTTGCGCAGACGGCGCTCGAGCAGGACAACCTCCCGGTCGATGAGGCGGATGAGCTCGCGCAGACGGGCCTCGGTCGTGGCGGCCTCGAGGAGGTCCTGGCGACGCGGCTGGTCGACCTGGATGATCCCCGAGAGGAGGTAGGACAGGATGGTCGGGTCGTCCGGAATGGCGACGTCGCGGGCGACCCGATCGAGCCGGTCGCGCTCGTCGGCCTCGTGTGTGTCGTCATCGGCCAGATCGGCCGAGGTCGAGCCCGACTCGAGCTCCGGGCTGTCCTCGAGCTCGAGCTCGACCTGGACGTCGATCTCGTCGGCGTCCTCTCCATCAACCGGCTGGAGCAGGGCGAGGTAGCGGACGAACCGTTGGGTTACCCGATCGGTCAGCTCGCGGGCGACGACCGGATCACCGACGACATCGACGAGCTCTTCGACCTGCCCGATCAGATAAGGCTCTCGTCCGACGGTCACCGATTCGATCCGAAAACGGCGCACCCCGACGACCAGCAGCTCGTAGCGTCCATCGCTGAACTTGCCCGCCTCGCGGATCTCGGCGACGGTCCCGACCGTGGCGATGCTGGTGGGCCCGCCGCCAACTTCGCGGCCGTCCCGGATCAGGACGATCCCGAACGGCCCACCCTCTTCGAGGCAGCGCGCCACGAGTGCCCGATAGCGCGGCTCGAAGATGTGCAAGGGCAGGGCGACGCCGGGACACAGGACGGTGTGCATCGGGAACAGCGGCAGCTCCATCGCATCGGAGTGTACCGGCGCCCGGGAGGATGCAGGTCAACGAGGGGCGACCGCCTGGCCTTCGCCCTGCGGACACAACGAAGCCGTCGGCGAACCGGCGGCTTCTGCCGCGGAGCGAGATCGAGCCTAGTGTGCGCAGCTCCGGGGGCTGCCCGAGTCCTCGGCCGTCCGGAAGCTTGAGCCGCAACCGCAGGCGCTGACCGCGTTCGGATTGTTGACCGTGAAGCCGGCACCCATGAGCGTGTCGATATAGTCGATCTGGGCGCCCTGCAGCAGGTCCACGCTCTTGCCGTCGACGTAGACGGTCACCCCGTTGGCCTGGAGGACCCGGTCCTCCTCGGTGGGGGCGTCCTCGATCATCATCCCGTATTTGAACCCCGAGCAGCCGCCGCTATAGACGTAGACCCGCAGGCCGACATCGGGGTTCTTCTCCTCGGCCGTGATCTCACGCAGCTTCGACGCAGCCGCGTCGGTCAGGTTAAGGAAGGTGGGCTGGGTCTCGAGCATGCGATCGGTGCCTCCGCGCGGGGGTCGATTTGGCGTCGTGTTCCCGTTCATCGTACGCACGGCAACGATTTTCCACAAGCGTCAGGCTGAAAACTGGGCCGCGCCATGGAACCAAGGTCCGCCGCAGCGGCGCCATCAGGGTCGGACCTCGACCGCGACCTCAGGGATCGATCCGCTCGACGATCGTCGCGATCCCCTGGCCGACCCCGATGCACATCGTCGCCAGCCCGTACCGGCCGCCGGTTCGCACGAGCTCGTGGGCGAGCATCGTGATCAACCGGCCTCCGCTCATCCCGAGCGGGTGGCCAAAGGCGATCGCACCGCCATTGACGTTGACCGTGGCCGGATCGAGGCCGAGCTCGTCGATGCACACCAGGGACTGGCTGGCGAAGGCCTCGTTGAGCTCCACCAGGTCGAGGTCGTCGACCTCGATCCCGGCCCGCTCGAGGGCCTTACGCGTGGCCGGTACCGGGCCGACGCCCATGATCGCCGGATCCACCCCGGCGACGGCGGTCGACACGACCCGCGCGAGCGGCTTCAGTCCAAGCTCGCGGGCCCGGGCCGCCTCGACGAGGAGCACCGCCGAAGCCCCGTCGTTGATCCCCGAGGCGTTGCCGGCCGTGACCGTCCCACCTTCGCGGAATGCCGGACGGAGCCGGGCCAGTGCTTCGGCGGTCGAGTCCGCCCGAGGGTGCTCGTCCCGGGTCACGATGACCGGCTCGCTCTTTCGCTGGGGGACCGGGATCGGCACGATCTGCGAGTCGAACCGGCCCGCCTCGATCGCGGCGATCGCCCGGCGCTGCGATTCGAGGGCGAACGCGTCCTGCCGCTCGCGGGCGACGTTCCAGCGCTCCGCCACGTTCTCGGCGGTCTCGCCCATCGAGTACGGATAGTGAGCGGCCGCGAGCCGGGGGTTGACGAACCGCCAGCCGAGGGTGGTGTCCGCGAGCTCGCGGGCACCGCGGTCCCACGCGGCCTCCGGCTTGGCCATCACGTACGGCGCCCGGGTCATCGATTCGACGCCGCCGCCGATGAACACGTCGCCGTCACCGACCTGGATCGCGTGCGCGGCCGAGTTGATCGCCTGGAGCCCGCTGCCACAGAGGCGGTTGACCGTCAGCCCGGCAACCTCGACTGGGAAGCCGGCCAGCAGGAGTGCCATCCGGGCGACGTCACGGTTGTCCTCGCCGGCCTGGTTGGCGCAGCCAAGGATGACGTCCTCGACCAGCGCCGGATCGAGTCCAGCCCGATCGACCACCGCGCGCAGGACGGCCGCAGCAAGGTCGTCGGGTCGAACCGACGCGAGGGCCCCGCCATAGCGACCGATCGGCGTCCGGACGGCCGCGACGATCCACGGATCCCGGAGCGGGCGGTCGAGGGTCCGGGCCAATCAGCTCTCCTCCGAGGACGGCGGCCGCGAAGTCGTCGCCGGCCTGTGGCGTCGCCGGCATCCTACGCCGGAGGGCGCTCGGCCGCCTCGAGAAGGGCCGGAGCGGGGACGAACCGGGGGCTGGCTGAGCCCCACCGCTCGAGCCGGGCGACGACGGCGGCCGGTCCACCGAGCGCAGCGGTGCGCTCGAACGGTCCGACCGGATGTCCGGCCCCGAGGCGCAGGGCGAGATCGATGTCGGCGGCGCTGGCGACCCCGTCGCCGAGCGCGCGATACGCCTCGTTGACGATCGCCAGGACGATCCGCTCGACGAGCGGGTCGGACGCGACCGGGTCGGGCTCGACTTGATGCTTGCCGGCTGGACCGCCACCAGGCAGCGCCAGGATCGCCGGGGAGGCATCGGCGGGCGGGATCGGATCGGCAGCGAACGCGCCGGCCTGACCCAGCGATCGCCCGTCGTCGCCGTACCAGTAGAAGCCTTCGCGGGTCTTCCGGCCCAGCCGACCGGCCTCGACCAGGCGCTCCTGGATCGGCGACGGTCGGAACCTGGGCTCGTAGCGGAAGGCCTGGTAGATCCCCCTCGCCGCCGCGAGGTTGATGTCGATGCCGACGAGATCCATGAGCTCGAACGGCCCCATCGGGTAGCCCGCCGCCCGCACGGCGCCGTCGATCGACTCGACCGATCCGAGACCCGCCTCCAGGAGCGCCAGCGCCTCGAGCGTGAAGGGCCGGTTGACCCGGTTGACGATGAAGCCCGGGGTGTCCGCGGTGCGCACGGCGGTCTTGCCCCAGCTCCTGACCAGCTCTGTCGCCGCCAGCACCACGGCGGGATCGGCCGCCGGCGGAGCGACCACCTCGACGAGTGCCATGACCGGCGCCGGGTTGAAGAAGTGGAGCCCGATGACGCGCTCGGGATGGGCCGTCGCTGCGGCGATCGCCCCGACCACGAGCGCACTCGTGTTGGTAGCCAGGATCGTGCCCGGTTCGGCCGCAGCGTCGAGGCCGGCGAAGAGCCGACGCTTCAGGGCCAGGTCCTCGAGGGCCGCCTCGATGACGACGTCCGACGCCCGGGCCAGGTGCCCCAGGTCGGCCGCTTCCTCGAGCCGGCCCATGGCCTGGGCCACCGTCCGTTTCACCAGTCCGTCGTCCGCGGGCGACCGCCGCCGCGTCCGCCGGGCGATGCCGTCCTCGATCCTGTCGCCCGCGCGCCGGACCGCCGCCGGATCGGGATCGTGGATCAGCACGCGCAGGCCGGCCTCGAGCGCCAGCTGGGCGATCCCGGCGCCCATCGTCCCTGCTCCGACGACCCCGATCACTCGGGCGATCGCGGCACCGGGGGCGGCCTCGCTCGTGGTCGGGTCCATCGACCTCAGCCTAGCCGGTCGGGTCGCTCGCGGCCGGTCCCGCCAGACCCTGCGAGGCGCTCAGATGGTCTTGATCGCCTCGAACGGCTGACGGCAGTCGGAGCACCAGCGGATCGTCCGGCAGAGGGTCGGCCCGAACAGGTTGTCGAGACGGGTCCGCCGCGACCCGCACATGGGGCAGGGCACCACGGGGTCGAGAAGGATCATTTCGTTCGGCTCGGATACCAACGGCGGGGCGATGCCAGCAGAGGCCAGCTTGACCCGACCGCCCGGGCCGATCCGATCGCTGGTCCAGGGCGGGTCGAAGACGAGGGCGACATCCACCACGACCCCCGGCGCCACCTGCCCCAATCGCTCGACGACTGCCGCCCGGATCAACTCGGTGGCCGGACAGGCCACGAACGTGGGGTGGATCTCGACCCGGATGCCGTCGGGACCGCTGTCGACCCGGCCGAGGATCCCGAGCTCGTCGATCGACACGACCGGGAGCTCGGGGTCGGGCAGGTCGAGCAGGGCGGCTCGGGCCGCCGCTGAGCTCAGCTCGCGAGCGACGACCGTCACCAGGTGGCGACCGGATCGATCCGGCGCACCAGGCTGAGCTCCTCGTGCAGCCGGCGGAACGCTTCGGAATGGCTCGACCGGGCGGTCTCGGGTGAACGCGTCGGGGGCAGTGGCGGCAGCCCCAGGCGTTCGAACGTCGGAGCGATCGTGGCTCGCCACTGAGCCTCCTGCTCGGCCGCGTCCGCCGCCACGATGTCGGCCATGAGCAGGGCGGCCTGGGACGGCAGCGGCGTCAGGACCGTCCCGCCGTCCGGCCCGAGCTCCTCGAGCGCGGTCAGCAGCCGTCGGCGCGCCTCGCCCCCCGCCTCGGCCAGCCGCTCGAGCCAGGCGGTCGCGTGCATCAGGTGGTAGCGCTCCTCGCGGCGGACCTTGCCGACGAGGGCGGCGAGCGGCGCCCAGCTGGAGTCGGCCAGCGCCTCCAGGCGGACCGCGTCGGCGGTGTCGTACAGATAGCGCCGGACGATGGTCTGGGCCCAGTCGCCCCGCGGATGGTCGAGCAACCGGGCATGGTAGTAGCCCTCGGGAGGCCGGTCGTAGGCGATGGCGTCGGCGTCGCGGCCGTCGGCGACCAGCTCGGCCAGGAGCCCATAGAACGCCTGGGCGTGCCCGAGCTCGTCCTGGGCGAGCGAACTGATGGCCACGTCCTCCTCGAGGATCGGCGCGATGCCGGTCCATTCGGAGTCGCTGAATCCGATGACGAACTCGTCGTCGGCGATCGCCAGCAGGAGCAGCGCGAGGGCGTTCCTGGTCGTCGGCAGGAGCTCGGCCCGGGACGGGTCGCTCATCGCTCGGTCGGCTTGGGCTCGGTCCGCTTTTGCTCGGTCGGCTTAGGTTTGGCCTGCCCCGAACGGCTCCGCGCCGCCGCCAGTTTCTCGCGCATCAGGTAGCCGCCGGGCTTCTTGAACGAGCGATCCAGGGGCGGCTGCAGGAGATCCGGGTCGGTCAGGTCGAGGACGTCGGCACGTCGCACGACCCACAGGCGGACGCTCTCCTGGCGTCGCCCGAACAGCTCTCGGGCGTAGTGCACGGCGAGGGTCGGGTCCGGCGCGAGAACGCTCCCGCCGTGGCGCATCGGGTCGCCCTCCTTCTCCTGGCGAAAGACCTCCCATGGCTCGAGAGTCCGCCCATCGGTCGCTGGCGTCGATCGGTCTGGTGGCAACGAGTCAGTCATCGGGCAACCTCAGTCGCGAATGGCCACTCGCACTCCAAGGGCGGAGGCGGAGCTCAGCGACGCCGTCCGCCCGAGGATTCACGCTGCCGCGCGCGGCGCAGCCAGGATCGACTCGCGAACCCAGCGCGTCTCCTCGCGATTGATACGCCGGAACTCGAGCCGCGCCTGCGACATCGGTCCGTGGTTGGTGACGACCGTCCGGAGCTCGTTCCAGTCCGGCTCGCCGTAGCGCCACTCCCCGGCCCCCTCGTCGAAGCGAAGATCCGGATCGGGGATGGTCAGGCCCAGCTCGAGAATCCGCGGCACGTAGATCGTCAGGAACTCCTGGCGCAGCTCTTCGCTCGTCTTGGCCTTGATCCGCCAATGCAAGTCGCGATCCGTCTCGCGCGGTGAGCGTGGCCCGTGCATCTGCATGAGCGGGCCCCACCATCGGTCGAGCGCTTCCTGGACCATCGCCCGCTGAACGGCCGTGCCGGTGACCAGGGTCACGACGACGTCCCGCCCGTGCATGATGTGGACGGACTCCTCCCAGCAGATCTTACGCATCGTCCTCGCGTACGGCGCGTAGCTGCTGTCGCGCAACGCCATCTGGGCCACGATCGCCGCGGCGTCGACGAGCCAGGCGATGACCCCGATGTCGCCCCAGCTCCTGGTCGGGTAGTGGAACACGTTGTGGAACTTGGTCTTGCCGGCCAGCAGGTCGTCGAACATCGCCTCTCGTGGCTTGCCCAGGTCCTCGGCGACGCGGTACAAGAGCTGGGCGTGGCCGACCTCGTCCTGGACCTTGGCGGTCAGCGCCAGCTTGCGCCGGAGGGTCGGTGCGCGCATCAGCCATTCGCGCTCGGGGAGGACGCCCATGAGCTCGCTGTTGGCGTGCATCTCGACGAAGCGCAGGACCCCGGTCCGATAGTCGTCGGGCATCCAGTCGGTCGCCTCGACCTTGCCCCCGCCGACCACGTGGGCCTCGAAGATCCGGTAGCGCTCGTCGTGCGGGACGTCGTCGGCGAAGGACAGCGGGCTGCGCTCCCGTTCGGGCAGGACCGGGTCGAGAGCGAGAGGATCGGTCATCGCGTGGGCCTCCCTGCGGAGGTTTGGCTTGGCTCCCGATGGTACGCCCGAGCGGGTCGGGTGTCGCGGCGCGAGCCGTCGAGGGCGTCGGCCTACTCCCGGCCGGGTGCCGCGGGCCACGGTCCGCCGCTCGATCGCCGGAGCGCCGGGACGACCGAGGCGACGACGACGAGGACGATCGCCAGCCACCAGCCCAGGCCGGGCGCGACGCTGGTGATCCCGAGGGCCAGCCAGAGCATCGCCGGGCGCAACTCGAGGAACGCCGGCAGCGCGACGAGGAAGCCGTGGGCGAACAGCGATGGTGAGGCCACCACGGTGGCCATCCCGAACCGCACCAGGCCGGCCCGGCCGCGCGCCATCCACGCCCAGCCGACCGCGGCGATGCCGGCGATCACCGGCAACGGGCCGGGAACGTACGCGCCGAGACTGAGCGCCACCAGCGCGGGGAGACCGGGCTGCGACAGGGCGTACAGCCGGAGCCCCTCGATCCAGGCGCGCCAGGTGTCGACGCCGACGAGCGGCAAGGTCACAAGCGCCGCCGTCGCGAGCACCACCAGCCCGACGACGATCGATCGGAACCGGCCCTCGCGGACGAGCCATAGCGCAGCCAGGCCGCTGTAGAGCTTGAAGACGGCAGCGAGGATCAGCCCTGCCTCGAACCAGGGGGCTGCCGCGAAGAGACCGAACACGGGCACCGCCACGTTGCCGACGTACAGCCCCTGGAAGAACGGCGTCCAGAGGAGGGTCGCGAGCGCCCAGCGTGGCGACAGGCCGAGCAGCCGCAGGCCGGCGGCCGCCCCCGCAGCGGACCCGAGCAGCCAGCCGGCCTCGACCAGCGGCCGAGGCAATGCGGCGAGCACGGCCAGGATCGGCAACGTCGGCGGCGGGTAGAGGAATGGGTAGGTCGTCTTGTCGGCCGGTGCCTCGGTCAGGATCGTGCTCAGATAGACCGGTGCGCCGGCCACGAAATGCTCTCCGGCCCGAAGATAGATCCCGAGGTCGCGCAGGAGTTGGCCGTTGAACTGGACCAGGTCGGTCAACAGGGACGCCACCGCGGTGCCCACCGCCAGCATGACCACCGGTTCCCATCGGCCACGGATCACCCGCGCCAGGACCACGCCGACCAGGCTGATCCCCGCCCACACCGGCCCGAACGACGTTCCGTCCCGATTCGGCAAACGCCAGTCGTAGGTGGCGATGAGGATGTAGACGATGAGGGCCACGACCGTGAGCCAGCCCGGTGCCTCCGCCGGGCCGGGACGGGATCGCGCGTCGGCCCGGATCACTCCCCGCTGAACCGCGGCGCTCGCTTCTCGACGAACGCGGCGAGCCCCTCGGCGTGGTCCGCCGTCCGACCGGCGATGCCCTGGAGGGACGCCTCATGGTCGAGTGCCTCGGGGAGCCCGACCTCGAGCGAGCGCTCGAGGGCCCGCTTGGTCAGGGCCAGGCCGATCGGCGACCCCTGGGCGATCTTGGCCGCCAGGGTCCGGGCATGATCGAGGAGGGCATCGGCATGGACGACCTGCGAGACCAGGCCGATCCTCAGGGCCTCCTCGGCCGGCATCGGGTCCGGCAGGTAGAGGAGCTCGGCGGCGTGGGCGAGCCCGACGAGCCGGGGCAGGAACCAGCTCGCGCCGCTGTCGGGCACGAGACCGAGCCGGGCAAAGGCGAGCACGAAGCTGGCTCGTTCGGACGCGATCCGGAGGTCGCAGGCGAAGGCCAGTGACGCGCCCGCCCCGGCCGCTACCCCGTTGATCGCGCCGATGATCGGCTTGGGCAACCGGCGCATCGCCAGGATGATCGGGTTGTAGCGCTCGCGCACCTCGACGTCGAGCGGGACCGGGTCGGGACCGAGTCGCTCCTTCAGGTCCTGGCCGGCACAGAACGCCCGACCGGCGCCGGTCAGGATGATCACGCGCACCGAGCTGTCGCGCTCGGCCTCGCGGAGTACGGCCAGGAGCTCGGCCTTGAGGGTCGCCTCGAGGCTGTTCAGCGCGTCCGGTCGATCGAGGGTGATCGTGCCGACCCCATCGGCGACCTCCCAGCGGAGGACGCTGAAGGCCGGAGCCGGCATCAGCCCGCGAACTCGACGAGTCCCGCCTCGGTCAGCTCGAAGATGCGCCGATCGATCGGCTCGTCGGCGCCCTCGCTGTGGTCGCTCACGTAGTCGCGCAGCAGGGCCGCGAAATCGTTGTCGCCCGCTCGCAGTGTCCCGGCCATGAGCAGGTGCCGATCGGGCAGGCCGACCAGGATCCGGCCCCCGTCCACGCCGAGCTCGGCGGCCAGGTGAGCGCGGACCGCGGGCAGCAGGATCCGCGACGCGTCCAGACCCGAGCCCGTGTCGGAGCTCAGCAACCGGCGATCGCCGGAGACCTCGTCGCTCCACTCCGCGCCGACCGACCATGCCGCGAGGTTGGCCATCGCGGTTTCATGGACGGCACCGGGCTCGACGCTCCAGGACACCAGGTGCTCGCCGTTGACGAGCACGTCGAATCCGGTCGCGGGAAGGGCGTAGCTGACCGCCAGCCCGCACGGTCCATCGCTCACGAGGGGCAGGGTGTGGGCCTTGTTGGCGTTCGCAACCAGCGCGGCCCGATCGACCTGATCGAGATGCAGGCCGACGGTACCCGCGGGCCGGAGGACCGGCACCACGACGGCCGAGGCCGCGGCCCAATCGTGCTCGGGGGCGTGGGACGCCGTGGCGCCGCTGGACTCGGGTGCGCGGACGTGGCCGCTAATCGGGGACGTGGGGTCGATCTGACCGAGGATGTTGGGCGGAGTGTCGCGCAGCGAACCTGGCGGCCCCTCGCCCTCGATGTCAGCGCCGTAGTCGCGGCCACTGACCCCTGAGTCGTCGGTCATCGCATCACCCCTAGCGTCCCGTCCATCGGGCCGGCCGCTTCTGGGCGAAGGCGGCCATCCCCTCCTTTTGATCGTCGGTGGCGAACAGGTCGAAGAACGATCGCTGCTCGAGAGCCAGGCCCTCGTTCAGGGGTAGCTCAGCCGCGGCGTTGACGGCAGCCTTTGCGGAGCGGACCGCGAGCTGCGGCATCGCCGCGATCCGGCCGGCCAGCTCGAGCGCGCGATCGAGCGTTTCCTCGGGGGGGACGACCAGGCTGACCATCCCCAGCCGCTCCGCCTCGCGCGCGTCGATGGAACGGCCCGTCAGGATCAGCTCCATCGCTCGGGCCTTGCCGATCGCGCGAGTCAACCGCTGTGTGCCGCCCGCCCCGGGGATCACCCCGAGCTTGATCTCCGGCTGGCCGAACGTCGCGTCCTCGCCGGCGACGATCAGGTCGGACTGGAGGGCGAGCTCGCAGCCGCCGCCGAGCGCGAAACCGCGCACCGCCGCCACCACGGGCAGACCGAC
>JBDTQW010000076.1:0-12308 GCA_039931975.1 Chloroflexota bacterium | reverse complement strand
TCAGCATCCAGGCGGTCGGGATCATCATGGTCGTTGCGATGCTCGTCACGCCGGCTGCGACGGCGCAGCTGCTGGTCGTCCGCTTCGGGCAGATGCTCGCCCTCGCGGTCGGTGTGGCCGTCGTCTCGGCCGTCGTCGGGCTCTACGCGAGCTTCTACCTGAACGTCGCTTCGGGCGCCTCGATCGTGCTCGTGGAGACGGCCCTGTTCGGACTCGCGCTGGCGCTCTCGCCCCGTCGGGGCCTGCTCGCGCGCCGGACCCGACCACCCGCCCTCGCCCCCGGGAGCTGACGGCCGGACTCGAGCAGGCGCGGACCAGGGCGGATCGGGTCGCCCGAGGCACCTCCGCATTCGGGCGAAACCTCGGGACCCGCCTTCGCCTCGGAGAAGTATGCCCATTGCCGCGTGGAGCGCCATGACCGCCAGCGTCCGATCGACCGACACGGGCCGCAGCCGATGCGCCTGAGCGGACCGCGCCTCGCCATCCTGCTTGGCCTGCTGGGCATCGGCATCGTGGTCGCCACCGACCAGATCGTCCCGGCCAGTTCCGCGTACCAGGCCCAGATGCGACTGTGGCTGGCTGCCCGCGCATCCGGGATCGTGTGCTACCTCCTGCTGGTGGGCCAGATCTCGTTCGGGCTGGTCCTGAGCCACCCCACGAACCAGGCGACCTGGCAGCTGTCCAGGCGGCTCTTCCCGTGGCACGAGAACCTGTGGGTCTTCGTCCTGGCCTTTCTCGCGGTGCATGTCGTGAGCATCGTGCTCGACCCCTATGCCGGCGTCGGCGTCGAAGGCGCGCTCATCCCCGGCCTGTCGAGCTACCGCAGCTCGCCGGTCGCGTTGGGGACGCTGGCGATGTACGCCATGATCCTGACCGGAATCAGCGCCCGCTACACGAAGCTCTTGCCACCAGGCTTCTGGCTGAAGCTCCATCGACTGAGCATCGCCGTGTTCGTACTGGCCTGGCTTCACGGGATCCTGGCCGGCACCGACGGCGGGACGCTTCGTCCGCTGTACCTGGCGACTGGCCTGGCCGTGCTGGCGGCGGTGGCCTACCGCTACTGGGTCAGCCGCAAGGCCCGGCCCACCTTCTCGACCTCACTCCCGGATACCGAACTCAAGGAGGCGACCACGCGATGACCACGATCTCGGGGACCGAGTCGGCGACGCGGCTGACTCTTGGCATACTCCTCCGGCGGGCGGCGGTCATCGCGGCTGTCGTGATCAGCCTCTCGGTCGGCGCTCTCGCCGTCCGCGCCGCCGCCGCATGGACGGCGGCATCCGCGCCCTTGACCGTCGCGCCGGTGTCGGCGGCGGCGCTGGTGCAGAAGCTCGCCGATGAGCAGGACCGCTCGGCGGCGCTCGAACAGCAGCTCTCCGCCCTCAGCGCACAGACCACGGAGCTGACCGCGGCCCTCAAGGCGGCCGACGAACGGATCGCGAGCGATGCACAGACGGCCAAGACGCTCCGCGACAAGCTCGCGTCGGCCCGCAAGAAGCTCCTCGCGATGAACCGGGCCGCCCAGCGACCCGCGAGGCCGGCCGCGGCGGCGACCTCGGCCGGTCGCCCACCGGCCGGCGACGACGATCACGACGGGGATCCGGACCATGGCTGATGGGGCGCGATCGGCCCGCCGGACCGAGGTTCGACGCCCGGTCCACCTCGCGGTGGTCGCGGGCATCTCCGCCGGAGCGTACGCCGTCTCGCTGGCCGGGGTGACCGCACTCCAGGCGGCCGGCGACCGCCAGCTCTCCGAGTGGAACGCGCCAGCCGGGGATGCGATCTCGTCGATCTCCGCCGAGCACGACCGGCTGGACGCGCGGCTGACCCGCGCCCGGGCGGCATACGACTCGGCCGCCGCGGCCTATGCCGATGCAGTGGAGCGGATGGCGGGAGTCGAGACCCGGCTCGGCGGCCTGGCCGGGCAGGTGAAGAAGGTCGAGGGCAGCGCGGCCTGGGTCCCGCCGGTGGTCCGCTTGCCGAGCGTGTCCCGCAGCGCGGCCGCGCCCAGGGCGAAGCCGGCTTCGAACGGCTCGACGGGCGCATCCGGTCACTGAAGGGCGACGCTCGCCACCCGGCGGACCCTCAAGGCCAACGAGGTCCTAGAGTCTCTGCATGAGCCAGCCGAGTCGCCAGGTCCAGGCGTTCGAGGGGCGGGCCATGGGCTCGCCGCTCCGACTGTCGGTCGTCGGGCTCGCGTTCGAGGAGGCAGCCGAGGCCTGGCGCGAAGCCGTCCAGGAGTTCGAGGCGGCCGAGCAGGCCATGTCCCGCTTTCGAGACACGAGCGATGTGACGATCGTCAATCGTGCCGCTGGAAGCGGCTCGTGCCTCCCGGTCGACCGCCGGCTGGGGCGGGCCCTGGCGGCCTCGGACCGCGCCGGGCGGTTGACCGACGGCCGCTTCGACGCTCGCGTCCTGGGCGACCTCGAGCGGCTCGGCTACGCCGGCGCCGTGCTGGAAGGACCTGGTCACCTTCCGGTTGAGCCGTTGCCGGCCGGCGATGATCGGACCGCCAGGCGGACCGGCGGTGAGGCGGCGCCTGCGCGGCGCTGGCTGATCGCGGACCCCCGCGCGTCTCGCGTCGGCGTCACCTGCCCGATCGACCTCGGCGGGATCGGGAAGGGCCTCACGTTGCGCTGGGCCTGGCACCGGCTCGAACGCACCCTGGGTGCTCGGGGCGGGGGCGCGATGCTCGAGGCGGGCGGCGACCTCGTCGCCGGCGGACCCGCGCCCCAGGAGGGTCCATGGGTCATCGCGATCGAGGACCCCGCCGGGGGAGCCGATCCGATCGCCACGGTCGCCGTGCCCGAGGGCGCCGTCGCGACGTCGTCGATCCTGGTCAACCGCTGGACGGCGGCCGACGGGCTACCGGTCCATCACCTGCTCGATCCCCGGACCGGGGAGCCCGGCGGTGCTGGCCTGCTCGCCGTGACAGTGGCCGGTTCGGATCCGGCCTGGTCGGAGGTCTGGTCCAAGAGCCTTTTCCTGTCCGGTCCGGACGGGATCGCCGGGCTGGCGCGGGCACGCGGGCTGGCCGCCTGGTGGGTCCGCGACGACGGCGGCCTCGAGATGACTCCGGCCGCGCGGGCCCGAACCACGTGGGTCGCCGCCGAGGCCTGACCAGCGCCGATCCGCGGACGGGCGGCGAACGCGGCCATCCGGCCGCTGCGGTCAAGCCTCGAGCGCCGCATCCAGCTCGGCTGTCGTGGGCATCCCCTCCCGCGCGCCGACCCGCGTCGTCGCCAGCGCACCGGCCACGACCGCGCGGCGGACCGCCTCGTCGATCGGCCGTCCCTCGACCATGCCCGCGGCGAGCGCGCCGTTGAACGCATCGCCGGCGCCCGTCGTGTCGAGCGCCTCGACCGCGATCGACGGCACGTCCACGGTCGAGTCCGCGCGGACGAGCAGTGCGCCGACCGGGCCCAGCGTGACGACGACGGCCTCGGCGACGCCCGGGCCGGCCGCGGACACCTCGAGCAGGCTCCGGGCGGCGCGGGCCACGTCGGTCGCGGCCGCCGGGCCGTAGGTCGATGCTCGCCCTGACCGCCGGGCATCGGTCGAAGTCAGCGTCAGGAGCTCGCCCCGGTTCGGGCTGATGACGTCGGCTGCGGCGAGGACGGTCCGGTCGATCCCGTGGGCCGGCGCCGGGTTCAGGACGGTCCGGGCGCCGCGGGCACGTCCGGACTGGAGCGCCTCCCGGACCGTCGCCGTCGGCAGCTCGTGGCACACCAGCACGACGTCGCCCGGGCCGACGCCGATCCCTGCGAAGGCCGGTCCGATCGCCCCGAGCTCAAGTGCGGCGTTGGCACCGGACGCGACCGAGATGAGGTTCTCGCCGTCGCGGTCGACCAGGATCAGGGCCACCCCCGTGGCGCGACCGCCGAGCGTCGCCAGCCCGGCCACGTCGATGCCCTCGGCGATCAGCGCGGTTCGGGCCTCCAGCCCGAAGGGATCGTCGCCGACCGCGCCGACGAACGACACCGACGCGCCGAGCCGCGCTGCTGCCACGGCCTGGTTGCCACCCTTCCCGCCGTGGTGCCGTTCGAACGTGCCGCCCGTGACCGTCTCGCCGACCGAGGGCAGCCGCTCCCCGCGGATGACCAGGTCGGCGTTGATCGACCCGACGACGATGACCCGCCCGCTCATGATCGACGACCGCCCGGCTACGCGCCGGTGATGAACTCGCCGCCGTCGACGCCGATGATCTCGCCGTTGATGAAGTCGACGCCCTCGCCGCTGAGGGCGACGATCGTGGCCGCCACGTCTTGCGGCGTCGTCATCCGGCCGGTCGGGTTTCGTGCCCGGGTGATCTCGATCATCTGCTCGTGCTCGGGGATCTTGAGCAGGGCCGGGGTGATCGTGACACCGGCGCGGATCGTGTTGGCGGTGATGCCCGTGCCCGTCCGGGCGAGCTCCATCGCCAGCTGCCGGGTGTGCGACTCGAGGGCGGCCTTGGCCGACGACACCACGCCATACGAGGGGACGACCCGGCTCGAGCCCTCAGACGTCATCGAGAAGATCTTCGAGCCCTGTTCCAGGAAGCCCCCGCGGTACAGGTCCTGGATCCAGTAGACGAGGCTGTTGGCCATGACGTCCTGGGTCATCTCCATCTTCTTGCGGTCGACCGCGCCCTTCGGGTCGTCGCTGAGGAACGGGACGAGCGACCCGAACGCGAGCGAGTGCATCACGACCCGGACGTACGGATGGCGGCCCTCGGCCTCGGATCGATCGAACCGGTCGCGCAGGACCGCGATCGCGTTCGCACGCTTCTCGTCGTCGGCAGCGTTCATGTTGATGAACAGCGCCTCCGTGCCGGCCGCTGCGATCGCGTCCTTGACCTCCTCGACGTGCGCCAGCCCGGCCCGGAAGTCGAGGTGGATCCCGAAGATCCGGTAGCCGGCGGCGGCCAGCGCCTTGCCGGTGGCCTCGCCCATGCCCGACGAGGCGCCCAGGATGACTGCCCAGCGCTCGCGATCGTCGGTCATCGTCGAGGTACCTCCGTGGTTTCGCCGACGCGCGAGCGCCGGGTAGGCGACCGGTCGGTCGGCCGAGTCTAGCAGCGAAGGACGCCGGGAGACCCTCGGGATCCGTGCCATCGTGCATCGACCCGGAGGTCTCGACGCATCCTGGCGGGCGGGCTTCCGGCGCCTAGATCACGCCGTTGGAGCGCAGGCGCGCCACGGTCTTCAGGTCATAGCCGAGCTCGGTCAGGATCTCCTCGGCATGCTCGCCGAGCAGCGGCGGCGCGCTCCGGATCGAGCCTGGCGTCGTGCCGAATTTGAACGGCAGGCCGACCTGGCGGATCGGCCCCAGCCGGGGGTGATCGACATCGACGACCATCTCCCGGGCACGAGCCTGGTCGGTCGCGAAGGCCGCGAGGACGTCGTTGATCCGGCCAGACGGGATCTCGGCCGCGTCGAGTCGCTTGAGCCAGGCGGCGGTCGACTGGGTGGCGAACCGCTCCGCGAGGATCGGTCGGAGCGCTACCCGATTGGCAACCCGCTTGGGGTTCGTGGCGAACCGAGGGTCGGCCGCTAGCTCGGCCAGGCCCAGGGCGGCGCAGAACCGCGACCATTGGCGTTCGGAGCCGACGGCCACGGCGACCTGGCCGTCACTCGTGGCGAAGGCCTCGTAGGGGACGATGTTCGGGTGGGCGTTCCCGCGGCGCGCCGGCGGCACCCCGGTCGCGAATGCGTTCTGGGCCTGGTTGACGAGGATCGAGAGAGCCGACTCGAGGATCGATACGTCGATCCGCTGGCCGCGCCCGGTGGCAGGCGATCCGGCACGATCCCGACCGGCGAGCGCGGCGAGGATCGCGACCGCCCCGTGGAGCCCGGTGACGATGTCGGCGATCGCCACGCCGACCTTGGTCGGTTCGCCGCCCGCCTCGTCGGCGACGCCGGTGATCGACATCAGCCCGGCGACGGCCTGGATGACGAAGTCGTAGCCCGGCTTTGACGCGTCGGGACCGGTCGGGCCGTAGCCGCTGATCGCCAGGTGGACGAGCCGTGGGTTCAGGCCCTCGATGACCTCGTCCGACAGGCCCAGGGTGGCGAACCCGCCGACCCGGAAGTTCTCGACGAGGACGTCGGCACGCTCGAGCAGGCGGCGGAGCACCTCCCGGCCCGCGTCGGTCTTGAGGTCGAGCCGGAGCGACCGCTTGTTGCGGTTGACCGCGAGGAAGTAGGCGGCGACGCCAGGGTCGCCCGGCCCGAGACGTCCGGCCCCGACCCATGGCGGTCCCCAGGCACGGGTGCCGTCGCCGTCCGGCGGCTCGATCTTGATGACGTCCGCCCCGAGATCGGCCAGGAGCATCGTGCAGTACGGGCCGGCCAGGACCGTCGAGCAGTCGGCGACCAGGATGCCGGCCAGGGGGCCGGACGGCGGGTCGACGCTACGCGGCATGGCCAGATGGTAGCGGCCCGTGTCCGCGTCGCGAGCCGGATCCCGGTCGCTTGGCTACGATCGCGGGGATGATCGATCCCCGACCCCTGACCCTGATGACCATCCATGCTCACCCGGACGACGAGACGATCGGCACCGGCGGAGTCATGGCCAGGGCCCTCGCCGACGGCCACCGGGTCGTCCTGGTCACGTGCACCCGCGGCGAGATGGGCGAGATCGTCGTACCTGAGCTCGACACCCCGGATAACCACCGGCGGCTGGCCGAGATCCGAGCGGCCGAATTGGAGGCCGCGATGGGCGAGCTCGGGGTGACCGAGTGGGACAACCTCGGCTACCGCGACTCGGACATGATGGGCCGATCCGCCAACAACGATCCGCGCTCGTTCTGGCGGGCCGACCTCGACGAGGCCGCCGGGCGCCTGACCTGGCTCATCCGCCGCCATCGACCCGACGTCGTGACGACCTACAACTCGTTCGGCGGCTACGGCCACCCGGACCACATCCGGACCCACGACGTCGCGGTTCGGGCGTTTCCCCGGGCCAGCGACCCGGCCTGGTATCCGGAGCAGCTCTCGCCAGAGCACGGCGGGACCGGCCCCGCCGAGTCCGAGGGCGGCCTGGCTCCGTGGGCGCCGGCAAAGCTCTATGAGCAGGCGTTCCCGCGCGCCGCTCGCGAGGCGATGAACGAGGCCATGGTGGCGCGCGGCGAGCGCTCACCCTGGCTGCCGCCAGAGGACGCGACGCCCGAGCAGGTGGTCGAGTTCGAGGCGTGGATGGACAAGCTGCTCGTCCCGGACGAATCGATCACGACCCGCGTCGACATCGGACCGTACGTCGAGGCGAAGTGGAAGGCGCTCCGCAAGCACCTCACCCAGATGAACGACGACTCGCCGATGCTCGCGCTCGGCCTCGATGGCTGGCGGCGCTACTGGTCGACCGAGACCTTCATCCTGCGCGAGGCCCGGATCCTGACGAGCCTGCCCGAGACGGACCTGTTCGCCGGCGTCGTCAACGACTAGCGGCTCTGCAGCGAGTCGCGGATCTCGCGGAGCAGGAGCACCTCTTCGGTCGGTCCGGCCGGCGGATCCGGCTTGATGAACGCCTTGCTCGCCCAATAGACCACGAACGCGACCACCACGAAGGTGGCGATCGAGTTCACCAGCAGACCCCAGCGGATCGCGACATCCGTGCCATCCCGTGCCTTGCCGATGACGATCTGGAGCAAGCTGAAGTCGACCCCGCCGAGGGCCCAGCCGATCGGCGGCATGATGACGTCGCCGACGAGCGAATCGACCACGCTGCCGAGAGCCGCCCCGATGATCACGCCGATGGCCAGGGCCAGGGCATTCGTCCTGAGCAGGAACTCCTTGAATCCGGCCATCGGCGACCCTCCTCCGCGACCTACCAGGGCAGCAGGCTCTTCGACGCGTCGAACAGCTGGCCCATGACCACCTTGCCGGCCCCGGCGGGACTCATGAAGTTCGGCTGCGACTTGTCGAGGATGACGTGGGGCCGGATCTTGACCTGGACGAGCTCGACGCCGCGGAACGTCAGCTCGAGGGTGATCCCCTCCATCGTGGGCTCGGACCAATCCTGGTCGAACACGAAGTTGCCCAGCGCGTACCAGATCGGCCGGCCCTTGTAGACCTCCATGGCGCCCACCCAGTGGGCGTGGTTGCCGATGACCATGTCGGCTCCGGCGTCGATGACCGCCCGAGCCAGGGTCTGCTGGGACGCGAAGGGCCGGGGGGTGTACTCGGTCCCCCAGTGCGGGTAGACGATCACGATGTCGGCTCCGGCAGCGCGTGCCTTCTTGATGTCGGCCCGCACCGCGGCCGGGCTCAGCTGGGCACTGCCGGCCTTCGACGGCCCGGCCGCGTAGTACCTGGCGATGGTGTCGTAGCCCAGGATCGCCACCCTGGCCCCGTTGACGTCGACCACGGCCGGCTTGCGGGCAGCCGCCACGTTCGCCCCTGCGCCGGTCGACTTGATCCCGTATTTCTTCAGATTCTTGATCGTGTCGAGGATGCCCTGCGCTCCCGCGTCGCGGATGTGGTTGTTGCCCAGCGACACGACATCGATGCCGGCCCGGTCGAGACCGGCGATGAGCTTCGGGTCGGCCGAGAAGACCGTGCCCGTGGTGTGATAACGGAACACGTCGGGAGCCGGGTTCTCGAAGTTGGCGACGGCCAGGTCGGCCCCCGTCAGCAGTCGACGGACGGCGCCCCGGGCACCGGTCCGGCGGGTCGTCGGTACCGGGTTATCGAGGGCGGAGCAGCAGGTCCGGCCGGTGATGGTCGCCGTCCCACCGTCGAAGGGGAAGTCCGCGCCTTTGCCCTGGACCTTGACCACCTTGGCGACGCCCCGGTCGAGCATGATGTCGCCGCCAGCGACGATGGTCCAGGTCCTGGTCGGGTCGAAGCCATCGGCCCCGCCCGCGATCGGCAGGCGCGCGGTCAGCGGCCACTCTCCGGTCTTGGTCACCCGGTCGACGCCGAACAGCGACTGCGTGCCCCAGGCCAGGGCCCGAACGGCGGGGGTCACCTGGTCCGCGCGTACGAAGGCGAGCCGATCGCGGTGCTTGACCAGGTCCTTGCGCAGGGTGGCCACGTCCTTGGCCGTGATCCAGCGCGTGGCATCGGCGGGCTCGGACACGGCCAGCGCCGCCAGGACGGCGTCGGCCTCGGAGGCGACCACTTCGATCGCCGCATACGGGGTCTTGCCCCCGGTGAGGACCGCCTTCACGTCGGCGATCTTGATCGAGGACTCGGTCGAGCGGAAGTCGACGACCGGAACGATCGCGACATCCGCGAGCAGGTCACCGCTCGGGCTCGGTGACGGCCCACCCGATGGCCCTGGCGAGCCGCCCGTTGACGCTGATGCGCCCGGTGACCCGGAGCCGACGGCGAGGCCGGACGCCGACGGCCCGGGTGAGCTCGCCGGCGAGGATCCCGGGTTGGCCAGCAGGATGACCGCGACCGCCAGGACGGCGACCACCCCGGCCGCGATCGCGACCGGCCCGACGGACGGACCGCGACGACCCTGATCGATCCGATGGGCCTGGCTCCGGCGGCGACGCAGTTGGGTCACCCCCGGAGTCTGCCAGATGCGCTTGCCGGAAAACCAGACCGCTCGCGGGAAAAGGTACGCCCCGTCCGGGCGGGAGGACGGGGCGTAGGAACAGGCATCGTTGGCGGACCCGACCGGATTCGAACCGGCGATCTCCAGCGTGACAGGCTGGCATGTTGGGCCGCTACACCACGGGTCCGTTGCAGCGATGGGGAGGATAGCAGGTGGCGGTCGGCTTGTCGCACGTTCGGAGGGTGGCGGCGAGCCCACTTATACTCCCTGGCGATGGGCCGAATCGACCTTCGCTCCGACACCGTCACCCAGCCGACCGACGAGATGCGCCGGGCCATGGCCACGGCCGAGGTCGGCGACGACGTGTTCGGCGACGACCCCACGGTGAACGCCCTCGAGGAGCGCGCCGCCGAGATGCTGGGCAAGGAAGCCGGCCTGTTCGTGGCCAGTGGCAGCCAGGGCAACCTCGTTGCCCAGCTGGCCCACCTCGCCCGTGGCCAGGAGACGATCGCCGCCTCGACCAGCCATGTCGTGCTGGATGAGGCGGCCGGCCACGCGGTGATCGTCGGGACGAGCATCCGAAGCCTCCAGGAGCGGCCGGATGGGACGATGGATCCGAGCGAGATCGACCAGTCGTTCCGCGACCCGACCGACCCCCACGAGCCGATCACCGGCCTGGTCACCATCGAGAACACCCATGCCCATTCGATGGGCCAGCCCCTGTCGGTGGCCTACACGGCCGACGTCGGCGCGGTCGCCCACGCTCATGGAGTTCCCCTTCACGTGGACGGGGCGAGATTCTTCAATGCCGTGGTCGCGCAGGACGTCAGCCCGACCGAGCTGGCGGCACCGGCCGACAGCCTCTCCTTCTGCCTCAGCAAGGGCCTGGCCTGCCCGGTCGGCTCGGTGGTCGTCGGCGACCGCGAGTTCATCTGGCGGGCACGTCGCGCCCGCAAGCTCGTCGGCGGCGGGATGCGCCAGGCCGGCGTGCTCGCGGCCCCCGGGCTGCTCGCGCTGCGGGCAGGAGCGGCCGGGATGATCGATCGGCTGGCCGAGGATCACGCCAACGCCCGGCGCCTGGCCGAGGGTCTGGCGGGCCTGGACGGGATCGCGTCGGCTGGAGGGATCGCCCAGCCCGAGCCCGGGCCGCTCGATCCGGACCGGGTCCGGACCAACTTCGTCGTCTTCCGGGTGGCGCGCGATCGAGCGGCCTTCCTCGAGGGACTTCGTGCGCGGAATGTCCTGATGGTGGAATATCCCCACGGTCAGGTCCGCGCGGTGACCCATCACGGCATCGCCGCGGGCGACATCGAGACCACCCTGGCGGCGGTGGCTGCCGTTCTGCGCGAGACCCAGCCCGCGACCGCCAAGACGCATTGACGACCGGCTGCCGGACCGGTCGCGGAGGACCACGTGACGCAGCCGACCAGTGACGAGATCGCGCTCCGCAGGCCTCAGGCAGCCGCCGATCGGGGCCCCCTCGACGATCGATTCTACGACCTGGTCGAGACGCGCTTCCGCCGGATCGTCCGCGATCACCCGGACTTCGCCACGTTCGTTGGCATCCACACCGAGGATCACAGCCTGGGTGCCGGCGAGCGCGATGCCGTGATCGGCGAGATCGCCGCGGACCGGGCCCACCTGGTTGCGGTCGAGGCCATCGGTCCGGAGGGACTGTCCGCCGAGGCTCGCTTCGAGCGCGACCTGGAGATCCACAACGTCCGGCGCGACCTATTCGACGCGGACGTCCTGCGGATCTGGGAACGGCGTTCGACCGCCCTCGACGGCGTCGGCGACCCGCTCTTTGCCCTGTTCGCCCGCGACTTCGCCCCGCTCGCCGAGCGCCTCGACGCGATGACCAGCCGGCTCGAGGCCGTCCCGGCGTTCCTCGAGGCGAGCAAGAGCCGGGCGGTCGTGCCCCAGGTCCGGCTGTGGCAGACGATCGAGGTCGAGACTGCCGGCGAGATGCCGATCCTGTTCGACGAGATCGTCGCCGCCGGCAGGGGCGTCCTGGGTCCCGCCGAACAACGCCGGCTCGAGGTGGCATCGGACGTCGCCAAAGCGGCAATAGCGACCTATACGACCTGGCTGGAACGATCGCTTGCGGGCGGGACGGACGAGTGGGCGCTCGGCCGTGAGCGCTACGACGAGCTGGTCGGCCTGCGCGGCTTCGATGGCCTCGACGCGGATGCGATCCTGGCGATCGGCGAGGAGCAACTGACCCAGAACGCGGCCGCCCGGGTCGAGACCGCCCGCGAGATCGACCCGGGTCTGAGCGAGAAGGCCGTCATCGATCGCCTCAAGAGCGACCACCCGACGACCTTCGAGGCTGCCCTCGAGGCGTACCGCCGGGTGATGATCAGGGCCCGCCAGCATCTCATCGATCACGACCTGGTGACCGTCCCTGGCGACGAGCGGATCGAGGTCATCCCGACCCCCGAGTACCTGCGCAACGTCATCCCGTTCGCGGCCTACTTCGACCCGCCGATGTTCGACCGGGACCCCAGCGGCATCTACATCGTCACGCCGTCCGTGGGCGACGATCCCAACGCGATGCGCGAGCACAACTACAGCTCGATGAGCAACACCAGCATCCACGAGGCCTACCCCGGGCACCATCTCCAGCTGTCGGTCGCCGGCAAGCACCCGAGCCTTACCCGGGCGCTGACCAACGCCCCGGAGTTCGTCGAGGGCTGGGGGATGTATTCCGAGCAGATGATGCGCGAGCAGGGCTTCGACGACGCCCCGAACTTCCGGCTTAACATGCACACCGACGCCATCTGGCGGGCGTGTCGGATCATCCTCGACGTGCGGATGCACCG
>JBDTQW010000075.1:0-12371 GCA_039931975.1 Chloroflexota bacterium | reverse complement strand
TCGAGGACGAGAGCTGGCAGCCGCCCGCCGGCGAAGATGCGGATCCCGAGCGCCAGGTCCTGACCGCAGAGCGCTCGGGCGCCCTCGCCGGGGCATTGGCTGCGATCACCGCCGACCAGCGGGCCGCCATCGTCCTGTTCGACATCCACGGCTATGACTACGCCGAGATCGCCGAGATGACCGGCGTGTCGCTCGGGACGGTCAAGTCCCGGATCCACCGCGGACGGCTCAGTCTGAGGGGCCTCCTGGAGGACCGGATGGAACTCTTCCGTGGCTGAGGTCGTCTGACTCCCGTGCCGTTCCTTCCCCACGTCCGCCCCGACCACGACGAGACACTCGTCGTTCGCCTGGCCGCCGACGACCTCGCCTCGAGCGAGCTCGAGGTCGTCCGTGCCCAGGTCGCCGAATGTCCCGCATGCGCCGAGCTGCTGGCCGATCTCCTCTCGATCGCGGCCGCGACCGCGCAGTTGCCGGGACCCCAGCGGACTCGCGACTTCCGCCTGACCGAGGCCGACGCCGCTCGGCTCCGCCCGCCCGGCTGGCGCGGACTGCTGGCGCGGCTCGGCTCGCCCGGCTTCGCCTTCGTCAAGCCACTGGCCGGCGGGCTCGCCGCTCTTGGTGTCGCCGGCCTGATCCTCGCCTCGCTCCCGTCGGCATTCATGAGCTCCTCGGCTGGGAGCATCCCCAACACGTTCAGTGACTCGGCTGCCGGTGGCGCGGCACCGTCCCAGGCGGCGCCGGCGCCGGCATTCGGTCCGGCTTCCTCGGGCGATGGGCGAACAACCACGTCGGCCCCGCTCACGGCACCCGGCGCCAGCGGAGGTGTCGGAGTCACCTCGGAGGGCGGCCCGAAGAACGGATCCGGTGCGCCCGAAGCTGCCGCGCTGCCGAGCACCGCAGACCAGGGCGCTCCGGCCGATCTGTCCTACTCCCGCGATCGGCTGGCCGCCGGCGAGCTACCCTCGCCGCTGCTCGTCCTGTCGGTCATCCTGCTGGTGGCCGGGGTCGTCCTTGGCGGTCTCCGCTTGATCGGTCGCCGCCTCGCCTGATCGTCGCGCCGGACCGGCTTGACCGGCGAACGGCGAGGCACCGATGGTCTGGGCGGACGGCCTGCCCGGGTACACTCAGGGGGTCCACATCGACCATCCGAGGCCCTGCCGATGGAACGCCTGATGCTGCTCGACGGCAACGGGCTCATCTACCGCGGATACTTCGCCCTCCCGCCCCTGACCACGTCAAAGGGCGAGCTCGTGAATGCGGTCTTCGGCTTCTGCAGCATCGTCCTGCGCGGGTTCCAGGACATTCGGCCCGACTACGTCGCCGTCTCGTTCGACCTGCCCGGGCCGACGTTCCGGCACGAGCAGTTCGCGGAGTACAAGGCCACCCGCACGCGGATGCCCGACGACCTGCGCGACCAGTTCCCGAAGGTCCGCGAGATCGTCAAGGCGTTGCGCATCCCCGTCTATGAGCTGCCCGGCTACGAGGCGGACGACGTCATCGGGACGCTCACGATCCAGGCCGAGCGCAACAGGATCGACACGACGATCGTGACCGGCGACCTCGACATGCTCCAGCTGGTCACCGATCGGACGCGGCTGATGACGACCCGCTCGGGTGTCCAGAACACGATCATCTACGACCCGGCCCGGATCCACGAGCGATACGGCCTCGAGCCGTCCCAGATGAACGAGTTCAAGGCGCTCAAGGGCGACTCGACCGACAACATCCCGGGTGTCCCCGGGGTCGGCGAGAAGACCGCGGCGAGCCTGATCCAGACCTTCGGCAACCTCGAGGGCCTCTACGCGCGGATCGACGAGGTGCCCAAGGACAAGCTCCGGGCCGCGCTCATCGACGCGCGCGAGCGCGTCCTCGAGAGCCGCAGCCTGATGACGATCATGCGCGACCTCCCGGTCGAGCTCGACCTCGGCGCCGCCCGGCTCGGCGAATATGACCGCGAAGGCGTCATCCGGCTGTTCCGGGAGTACGAGTTCCGGACCCTCATCGAGCGGCTGCCGGCGCTGGCCGGCGAGCGGGCCGACGAGACGGTCGCGGCCCTGCGCTCGGCCGACGCCGGAGACCCGATCCGGGCGGCCCAGGTCGCCGGCCGTCCGACGGGCTGGGGCCCGGCCCCGGCCGGCGGGGCGAACCGGTCGGGCGGCGGCTCGCTGATCGGGGAGGGGAGCGGCCTCCAGCTGTCGCTCGACTTCGGGGCCATGGACGGGGCGCGGGCGGCGGGGACGGGACCCGACGGCGCAGATCCCGGATCGCTCGGCCGGACCCGGAGTGCCGAGGGACCGGTCGAGCCGGCGGGTGACCTGCCAAGCGCCCTGGCTGCGGCGATCGCCGATCCGGGCGGCCGGCTCGAGACGGCGGCCGGTGACGCCATCGACGCGCTCGAGCCATGGCTGGCCGCTCAATTGGCGGTCGGCGCCGCGCTCGTCCTCGACGACCCGCGACCGCGAGCCGGGACTGCCCTGGCGCTGGCCGTCGCCGGATCGGATGGTCGGACCGTCGCGGCGGAAGGCCCAGCCGATGCGGCCCGCCTGCTCCATCTCATCGAGCGGGTCGGGGCCCCGCTGATCGCCCACGAAGTCAAGCCGCTGCTCGTGGCGCGCTTCGCCGAGGACCCCGACGCCGCTCCCTTGGCGGTCGCGTTCGACACCCAGATCGCGGCCTACATCCTCAACGCCAGCCTGCGCAGCCAGACCATCGCTGACGTCGTGGCCGAGCAGCTCGATCTCATCCTGCCGCCGGCCAAGGAGTTGCCGGCGTTCGCCCGAGCCGGGCTCGAGGCACTCTCGGCGATCGCGACCCGGGATCCGCTGGCCGCCGCACTCGAACGCGAGGGCCTCGATCGCCTGTTCCGCGAGATCGAGCTGCCGCTGATCCCGGTCCTCGCCCGGATGGAGGCGGTCGGGGTGGCCCTCGACCGGGATGCCCTGGCGGCACTCGACATCGAGTTCCGGGCGGAGATCGAGCGCCTCGAGACGGAGATCTTCGCCAGCGTCGGCCACGAGTTCAATCTGGGCAGCCCCAAACAGCTCGAGCAGGTCCTCTTCTTCGAGCTCAAGATGCCCAAGGGCAAGCGGACCAAGACCGGCTACTCGACCGATGCGTCTGTCCTCGAGGATCTCCGGGCCGCCCACCCGATGATCGAGGGCCTGCTCGAGTGGCGGACCTACACCAAGCTGCGCTCGACCTACGTCGAGGCGTTGCCGACCCTGCTGGCCGCCGACGGCCGGCTGCATACCACCTTCCACCAGGCGGTGGCCGCGACCGGCCGGCTGTCATCCTCGGACCCCAACCTCCAGAACATCCCGATCCGTACGCCGCTCGGTCGGAGGATCCGGCGCGCTTTCGTGGCCGGCGCGCCGGACGTGACCCTGGTCGCCGCCGATTACTCCCAGATCGAGCTGCGGATCCTGGCTCATGTGTCGGGCGACGAGCATCTCCGCGACGCCTTCGCCCGGCAGGCGGACATCCACCGCGAGACGGCCGCGCGGGTGCTCCACAAGGCCCCCGAGGACGTCACCGCCGACGAGCGCTCGATGGCCAAGATGGTCAATTTCGGGATCGCCTACGGCATGAGCGACTTCGGGCTGTCGTCGCGGGCGGGCATCCCACGGAAAGAGGCCCAGGACTTCATCAACACCTACTTCGCGACCTACTCCGGGATCAGCTACTACATGCTCCACATCAAGGACACCGCGCGCCAGCAGGGGTCCGTCACGACCCTCCTCGGCCGCAAGCGCCGGATCCCCGAGCTCGAGGCCCGCAATCCCAGCCTGCGCGCGGCAGGCGAGCGGATGGCCATCAACATGCCGATCCAGGGGACGGCTGCCGACATCATCAAGATCGCCATGATCCGCCTCGCGGAGCGCCTCGCAGAAGGTGGCTTCAAGGCCCGGCCACTGCTCCAGGTCCACGACGAGCTCCTGCTCGAGGTGCCGCGCGACGAGATCGACCGGTTGGTGCCGATCCTACGCTCGACGATGGAGTCGGCGCTGACGCTCGACGTGCCGCTGACGGTCGACGTCAAGGTCGGCGACGACTGGGAGTCGATGGCCCCGCTGACCCGGGCCGACGCGATCGCCGCCGAGGCCGATGAGCCGGTGGAGGAGCCGGTCGCCGGTGCCTGAGCTTCCCGAGGTCGAGACGGTCGCCCGGGACCTCCGGCCGCGACTCGTTGGGGCGACCATCGTCGGTGCCCGCTCGACGTGGGCGCGCACGCTACGGACCCATTCGCCGGACGCCTTCGCCGCAGAGGTCGCCGGGCGGACGGTGGAGGCGGTGGGACGACGAGCCAAGATGGTCGTCATCGATCTCTCCGGATCGTCGGCCCTGACGATCCACCTGAAGATGACCGGCCAGCTCTTCGTCGTGCCGGCGGACCTGCCGCAGGACCCCTACGTAAGGCTCGTCCTCGAGCTGGCCGACGGGCGCGAGCTGCGCTTTCGCGACATCCGCAAGTTCGGCCGGGTCGGGCTGTATCCGCGCGACCCGGCGACGGGTGACCTGGTGACCGAGCCGGGCGGACCGGGGGTCTTCGCGGGTCACGGGCCCGAGCCGCTCGACGATGCGTTCACGCTCCGGGCCTTTCGCGCCCGGCTGCGCGCCCGGAAGGGCCGAATCAAGCCGCTGCTGCTCGACCAGGGCTTCCTCGCCGGGATCGGCAACATCTACGCCGACGAGGCGCTCTGGATGGCCAGGCTGCACCCGCTCCGGTCGGCCGGATCGCTGCGGCCGCCCGACGAGCGCCATCTCCATGCGGCCATCCGGACGATCCTGGCCGAGGCCGTCGAGCGGCGCGGTTCGTCGATCGACGACTACACGGCGCCGGACGGAGACGGCGAGATGCAGGAACGCCTCAACGTCTACCAGCGAACCGGCGAGCCCTGCCCGCGCTGCCGCCGGCCCATCCGGCGGATCGTGATCGGCGCGCGAGCCACTCACTTCTGCTCGTGGTGTCAGCGGCTGTCGGCTGCGGACCGCAAGGCCGGGCAGCGCATCCTTGCGACGATGAGCGGGGGGCCGGCCGAGACTGTTCGCCGTGGTCCGCGCTGGACCGAGCTGGGTGGGGACGGCACGATCGGGCTAACTGCCGCCGAGGTGGGACGGGCGTCGGCGAGGGCCCGGACCGAACGGACCAAGCGGGCCGCGGCCGGTCGACGGGCCAGGGCACGGGCGGCCATGACGCCGAGGGTGGCGACGACCGCAGCGACGGCTAAGCCGACGGTGCCGGCGACCGCGCCGCCGACCGCGGCGATCCCGGCGTCCGCGAATTCCCCCGCGCGCCGCTCGGGCGGGTCATGAGCCTGCTCCGCCTGGATCGGGTCCACCGGGAGATCGGCACGCTGGTCATCCTCGATGAGGTCTCGGGGGCGGTCGCCGCCGGCGAACGGATCGGGTTGGTGGGACCCAACGGCGCCGGCAAGACGACCCTCCTCCGCATCGCGGCCGGGCTCGACGAGCCAGATCGCGGCGCGGTCGTTCGCAAGCGTGGGTTGAGCCTGGGTCTGCTCGCCCAGGAGTCCCATTTCGACGCTGCGTTCATGGCGGCGCCCGACCTGCGCACGGCGGTTCGGACCGGAGCCGCCCACCTCGACGTGATGGCCGCAGAGCTGGCCGAGCTCGAGCGCGACCATCGGTCCACCGAGGCGGTCTACGCCGATCTCCAGCATCGCTTCGAGGTCCATGGTGGGTACACCCTCGACCAGCGGGTCGAGACGACCCTGTCGGGGCTGGGCTTCGTCCGTGACGAATGGTCGAAGCCGCCCTCGGCGCTGTCCGGCGGCGAGCAGACCCGGGCGGCCCTGGCCCGGCTGGTCATCGCCGATCCCGAGCTGCTGTTGCTCGACGAACCGACCAACCACCTGGATCTCGATGCGCTCGAGTGGCTTGAGGAGCACCTCCGCCGCCGAGCGGGCGCGCTCCTGGTGGCGAGCCACGATCGGGCGTTCCTCGATGCCACGATCGGACGGGTCTGGGAGCTGCGCGATCGGCGCCTGACGATCTTCCGGGGCGACTACAGCCAGTACCACCGCCAGCGTGAGGAGCGCGACGCGCGGCTCGACAAGGACGTCGACGTCCAGGCCGACTCGATCGCCCGCGAACGCGAGCTCGTCCAGCGCTACCGGAGCCACCGCAAGTTCTCGAAGATGCACGAGCACGAGGCGCGGCTCGAACGCCTCCATGCCGAGCGGATCGAGGCGCCCAAGGCGGCCAAGCGACTCAAGCTTGCGACGAGGTCGCTGACCGGAGCTGGTCCGTCTCGCTCGGGCGAGGTGGTGGTCCGGGCCGAGGACCTGGCGGTCGGCTACCTGCCCCGGCTGCGACGTGAGGACGGTCCTGACCCGATGGCCCCGGCCGACCCGCTGGTCGTCGCCCGGATCCCGTTCCTCGCGGCGCAGCGCGGCGAGCGGATCGGGATCGTGGGGCCGAACGGGGCCGGCAAGACGACCCTGCTCCGGACGATCGCCGGCGAGCTGCCGCCGATCGATGGACTGCTGACGCTCGGCGGCCGGGTGTCGATCGGCTACCTTGCCCAGCTCCGCGGAGCGGCGATCCCGGGCGCGACCGTGCTCGACGCGCTGCTCGAGGCCATGCCGATCACGGCCGGTGAAGCACGCGGTTATCTGGCCCGCTTCCTGTTCCGGGGCGATGACGCATTCAAGGAGGTCCGGGCATTGTCCGGCGGTGAGCGCTCGCGGCTCGAGCTCGCCCTGCTCGGAATCATGCCGGCGAACCTGCTGCTGCTCGACGAGCCGACCAACCACCTCGACATCCCCGCGCGGGAAGCGATCGAATCGTTCATGCGCGAGACGCCGGCGACGCTCCTGGTGGTGAGCCACGACCGGCGGATGCTCGAGACCGTGTGCGACCGCCTGTGGATCGTCGACAACGGCTCCGCGGCCGCATTCGACGGGGGTTACCGCGCCTGGCGGGCGGCGGTGGCCGACGGCTGGACGGTCAGCGGGGCGATCGAGACCGAGGCCAGGCGGCTCCGAACGGGTGGACGACCCATCGCCGGGACCGTCGTGGCCGGCCTGGCCGGGTCGGTGACGAACGGATCCGGTGGCCGTTCATCGGTCGCGGCGGCGGTGGCCGTCCGGGCGGCCCGCCCGACCCCGGCGAGCGGTGCCTCGGCGCCGGCCGAGACGCGCCGGGGCCGGGGACCGAAGCTGTCCAAGGAGGCGTATCGTCGCCAGCGGACGGCCCTCGACGCCGAGCTCACCCGACTCGGGCTGCGCAAGAATCACCTCGAGCTGGCCATGGGCGATCCGTCCGTCGCGGCCAACTTCGTCGAGCTGCGACGGATGTCCAGCGAGCTCGCCGACGTGTCGACGGCGTTGGAGGCGACCGAGGAGGCCTGGCTCGAGCTCGAGGAACGCGCGCCGTGAGTCGAGCGCCAGGCGACGGGGGTCCGCCCCGGATCGGCCTGACCGGACCGATCGGCTGCGGCAAGTCGACCGTCGCCGAGCGGCTGCGGCGGCGGGGAGCGAGGGTCATCGACGCCGATCGGCTGGCACGCGACGTGACGGCACCGGACCAGCCGACCCTGGCCGCGATCGTCGACCGGTTCGGACCCGACATCCTGGCCAACGATGGATCGCTCGATCGAGCCGCCCTCGGGCGGCGTGTGTTCGACGACCCAGCGGAGCTCCGGGCACTCGAGGCGATCACCCATCCGGCGATCCGGCCGCTGGTCGTCGCGGCTCTGGATGCCGCCGCCGAGGCGGAAGCCCCCGCAGTCGTCCTCGAAGCGATCCGGCTCGTGGAGGGCGGCTATGCGGACCTGCTCGACGAGGTCTGGCTGGTCGTCTGCGATCCCGGAATCCAGCGGCTGCGCCTTGCGCGGCGGGGCCTGGCGCCGGCCGAGGCCGACCAACGGATCGAGCGCCAGGCCGGTCTGGTGGAGCGGGCACGGCCCCTCGCCACCCGGATCATCGATACGAGCGGGAGCAGGGCTGAGATGAAGGCCCAGGTGGACGCCGCCTTCGCGGCAGCCCTGGCGGGAACGAGCGGGCCGATCCCGGAGCGAGAGTGAGCGGCTAGGGCCCTGGCGATGCCGACGGGCTGGGCTCGCCGCTCGAAGCGGGGCTAGGCGAGGCGCTCGGGCGGGGCGTCGGCGCGCCGATCGTGCCCCCGCCGGGCAGCGGGATCGTCTGCGGGATGGGCAGGCCGTAGCGCTGGATGATCATCGTCGTGGTCTCGCCGAACTTCGACGCGTCGACCTGGCGGGTGTCGGTCGGCGGGCGCAGGGCGAAGCTGAAGGCGGCAGCGCCGCTGGCCTGGAGATGGTTGATCTCCTCGCCGATGGCCGCAGCAACCTTGACCACGTAGAACGAGCCGGCCTTGGCCAGGATCAGGACATCCTGGTACGTGACCTTGGTCGACTTGTCGGTGTAGTACCTGCCCGCCAGGGCCACGTTCTCGGGAACGACCGCGGACACGGTCACGAAGACGTCGACGGTATCGCCCGCGCGCACGAGACCACCGACCGCCCGATCGTCGGGAACGGTGACGGAGACGGCCCGCCAGGCCTCGCCGTCAGGTGAGATGGACTCGCCGGGCTGGATGATCGAGAACGCGCCGCCCTGGGCCTGTGACGCGAGAAAGTTGGCGTAGACCGGTTGACCGGTCAGGATCGCCACCCCGGGGACGAGTCCGATGACCTTGGTCGGGTCGGTGAACACGCCCTGCGCGTTGGTCGCATCGAGCGGGACCTGACGGACGGCGACGTCGGCGGCCTCGATCGGCTTGCGCGGCGGGATCGGGCGGATGGCCACGACGATGCTCACGGTCGGCGCACTTCGCGACGCCTGCTGCTGTGCCTGGGTGATCAGGAAGAACGCGGCGCCGCCGGCAACGACCGCCAGGATGAGGCCCATGACGATGACGAACCTGCCTCGGGCGCGGCCGTCGTTGAACTCCATCTCCATGCGCTGTCGGGTTCCTCCGCGATGCCAGGGGTCGGGCCGGCGCCGCTCGGCGTGGCCGCTGGCCCGATCATCTGGTGCGGCGGCTGCCAGTCCTACTCATCGGAAGTACCAACCGGAGCTCCCGTTCGGCCGGCCGTGCGACCTCCTTTCACGGAAGAACGAGGTGGACCGGGTTGCCCCGGATCGAGGCCTGCCAGGTGGTCGTGTCCGTGGTCGTGCTGTCGAACGAGTAGCGGATCTTCCACCAGCCGCCGAGCGTCCCGGCCGGCTCGCCGGGGGGCAGGGGAGCGGTGTACGTCTTGGGCAATGGGATGGTCAGGGTGACCCACGAGTTGTTGTACTGGCCGCTTCCGCTGATCGTCGTCCTGAGCGAGGTCACGTTAATCCCGCTCCGCGACCCGCTCGCGTTCGAGTCGGCGGTGTAGCTGAACGTCGCCGGGGTGTAGCCCGAAGAGGTCGGCTTGAGGACCTCGATGCTCGAGTTGCCCGAGGCATCGCCGGGGTCGAACAGCTGGATGACCATGGTCTTGCCTGCGTGGACCGCCTCGATCCGCCCGAGGTAGAACAGCGTCGTGCCGTTGGCCACGTTGGCGTAGATGAGCATCTTGCCCAGGCCATAGACGTACGCCTTGTAGGTCGGGTCGCTGCTGACGGCCCGGAGCGCCCACATGTTCTCCGCGCTGGTGCCCTTCTGCTCGTTGGGGTTGGCCGCGTTGGTGGTGGTGACCTGGAGCCGGTAGGTCCCGGGCGTCGTCACGGTGGTCAGCGTCCACCACTGGTTGTGATAGGCGTTCGCGGTGCAGTCGGGCAGGCTCCAGAAGGCGTGTCCTGGCCAGCTGGCCGAGTTCTCGCGCAGCGCGGCGCTCTTGTCGACCTGGCGCTTGTTCTCGAACAGCGTCCCGCTCGAGGCGACGACCACGTCGTCGGAATAGTCGAGCGGGGTGAACGCGGGGTCCGACCAGAGCGTGTAGTACGTCGACACGCCGGGCCAGCCCGCCTGGTCCCAGTTGATCCAGTGGTCGCCAGTGCCCTTCTGGTCGTCGACGGCGCAGAACGTCGCGTCGTAGAGGTCGACGCTGGTCGAGCCGGCGCCGGCGGGCACCTCGATCGCATACTGGTAGCCGTTGGCGTCGTACTGGTTGTTCTGGGTCGGGTTCGGGTTGTAGAAGGTGCCGTAGGCGTCGCCCGCGGAGCGATTGGTGCCCTGCGCTTCGCCGGCCGCCCAGAAGAAGCCGGTGTTGTCGCCATAGCTGCTCAGCGGGCTGCCCATGGGCACCGGCAGCGTGTATTCGGCGGTGGCCACCCGGGTCACCCGGACGGTCGACATGCCGACGATCCGCAGGAAGTAGGTCTGTGAGTTCATCGACACGGTCACGTCGAGCCGGCGGTTCGACTCGACGTTGACGGCCGGGGTGACCGTCGCGCCGGTCGTCGTCGAGTAGCCGTTCTTGGCCGCTTCTTCCTTGGCCTTGGTCGACGCCGTGTTGAAGTCGCCGGGCATATACGGCACGCCGGCGAGGGCGGCGGCTTCGGCAGCATGCTGGACGTGGAGCGAGGCATTCCACAGGTTGCCGACATCGACGACGACGGCCAGGATCCCGAAGAGCATCGCGGTCGACATCGCGAACATGACCAGGATCTGGCCGGATCGGGCGACCCGGCGTCGGAGGGATGGATCCTCGCCCTCGATCGGCGCGGTCGTCGCGGCCGACGCCGTCGGGCGCGGACCGGGCGCGGACCGGGCGGCGACGCCGCCACGGACACGGGTTATCACGGGGTCGGCTCCAGGTGCATCACGGTGGTGTCGACCATCGGGATGGTGGTGTATGGCGGCGGACTTCCGAAGAACAGCCCGAGCATGTTGCCCAGTGGCGTCGTCGGGTGGAAGTCATAGCGAACCCGGACCCCGATCGAGTCGCCCGACAGGCCCACGTTCCGACTCGTGGCCGGCCAGCCGGCGGTCCCGATGAGGTTGCCGTAGCGGTCGTACCTGTTGATCGCAGTGCCCATTGGCTGGCCCGTGCTGCCCGCCCTGAAGATCTCGATGGAGGTGATGTTGTCGATCAGGATCGGGTCGGTCAGGCCACGCTGGACGGCCGCCAGGATGGTCGGGTCGACGGTGTCCGGGTACGACCCGCCCTTGCCCAGGGTCGCTCCGACCCGGGCACCTTCGCGAACGGCATAGGCCATGGCCGTACGGTGGTCATAGGCCGATCCGAACTCGAGCATGCCCAGGAGGATCATCAGGAACACCGGGAGGATGAGGGTGAACTCCACCAGGGCCTGGCCGCGTGAGTGCTCCGTCGTCGCCGACCTGGATCGCCGCGCTCCTCCGCTCATTGCTTCGGTTCCATGCGCAGGCTGGCCCCGTCCGAGACCGCCCAGGTCCGCCCGGCGCCGATCGGGGTGATCCCGCTGTACAGGTAGCCGATCCGGACGCCCACCACGTCGAGACCGTCCACCAGCGCGTCGTGGCGGTCGACCTGGAGGTACCCCTCGCTCCCGATCAGGGTGTACGGCTCGGTCTCGGAGCCCGGGCAATCGAGGGTACCGCTGCGCGTGTACTGGTTGGCCACACCCGGGATCGGGTCACCGTTGGCATCGGACTTGTAGATCAGGACCGAGCTCACCCGGGTCTTGTCGATCGGCGCGGTCAGGGCTCGCTCGACGGCCTTGAGGATCGAGCAGTCGGCGCCGTCGACACCACCGGCCTGGGCGGCCGCGCTGACCCCCTGGCGGGCTGCGAACTGGACGGTGAGGATGTTGTTGTAGAGGAAGCCGTACTCCAGGACACCCATCATCAGCAGGATGAAGATCGGCACGACGAGGGCGAACTCGACAAGGCTCTGACCGGCCGCGCTCGATCGCTCGGCAAGCCGTCGGCGGCACGCGCCCCGAACCATCCTGTTGTTTGTCCTCTCTCCGCTCGGACCGAGGGCGCCGCGCAGGCCCGCGCCGGCGCCGATTTGGCCCGCCAGCGGAGGATGACATCGGCGACCGGCAACCCCGAGAGAGCGATTCGTCCCGAGCGTAGCGCGCGTTCGTACGGGAGTGGCGCGTGCGCACCGGCCTACGGAGTCGCGGAGGACCGACGTCGCCTCGATTCAGGGGCCAGAACGCATGTTCGGTTCGTGCGCAGTCGTGTATCCTTGACGCGATGCCCGACTTCAAGCTGGTGGCTGACTTCAAGCCGACCGGAGACCAGCCCCACGCCATCGAGCGCCTGGCCGACGGACTGGCCAAGGGGTTGCGTCACCAAACCCTGTTGGGTGCGACAGGCACCGGGAAGACTTTCAGCATAGCTCGGGTGATAGAAAGCCAGAACCGGCCGACCCTGGTCCTCGCCCACAACAAGACGCTGGCGGCCCAGCTCTACGCCGAGTTCCGCGAATTCTTCCCGGACAACGCCGTCGAGTACTTCGTCAGCTA
>JBDTQW010000074.1:0-12492 GCA_039931975.1 Chloroflexota bacterium | reverse complement strand
TCCTGTACCATCCGGGCGATGTTCGAACGAACGGCGTTGCCCGACGGGCCGCGCGTGATCAGCGCCCGCCTGCCCGGATCGCGCTCCGTCTCGATCGCCGCATACGTCCTCGCCGGCTCACGGCTGGAGCGACCCGGCCAGACCGGCGTGGCCCATTTCATGGAGCACATCACCTTCAAGGGCACGACCGCCTACCCCTCGACCCGGGCGATCTCCGAGGCCATCGAGGGCGTCGGCGGGAGCTTCAACGCCGCCACCGACCGCGAGTCGACCGTCTACTGGGTCCGAGTCCCGGCGCGCGAGGCCAAACGGGCCGCGGACGTCGTGGCTGAGCTCATCGTCCGGCCCAAGCTCGAGGACCACGAGATCGACCACGAGCGGTCGGTCATCATCGAGGAGATCCGCTCCTACCTCGACGATCCCTCGGAGTACGCCCAGATCCTGATCCAGCAGGGGATGTTCGGCGACGGCCCGCTGGGGCGCGAGATCTGCGGCGACGAGGAGGGCATCCTCAGCCTGCCGCGCGAAACGATCCGCGAGTTCTGGGCGGCGACCTACCGCCCGTCGAACGTCGTCGTCGCGGTGGCCGGCGATCTCGACCACACCACCGCCCTCCACCTCATCGCTCCGGCATTCGGCACGGGCAACGGCGCCGCGCCGACATTCGAGGCGGCGCCCGTACTGCCCGCCGGCGAGGGCTACCTCCTGGGCAACCGCGATACATCCCAGGCCCATCTGTGCATCGCCGTGCCCGCCCGCCGACGCGATCACCCGGACTCGTGGACGATCGGGGTCCTCAACGGCGTCCTCGGTGAGGGGATGAGCAGCCGGCTCTTCCTGTCGGTCCGCGAGGAGCTCGGCCTTGCCTACGACGTGGGCTCGGGGATCAGCGAGTACCACGATGTCGGCTCGCTGGGGGTATACGCCGGCGTCGACCCCGACAAGCTCGAACCGGCGGTCGCGGCGATCCTGGTCGAGCTGGCCCGGCTGCGCGATGAACCTGTGCCGGCCGAAGAGCTGGCCAAGGCCAAGGCGTACCTGTCGGGCGGTCTCGAGCTGCGGATGGACGATACTCGTCATCTCGCCTCGTGGATCGGTGGCCAGGAGGCCCTGCACGATCGTGTTCTCACCCTCGACGAGGCGCTCGAGGCCGTAGCCGCGGTGACTGCGGATGACATCCAGCGAGTCGCCCGGGAGCTCTTCCGCGACGACCTTCTGCGGCTCGCCGTGGTCGCCCCGCGAGGCCATGGACTCGGGCTCGACCGCGCCCTCCGGCTGCCCGGATGAAGCGACGATCGCGATGAGCAGGGTCCCGGAGCCGCCGGGCGCCGACCGGCCGGGGACCGACGAGCCGATCGACCCCGACCGGCCGACCGCGCTGCGTGTCGCCCGACTCCACCTCCGGACCGGCTCACTGGCCCTCGCCCGGGTCGAGCTCGAGACGCTCGCCGGTGAGGGGGCGCTCGATGACGAGGCGCTGCTCGACCTGGCCGAGGTTCGCTGGCGGACCGACGACCTGACCGGCGCGGGCGAGGCGGCCGCAGCGCACATCGCCAGCGGCCGCGAGGCACCGATCGCGCTGATCATCGCGGCCGAGGCGACCGCCGCGCTCGGCCGGCCCGGCGAGGCGCGCCGTCTGGCGGGTCGGGCCCTCGAGCTGGTCGACCAGCCCATCGACGTGGTCTTCGCGGGGATGCCCCGCAGTGACGTGTGGCCGGCACAACCGCTCGAGCGGGTCGCCGGGTGGACGCTGCCGCCGGTCGAGGTCACGATCGTGGCCGATGAGCGAGACGCGGACGCCGACGGGGCCCGCGAGCCCGGCGAGCCGGCCCCGGATCCTGGCGCCGACCTGGAGGCGGCCCGCGAGGCGCTCGCCGCCGGCGACCGGTCCGCCGCGGCGTTCCGGCTCTCGGTCGTGCTGCGTCTCGCGCCCGCGCTGGCCCCGGCCGTTCTCGACGTGGCCGCGGCGGAGCCGGGTCCGGATTTCGACCTGGTCCGCGGCGATGCGCTCCGGCTTGTCGGCCGGGAGAAGCAGGCGCGCCAGGCTTTTGCGTCCGCCGCAGCGGGGCGCCGCAAGTTGGACCGGGAGGCGGCGTCAGCCGCGACCGAGCCCACCGATCCGACCGGCGACGGTCTTGCCGCCGACGAGCATTTCCCAAACGACTCGGCCGCCGACGAACCCGAGCCAAGCTGACCGAAGCTCATCCCGGGTGCCACGCTCGCTATCCTTTGCGAGCAAGCCCCCACCGATAGGAATGTGCCCGTGACCGAACGCACCCTCGTCCTCATCAAGCCCGATGGCGTCCAGCGTCAGCTGGTCGGGCGGATCCTCACCCGATTCGAGGAGCGTGGCCTCAAGGTCGTCGGCCTCAAGCTGGTCAGGGTCGATCGCGAGCTGGCCGAGCGCCACTACGAGGTCCATCGCGAGCGCCCATTCTTCGGTTCGCTGGTGGAGTTCATCACCTCGAGCCCGCTCGTCGCGGCGGCGATCGAGGGCCCGAACGCGATCGCCGTCGTCCGGACGATGGTCGGGGCCACCCGCCCGAACGAGGCAGTGCCGGGCACGATCCGCGGTGACTTCGCCCTGGAGACCGCCCAGAACCTGATCCATGCGTCCGATGGGCCGCAGACCGCCGCCGCCGAGCTGGCCCTCTGGTTCGGACTTGGCGAGCTCCTCGACTACGAGCGCGAGATCGATCGCTGGGCGCTGGCCCCGGCCGACTGACCCGCTTTGGGCAAATGACTCCGCCCGGGCGCGGCTCGGGTCTGGATCCCGAAGGGGATCAGGGCGACGGCGTCGGGAGTGGCGCGAGCGACGGCTGACCGCCATCAGTCGGGGGCGAGACTTCCGGCCCCGCGGTCTCGCCGGGCCCTGGGCTCGACTCCGCTCCCGGAGTGGGCGACGGCGGTTCGGTCTGTCCGGGCACGAACGTTTCGGTCGGAGCAGCCGGTTCCGGCGCCGGCGCGGCCGCGGCGGCGGGCCCACCCAGCGCTCCAGCAGCGACGGCGAGTGCGGTCAGGGCCAGCACCAGGACGCCGGCCGAGCCGAGCGGAGCCCGGTTGACCGTCCAGGTCGCCACGGCGCGCGACTCGAGGCGGGCGAGCGGCTTTGGGAGGGTCGGAGACGTGGACCGATCGCCTTCGTCCCGGATCGCGCCGGGGGCTACGGCCGGCGCCAGGACCGCCGCCGGCGATGCGGCGCTGCGACGCGGTCGTTCCGTGGCGGCCAGGGCGACGAGGGCCGTCGGCTGGCGCAGGCCCACCACCAGGATCCGGCCGTAGTAGGCCAGCGACGCCAGCCCGCCGAGCATGACGACGATGCGCAACGGGCCGTCGACCAGGCTCAGCTCCACCAGCCGGCTGCGGACCTGCCACGCGACAAGGCCCGGCACCCCCAGCGTGGCGACCGCGATGAGAACGAACGCGACGGCCAGCCCCGGCGACCGGCGCGCCCAACCGCCAAGCTCGGCGATCCGGCGCGTCCCGAACCGAGTCCGGACGGCCACCGCCCACGCCGCGAATGCCGTCTTGGCCACCACGAATACGAGGATCCAGGTCCGGGTCGGCTGCCACGCGACGGGGTCGAGGACGGCCAGCCCGAGGATGACGAAACCCGCGTCCTGGACGATCGAATAGCCGACCACGTGCTCCAGGTCGTCCTGGAGCCAGGCTGCCGCCGCCCCCAGGACGATGCTGGCGATGCCCACGGCAAGGACCGTCGCCCGTTCCACCTCGAGCGGCAGGAGCAGCGGCGCGATCGACCGATCGGCCCAGGCCAGGGCGACCACGGCGAAGCCGGACGGGGCCCAGGCGATCAACAGCGGCAGTGCGATCTCGGGCGCCGAATCGGCCAGTCGCGCCGCCCAGCGGTGGAACGGGATGGCCCCGAAGCGAATCGCGGCGGCGAGCGCGACGGCCAGGTAGGCCAGCCCGAACACGGTCGGCTCCTCGGACAGCGGCCCGAGCGGCCGCGCGATCCAGGCCATCCCCACCAGGGCCAGGGCACCGGCGACCGCGATCGCTCGGAACTCGCGAGTGGCGACCTGGACGTTGCGGGGGCTGGTCGGACGGACGAGGGTCACCAGCGAGCCGACCAGGGAACCGGCGAGGATCGCGATCAGGGCCACGATCGGATCGCCGATCGACAAGGCCAGCCCGAGGGCCCCGAACCCGCCGAGAAGCGCCGCTGGCAGGTCGCGCGGCCAGGCGGTGGCCAGTCCCACCAGGGCGATGATCGTTCCGGTCGAGCAGCCGAGGGCGAGGAACAGCCGGCCGAACTCGGTCGCCTCGAGGCGGCCCGGGCCGATGGCGAGCCGGTCGCCGGGGACGATGGCCAGGGCGGCGAGGGTCGCCGCGACCAAGCCGAGGAGGCCGATGGCCAGCGACAGCCGCTGGTAGCTGCGAGTGATGAGGGCGCCAGCCGCCGCACCGAACGTGACGGCGAGGAACGGCAGAAGGCTCAAGTCGGGCTCGCGTCGTCCGGTGTGGCCTCGCCCGGTTGGCGCGCCTCGGGCGACTCGGCGTCGTCGCGGGGCGTCTCATCGAGACCGCGCAGCATGGCCAGCTCGGCCAGGCCCC
Source organism: Chloroflexota bacterium (assembly GCA_039931975.1). Taxonomy (GTDB): domain Bacteria; phylum Chloroflexota; class Limnocylindria; order Limnocylindrales; family CSP1-4; genus Chersky-267. The sequence continues at coordinate 7,914 of JBDTQW010000074.1, read as the reverse complement.
GGCTGTCGTCGAGCGCCAGCGGCAGCTGTTCGCCGGGACCCTCGGCCGGCTGGCTCTCCGTCGTCGAGGATCGGCGAGAAGCGGCCGCGGCCTGAATCTGGATGGGCTCTGCTGCCTGGACAGAAGGCTCGATCCGGTGGGCGTCGGACGGGCGTTCCGGCTCGGAGGCGCGGGCTCCTCGCCGGCGCGGTCGCCAGCCCGGGCGCCACGAGCCGCGGAGGCTGCTCGCCGCGGTCGGCGTGATCGGGTGTGCCTCGAACAGGGCGCTCCGACGGGGCTCGTTGCGCAGGGCCAGGCCGCCGGTCGCCGCGACGGTGTTGGCGCACAGCACCGCGACCGTCCCGAGCAGGCCCAGCGTCAGGCCTGCGGTCATCAGCTGCTCCAGCGGGGATAGGGTCCCCGCCAGGCCGACTCGGACGAGCTCGGCGCCGGTCACCAGGATCGCCAGGGCGACCCCGAGCCGGAAGACGTCGGCTCCGCGGACGATCGGTGCGACCGAGATGACCGCCAGGGCGAATCCGGTCGCGCTCGCCGCGGCCGGACCCAGCGGAGCGCTGCCGAGTCCGCTGGTGCCGTAACCGATGACGAACGCCGCAGCCGCGGCCAGTGTCTCCGCGGGCAGTCCTGCCAACGAACCACGGGTCGCGGCCGTGCTGTCCCGCAGGGTCATGTACAGCAGATAGCCGCCGAGCAGCGCCGCGACGACACGAACACCCAGCGCGGCCGGCTCCGGCGGGGGATCAGCCAGCAGGGGTGCGGCGACGAGGGCGACCAGCAGGCCGATGAGCGCGATCCGGGCGTCGCGGCCGCTGATCGCCACCAGCGCCCCGGCGACGGTCACGAATGACGCGACGGCGAGCACGGCGCTCACGGCGCCCCGGCTTGGAGCTCCGGGTAGGTCGGTGTCGGAAGGATGCCGAAGACGTTGAACGGCCAGTAGCGCAGCCAGGCGCGACCGATGACGGTGTCGCGCTTGATCGGCCCGAAGACCCGCGAGTCCGACGATGCTCCGCGATGGTCGCCCAGGACGAACAGCTCGTCCGAGGCGATCGTCCACTCGGTCCGATCGGGCGGCGCTTCGGTGGGCTGGTAGGGCGGCGCGCCCGGGAAGACGTAGGGCTCGCTGACCGGCTTGCCGTTGACCACGACCTGCCCGTCGCGGACCGCGACGGTGTCACCGGCCAGCCCGATGACCCGCTTGATGAACGGCGTGTTCCCGCCCTGGTCGTAGCCGTCGGGCGGCGAGAAGACGACGACATCGCCGCGGCCGTAGTCGTCGAATCGCGGGGTCAGCTTGTCGACCAGGACGTACTCGCCGGGCTGGAGCGTGTTCTCCATCGACATCTGCTGGACCTGGTACGGCTGGGCCACGAAGTTCTGGATGACAAGGAAGATGACGAGGGTCAAGACAAGTGTCTCGACGACCTCGAAGAGACACCCAAGAGGGCGTTGGCTCACAAGTCCGGCAGTATAGGTGCTGTGTTACCGTCCTGCCCCGTGACCCCCAGCCGCTGGCGGCGCTGACCCAATGCCTCGCCGGTGGGTCGAGACGCTCGTTGCGATCGTAGGTCTGGCTGTCCTCGGCCTCGTGCTGTACAACGCGACGCTGGTCGATCGGCGACCGCCCACAGTCTCCCGGATCTCGCTCAGCGCGACCGCCGGCGACGAGCACGTGGCCCAGACCCTGGCCGCTATCGACATCGAGTTCAGCGAGCCGGTCGATCGGGCGTCGGTCGAACGGCGTTTCCAGATCGAGCCGCACGTCGGCGGCACGTTCAGCTGGGACCGCGATACCGTCGCGATCTTCACCCCGGCGCGCAAGCTGCCCTCCGAGACCGCGTTCAGCGTTTCGGTCGCGGCCGGGTTCAGCGACCGGGCGGGCAACGTCGCTTCCAGTCCGGCCGGACCGTTCGCCTTCCGGACCGTCGGTCCACCGGTCGTGACGGCGATGAGCCCGGTGGACGGCGCGCTCGGTGTCGCCACGAACGCGGTCCCGGTGCTGACCTTCGATCGCTTGATGGACACCGCATCGGTGGGGGACGCGATCGCGATCCAGCCGGCGGTCCCATTCCAGAAGAGTTGGAGCGGCCCACGCCTTACGATCGGCTTCGCCACCCCATTGGCCTTTGGCACCACCTACACGATCACCGTCGGCAACGCCGCCGCCGACACCGACGGGAGCCACCTCGCGGTCCCGTTCAGCAGCTCGTTCACGACGGTCGCCGCGGGCCTCGGGCTGCATTCGGTGGTGCCCGCCGATGGCGTTTCGGGGGTGAGCATTCGGACCCCGATCGCCATCGCCTTCGACGGACCGATCGACCCGCCGTCGGCCGTCGGCGCCCTGCGGATCACTCCCGAGGTGGGTGGCGATGTCCAGGTCATCGCGTCGCCGAATGACGTGGCCGTGCCCGTGCCCTCCCCTTCGGCGAGCGGCGAACCGACGGCGTCACCGCCCGGCCCGGCGGAGAACGGCACGATCCTCGTCTTCACCCCGTCGGGCCCGCTCGCCCAGCACACGACCTACACGATCGAGCTCCTGCCCGTCGTCCGCAGCGTCGCCGATCCCGACCAGGTGGCCGCCGGTCGGACCTGGACGTTCACTACCGGGGGCCAGCCGGCGAGCGCCCAGAACCAGATCGCGTTCCTCTCGGCGCGCGGCGCGGTGCGCAATGTCTGGTTGATGAACCCCGACGGATCCAATCCGCGCCAGGTCACCACCGAGCTTGCCCCGGTGACCGGCTACGACGTGACCTCCGACGGTCGCGGGATCGTGTACGCGGCCGCCGGTGCCGTCCGTGCGATGCGACTCGATACCGGGGTCGTGACGACCCTCACGGCGGCCGGGCGGTTCGAGTACGCGCCGGTGCTCGCCCCCGGTGGCGGGGCCGTCCTGGTCGGGCGCCGGGACGCCGCCGGGGCCGACCTCGGCTACTGGCTGGTCCCGATGCCCGACGCGCCCGGTGACGCGCCCGAGCGCCAGGTCCTGCCCGATGGTGCGCCACAGCTCGGTTCGGCGGCGTCGGTCGGCGACCGACTCGACAGCGGCTCGGATGCCTCGGCCTGGTCGGGTCGGGCGGCGTTCGATCCGACCGGGACCTCGCTCGTGGTGGTCGACGGCGAGGACCGGGTCATTCGGGCGGACCTCGACTCGGTGAGCCTGCTGCCCACCGCCCAGCTCCTGGAGGTCGCCTCCCCGCTCGGCGCGCCGGTCTGGACCGACAGCCTCGGACTCGTCGATGGACAGGGCACGTTCCTGATCGTGGGCCAGGTGGCGGGCGAGTCCGGCGTGATCCGCCTGGACCAGCCTCGGAGTGCCCTCTTCCCGGCGGCAGGCCCGATCGCGGTCGCGGCGCACGGCGGGATCGCCACGCTGGTCGCCCCGGCGGGAACGCACGTCGGCTATACCTCGCTCGCGTCCCGCATGCCCGAGGCCTTGACCGTCGGCGTGGACCTGCTTGACCGCGCACCCGAGTTCTCGCCCGACGGGCTGACCCTCGTCGTCGGACGGGTCGCCGCGAGCGATACGAGCCGGTCCGCGGGGATCTGGCTGGTCGGTATCGACGGGCGTGAGCTGCGCCAGCTGTCGATCGATGGCAGTGCAGCCCGGTGGCAGCCATAGCCCTCAGCCCGGCTGCATATCCTCGCGCGTCAGCGGGTTTGACCCGGCTCTCGACGGCTTGTTACACTCGCCGCCGACCTGAAGGTTTCGCTCCGGTCGCGGCCGGCAAGCTCGCACCAGATCTGCCCGGATCCCGCCAGCATCTCCCCGAGCATGCCCCTCGTGAGGGAGCGCGCGTCGTGCGGGGGAGCCACGTCAGGAGGAAGCCCAAACCCCATGGACGCCAAGACGCTCGAGCTGATCATCCTCCCGGCGGGGTTGATCGCCGTCCTCTTCGCGGTCTACCTGGCCCGTGACGTCCTGCGCAGGGATCAGGGCACCCAGGCGATGCAGGACGTCGCCGGGACGATCTTCGAGGGCGCGGTGGCGTTCATCCGCCGCCAGTACACGACGATCGGTGTCCTGGCCGTGGTCGGGGCGGTCGTCGTCGGCGTCGTCATCACCGTCTTCGAGACCGAGGCCGTGGCCGACACCGACGTCTTCGGGCCGGCCCTCGGGTTCCGGACCGGGATCGCCTTCCTGGTCGGCGCGGCGTGCTCGATGGCATCCGGGATCATCGGCATGTTCATCGCCGTGCGGTCCAACGTGCGCACGGCGTCGGCCGCTCAGCGCAGCCTGGTGGAGGCCGTCCAGGTCGCCATGCGCGGCGGCGCGGTCTCGGGCTTCCTCGTGGTCGCCCTGTCGCTCCTGGGCGTGTATGGCATGTTCGTCGCCTTCGGTGGCTTCGACAAACCGGCCCAGGCGCCGTTCCTGATCGTCGGCTATGGCTTCGGGGCCTCGTTCGTGGCCCTCTTCGCCCAGCTCGGCGGCGGGATCTACACGAAAGCCGCGGACGTCGGCTCGGACCTGGTCGGCAAGGTCGAGAAGGGCATCCCCGAAGACGACCCCCGCAATGCCGCGGTCGTTGCGGACCTCGTCGGCGACAACGTCGGGGACTGCGCCGGTCGTGGCGCCGACCTGTTCGAGTCCACGGCCGCCGAGAACATCGGCGCGATGATCCTGGGCGTCGGCGTGTTCACCATCGCCTCGCTGGCCGGCTGGCCCAACCCGGAGGCCTGGATCTTCTTCCCGTTGGTGGTCCGCGCCTTCGGGCTGCTGTCGACCATCGTCGCCATCTTCTTCGTCCGCGGACGCGAGGACGAGGACCCGATGAACATGCTCAATCGGGGGTACTGGGTCACGACCCTCCTGTCGGTGGTGGGCCTGCTGATCACGACCAACGTGATGATGCAGACGGGTGGCCAGCTGGGCGCCAACGGGCTGCCCGCCTGGGTGTGGTTCTTCGGGGCTGGCGTGGTCGGCCTCGCCACCAGCGTCGCCTTCGTCTATATCACCCAGTACTACACCGCGGGCTCATACCGCCCGGTGCGCGAGATCGCCGAGGCGTCGCGGACCGGACCGGCCACCAACATCATCTCGGGAACGGCCGTCGGCTACGAGACCACGTTCATGACCGCGATCACCATCGGCATCGCCTTGTTCGCCAGTCACTGGCTGGGCGAGCAGGCGGGCATCGTCAGCACTGACGGCCGCAACGTTGGCGGGATCTTCGGCACGGCAGTCGCGACCATGGGCATGCTCATGACCACGGCCTACATCCTGGCCATGGACACGTTCGGGCCGATCACGGACAACGCCGGTGGGATCGCCGAGTTCAGCCGCGCCGAAGCCGGCGCGCGCGAGATCACCGACCGGCTCGACGCCGTCGGCAACACGACCAAGGCACTGACCAAGGGCTACGCGATCGCGTCCGCCTCACTGGCCGCCTTCCTCCTGTTCAGCGCTTATATCGACAAGGTCAACCTGATCCTCGGCCGCCAGATCGCCGCCGGCAAGCAGGGCGTCGAGCTGATGACCTCGGTCAACTTGGCCAACGTCAACGTGTTCATCGCGGCGCTCCTGGCGGCGATGCTGGTCTACTTCTTCAGCTCGCTGGCGATCCGCGCGGTGGGAACCACGGCCCAGGCGATCATCGTCGAGGTCCGCCGCCAGTTCCGCGAGAACCCCGGGATCATGGACTACTCGGTCCGCCCCGATTACGCCCGGGTCGTCGACATCACGACCAAGGCCGCCCTTCGCCAGATGGTCGCCCCGGGCCTGGTCGCCGTGGCCACCCCGATCATCATCGGCGTCCTGCTCGGCTATGAGGCGGTCGCCGGGATGCTCATGGTGGGCACCATCGCCGGAGTCATGCTGGCCACGGTCCTCAACAACTCGGGCGGGGCCTGGGACAACGCCAAGAAATACATCGAGTCCGGCCACCTGCTCGATCCGGACGGTAACCCGATCGGCAAGAAGACGGACGCCCACGCCGCGGCCGTGGTGGGCGACACCGTCGGCGATCCGTTCAAGGACACGGCCGGCCCGTCGCTGCACGTCCTGGTCAAGCTGCTGGCCACGATCACCCTCGTCCTCGCGCCGCTGTTCATCCGTTAGCAACCGTTCCCGGGGGCGGCCGAGACTCGACCGCACCAGGGGGAGGCATCGATGGACCTGTACGTCCAGGCGCTGGTTATGGGGATCGTTCAGGGGCTGACCGAGTTCCTGCCGATCTCCAGCTCGGGCCACCTCATCCTGGTCCCCTACCTGTTCGGCTGGAAAGACCCGTTCATCACCTCCCTGGCGTTCAGCGTGATGCTCCACATGGGTACGCTGGTGGCACTCCTCGCCTACTTCTGGCGCGATTGGCTGGTCCTCGTCCCGGCCGGGCTGGCCACGCTGCGGGATCGATCCTTCCAGGGTGACCCGGATCGCCGGCTGGCCTGGCTGATCGCGATCACGACCATCCCGGCGGTCATCGTCGGGCCGATCCTCAATGACCGGCTGGAAACGGCCCTGCGATCGGAGGGGATCGTGGCGGTCACCCTGGTCATCGGCGGGGCGATCCTATGGCTGGCCGATCGCTGGGGCCGCAAGGTCCGCGATGCGAGCCAGCTGACGTTCGTGCAGGCGTTCGCGATCGGTGTCGCCCAGGCCATCGCCCTCATCCCGGGCATCAGTCGTTCAGGTATCAGCATCTCGGCCGGCCTGTTCCTGGGGCTGACCCGCGAGTCGGCCGCCCGGTTCAGCTTCCTCATGGCCACCCCGATCACCGCCGCGGCCGGCGCGTACGAGATCGTCCAGCTGGTCAGGGGTGAGGCCGGCAGCGGATTCACGGCTGGGCAGCTGGTCGTCGGCATGGTCGCCGCGCTTGTCTCGGGGTTCGCCGCGATCCACCTTCTGCTGCGCTACCTGCGGACGAACTCACTGACGATCTTCGTGATCTATCGGCTCCTGCTGGCCGCCGTCGTCATCGTGTTCTTCCTGTCGTTGCCGCGCTGACCGACCGCAATGGAGGTCATGAAGCAGCTCCGCCAGCGATCCATCCGGGACCTGGTCGAGCAGCGCGTGATCCGGACCCAGCAGGAGCTCGCAGCGGCCCTGCGCGAACGCGGCTTCAAGACCACCCAGGCGACGATCAGCCGGGACGTGGCCGAGCTGGGGTTGATCAAGGTCGGTCGGAGCGGGACCGTCTCGTACGCCTTGCCACCGCGCCTGATCGAGGCCGAGACGAGCGGCGAGGACCGGCTGCGCAAGCTGTTCCGGGATCTGCCGGTGGAGATGCGCGAGGCCGGTCTGTTGCTCATCATCCGAACGCTGCCGGGGTCGGCCCACGCCATCGCCGCGGCGCTGGATCGGGCGCGCTGGCCCGAGGTGGCCGGGTCCGTCGCCGGGGACGACACCCTCTTCGTGGCATTCACCGACCGAACCTCGCTAGGCCGGATCAAGCGGCGCCTGCTCCGCCTGACCGAGGGATGAGCAACGCCGGCCGACCGCCCCGCCGCCGTGACTTCGTGGCCACCCGCCGTGACTCCGTGACCCGCCCGATGGGCCGGCTTGGTCACCGTTTTGACACTCGCCAGTCGCGGGACTAGGATTCCCCACCGGTCGAACTTCAGGTGCGCGCGCGACGCGGAACCTGGAGTTCTTTCCTTTACCCAGGCCTGAGCACCAACTGGCCATTTGCGGATCGCAGACGGGGGTCCACCCGCCGTGAACATGAAGCCCACCTACCTCAGCCGCGACGGTCTCACTAAGCTCCGCTCGGAGCTGGACGAGATGACCAACGTCCGCCGCGCCGAGGTCGCCACCCGGATCCACGATGCCAAGGAGCACGGGGATCTGTCCGAGAACGCCGAGTACGAGGACGCCAAGAACGAGCAGGCCTTCGTCGAGGGGCGGATCCAGACGCTCGAGGCCCTGATCAAGAACGCCACGATCATCGACGAGAAGCACTCGACCGATCACGTCCAGAT